>JAFTMD010000041.1 GCA_017452585.1 Clostridia bacterium
CAATGTATAGTATTCGTTTAATTCGTTTCATTTGTCAGTAGTATGGCGCATTTATACTATTTTCACGCAAAATTCAGAAAAGTTTATGGAAAAATCAAAGGGGAAGGGGTGAAAGACTTGCTTTCTTTTTGGAAAAAGAGTATAATATTTTATATTATACTCGGATATTATGTCCAAATTTAGAAACGGAAAGAAGGATTATGCAACAGAAATATCATATCGTCACGTATGGTTGTCAAATGAACGTACATGAATCGGAGAAAATTGCAGGGATTTTACAAGAGATGGGGTATGTGTCCACCGATCAGAAAGAGGATGCCGACATCATTGTTTTCAATACCTGCTGTATCCGCGAGAATGCGGAAAATCATGCGTTTGGAAATATAGGCGCGTTGAAAAAACTCAAGAGAGAAAAGCCGAATCTTCTTATTGCTGTCGGGGGATGTATGACGCAAGAAAAGGGGAAAACTGACGTGTTAAAAAAGAAATTTCCCTTTATTGACATCATGTTCGGAACGCTCAATTTAGAACAACTCGGCGAATTGATCTTGCGTAAAAAATCGCAGAAGAAAAAGGTGATTGAAATTCGTGAGAAGGAAGGGGAGATCGTTGAATTTACCAACGCCTATCGAACCAGCTATCCCAACGCATGGGTGAATATCATGTATGGGTGCAACAATTTTTGCTCCTATTGTATTGTGCCGTATGTGCGTGGAAGGGAGCGTTCGAGAAAGCCCGAACACATTATTGCAGAAGTTAAAGGGCTTGTGGAAGCCGGCTATAAAGAAATTACCCTTTTGGGGCAAAATGTCAACTCCTATGGTTCAGATGGTTCAACGGGAATGACGTTTGCACAGCTTTTGGATGCAGTGGCGTCCATTGAGGGCAATTTCCGTCTTCGTTTTATGACAAGTCATCCAAAAGATTTCAATAAAGACGTCGTTGACGTCATGGAAAAACATAGAAAAATCATGCGTCTTGTGCATTTACCCGTACAATCGGGTTCGAATACGATTCTAAAGGCAATGAATCGCCGTTATACGCGCGAAAAGTATTTGGAGGAGATTCAGATGCTGAAGGAACGCTTCCCTGAAGTGGAGGTGACCACGGACATTATTGTCGGTTTCCCCGGGGAGACGGAGGAAGATTATCTGCAGACGGAAGCGCTTGTCAAAGAGGTGGATTACGCCTCGGCGTTCACGTTTGTCTATTCCCCTCGTCAGGGAACGAAAGCGGCGGAAATGGAAAATCAAATTCCTGAAGACGTACAAAAGGATCGCATTATGCGTCTTGTGGAACTCGTCAATTCGTTGACTCGTCAAAAGTCGGAAAAATACGTCGGTAAAACGATTGAAATTCTCTGTGAAGATTACGATGAGAAAAAGGATCTTTGCATGGGTAGAGATGAGTTTGGCAGAATGGTCTATTTTAAGAGTGCAAAAGAGAGCATTGGCCAGTTTGTCAAACTGAAGATTACACGTGCGAACGGCATTTCTCTCTATGGAGAAAGGGTAGAGGAATAAAAGGTAGGTGAACGTATGGGACTTTCTACAATGATGACCCATTATCTTTCCATGAAGGAAAAATATAAAGATTGCGTCTTGTTTTATCGTCTGGGGGATTTCTACGAGATGTTTTTTGAGGATGCCGTTAAGGTGTCAAAACTGCTCGATTTAACCTTGACGGGCAGGGATTGTGGCTTGGAAGAACGCGCGCCCATGTGTGGGATTCCCTTCCATGCGGCGGATACGTATATTGCCAAGTTGGTCGCGCTCGGTGAAAAGGTAGCCATCTGCGAACAGCTCTCCGATCCAAAGGCAGGAAAGGGGCTTGTCGAACGAGATGTTATTCGTATCGTTTCTGCAGGTACGGTTACCGAAGAAACCATGTTGGAAGAGGGGAAAAATAACTATATCGCCTGCGTTTTTAAATCAGTAGACGGGGTAGCTATTGCCTGGGCGGACATCACGACAGGGGAATTTTTCGTGGAAGAATTTCTCGGAGAAGCGGGCGTTTTTGAGGGGGTAGAGCATCTCGTAAAATTGTCGGTTGCCGAAGTCATCTGCAACGACGATATGTTGCCGTACACCAAGGAAATTAAGGAAATCCGCCATAATTTGTTGCCGCCCTTTTCCTGTTATATGCCGTGGGCGTTTAACGTGAAACAAGCAGAACGCAATCTCCTCGAACAGTTGGGCGCAAAAACTTTGTCGGCGTATGGTTTAGGCGGAAAAGAGGATATGATCTCCGCAGCCGGCGCTCTTTTAGAATATCTCAAAGAAACGCAAAAGCACGCGCTTTCTAACTTGACGACCATTCATGTCATCAACAAGGAAGCCTTCATGACCTTAGATGGCAATGCGGTGCGCAATTTAGAGCTTTTGCGCAACAATGCAGAGAATAAAAAATACGGCTCGTTGCTTTGGATTTTGGATAAGACCAAGACGGGCATGGGGGCAAGATTGCTTTCCCGTATGATGCTTTCTCCTTTGAAGGATAAGGCGGAGATCAACGCGCGCTTGGATGGCGTAGAGGAATTATACAATTCTTCCGTTGTGCGTGTTGGCATTTCGGAAAACTTAAAAGAAATGCGCGATATCGAACGCTTGGCAGGGAAAATCTCCAATGGTAATTTCACGCCTATTGATTGTATTTCCTTGCGGAAATCGTTAGAACTTTTGCCTTCCTTGCGTTTCCAATTGACGGGATTTACTTCGTCGATTACGAAGGATATTTGCGCAGGCCTCCTCGATATGCAGGAACTTGTGGACATCTTGGGAGATGCTATTGACGACAATGCTTCCGCAACCATGAAGGATGGCGGATATATTCGTCCGGGCTTTCATCAGGAGTTAGATGAACTCCGCAGAATACGTGATGATGCCAAGGAAATTTTGAAGGACATTGAGGAACGTGAACGTGATCGCACCAACATCAAAACCTTGAAGGTGGGATTTAATAAGGTGTTTGGTTACTATATCGAAGTATCCAATTCCTTTAAAAATCAAGTGCCTGCGGAATATATTCGTAAGCAGACCTTGACGACGGGGGAACGCTTTATCACGGAGGAATTAAAACGCTTTGAGGAGAAAATTTTGACGAGTGGCGAGCGTGCCATTCAGATTGAAAGCAAACTCTATGCAAAGCTGATGGAAATTTTGGCGCAAAACATTGAAAAATTAAAGACGATTGCAAGTGCAGTGGCGATGCTGGACTGTTTGATTTCCTTTGCGACGGTGGCAAAGGAACGCCGTTACGTTCGTCCCAAAATTGTGGACGCAGGAAAAACATTAAAAATCACCGAAGGCAGACATCCGGTTGTGGAGGCGATTTCCAAAGAACGTTTTATAGCCAATGATACCTTGCTTGACAATGACGAAAATCGTTGTGCGATCATTACCGGCCCCAATATGGCAGGGAAGAGCACATATATGCGACAGGTGGCGTTGATTACCGTGATGGCGCACATTGGTGCTTTTGTGCCTGCGAAGTCGGCGGAAATTCCTTTGACCGATCGTATTTTTACCCGTGTGGGGGCGAGTGATAATCTCATTTACGATCAGAGTACTTTCATGGTGGAAATGACGGAAGTGGCAACCATTTTGTTGCACGCTACCAAAGACAGCTTGCTCGTTTTAGATGAGGTTGGTCGTGGGACAAGTACGTATGACGGTCTTTCCATTGCTTGGTCGGTCATTGAATTTTTAACCAAGCATATCGGCGCAAAGACGTTGTTCTCCACACATTATCACGAGTTGACGGAATTGGAAACGAAGTTGGAAGGGGTGAAAAATTATAAAGTCACCGTCAAGGAACTCAATGGCGCTGTGGTATTTTTGCGTAAGATTGCGCGCGGAGGCGCAAACCGAAGTTTTGGTATTGAAGTAGCCTCCCTTGCGGGTGTACCCAAGGAAGTAACGACACGCGCCAAGAGTATTCTTCGCGCCCTGGAAAAAAGTGATATTGCGCGCGGAAAAATTCAGATGGAATTTGAGGAAGAAGTGGTAGAGGAAAAGACGCTTTCCGAGGTGGAACGCATTTTGCTGGATACCGACCTTAATACAATGTCGCCCATGCAGGCGTTTATGTTGCTCAGCGACCTTAAAGACAAATTGGAGGGGAATGGATAATGCCTAAAATTAATATCTTACCTGCAAAGGTTTACAATCGAATTGCGGCAGGGGAAGTGGTTGATAGACCGTATTCCGTCGTGAAAGAATTGGTGGAAAACTCCCTCGACGCAGGGGCAACGGAGATTGAAATTTTCATCGAACAAGGTGGGAAACAACTCATTCGCGTGGTGGATAACGGTTGCGGAATCGAACGTGAGGACTTACATTCCGCCTTTTTACCCCACGCAACGAGCAAAATTGCCAACGCAGAAGATTTAGAACGCATCATGACGTTGGGTTTTAGAGGTGAAGCCGTTGCTTCGATTGCTTCCGTTTCTAAGATGACCATCACTTCCAAGACGGAAGAAGGGAAGTGTTACTCCCTTTTCTCCAACGGTGGAGAGCTTGGTCAAATCCTTGAATCGTCGGGAGAAAAGGGGACGGACGTTCGGGTGGAAATGCTCTTTTTTAATACGCCCGTACGTTTGGGATTTTTAAAATCGGACAAGGCGGAAGAGGCGGATATCACCAATTTTGTATCCAAATTTATCTTATCTCGTCCCGACGTAGCGTTTACCTATTACGTCAATGGTAAGAAAGTGCTGCAATCGTTTGGCGGTGGCATTGCGGAAGCCTTTTTGCAAGTATATGGTGCAACAACGCTTGCGAAATGCTATGAAATTAATGCGGAGAAGCACGGTTTACACATTCGTGGTTATATCGGCAATCAGCATTTTTTTAAGCCGAATAAGAGTTATCAGACAGTATTTCTCAATGGAAGACTCATTCAAAATATCACCATTTCTACGGCGATTTCTGCAGCGTATGCAAGCTATATGATGAAACGCCAATATCCGTTTTACGTCTTATATATTGACGTACCTGCGGAGATTGTGGACGTCAACGTTCATCCCAACAAGGCAGACGTTCGATTTGCGGATAATCGAACGATTTACGGTAATTTATACAGCGTAATCACAACCGTTTTGGATGGCAATGCGCAGGCGTTGGAATACGTAGTATCCATGCCTACGGCGTCTATTTATACGGACGAGCAGGAAACACCTATCTCCAATCAAGTAGAGAGTGCGCCCGTTCTCACGGAAACGCCCAAAGAAAAAACGGAAGAGAAAAAACAGGAAACGCCTTCCTATCGTTCTATGTTTGATTTATCCAAGGAAGAAGTGATTATCCCGACGGAAAAACCTTCCTATCCATCCATGTTTGATGGGAATAAGTGGAACAAGGAAAAGGTAGAAGAAACGCCCAAAACGAAGCAATCGTTTGGGGTTGAAACGTTCACTTACGAAGAAGCGCAACGAGAAATGGAAGAAAGCGCGCCCATCTTTACGGCTAAAAAACAGGGGTTGGACGTTCCGTTTGAAGGAATAAAAAAGAAAGAGCCTATCAAGGGATTTATTCCCATGGACGAAATTGAGGACTACGTACAGCCGGCTGGTCTTGCAGCATTGCCTCCTCCGAGAAAGACGAAAAAAACGGCGGAAGATTTGCGGGAACGCTTCCCTGAACTCTATTTCAAACGCAACGTGATGCAGGTAGATGATCCTGCGTTTGCGGACATACAAACGAATATGGAAGCCTTCGATCAGTTTGCGGAAAACAAGCGTTTGTTGGAGGAAATGGAGAAGAAGAACAAGCAAAACCGCATTGATGTGCATTCTTGCACATATGCAGGCAAACTGTTCAATACCTATCTTTTGTATGAATGCCAAGATGCCATTTATATCATTGATCAACACGCGGCGCACGAGCGTTTGATTTTCAATCGTTTAAAGGCGCAGATGGCAAAACGTAAAGTTATACAGCAACCCATGCTGATCCCTTTTGAACTTTCCGTCAACGTCTTTGAAAAGGAATTTTTGTCCGAACATCTTTCTGAAATTCAAGAAATGGGTTTTGAAGTGGAAGAACGTGAGGGAAATGTTTTTGCGATTTCTGCCATTCCCGTAGATTTACAATATATCAATTTAACGGCATTTTTCCATGAAATCTTGAGTGATATCAGCGGATTGAAAGCCATTCGAATGGTAGACATTTTAAAGGACAAACTCGCTTCGGCTGCCTGCAAAGCGGCGGTCAAAGGCGGTATGGATTTGACGAGAGAGGAAATCGACGCGTTATTTGCGCTCATGGATGGCGATATGGGGCTCAAATGCCCACACGGTCGTCCCGTAGTGGTGAAGATGACGCGAACCGAGCTTGAAAAAATGTTCAAGAGGATTGTTTAATGAGGAAAGTGTTGGTGATTTGCGGGGCAACTGCATCGGGAAAAACAGCGCTTTCCATCGCGTGCGCAAAAGCGTTCAATGGGGAAATTATCTCCGCGGATTCGTTGCTCGTCTATGAAAAGTTGACGATTGGCACGGCAAAGCCGACTTTGGAGGAACGGGAAGGAATTCCCCATCATATGATAGATGTTGTTTCGCCCAAGGAGAGTTTTTCCGTCAGTGATTATGAAGGAATGGCGTTGCCCATCGTGGAGAGGTTGCTTCTGGAGGACAAAACGCCCATTATTTGTGGCGGTACGGGTTTTTATATCAATTCCTTGCTCTACAAAAGTCAATTTGGCAACGTGGGCGCCAATGAAGAAATTCGTCAAAAGTACGAAAGGTTGGCTGAGGAATTTGGGAAAGAATACGTACACGGCATTTTGCGTGAAAAAGATCCGCTGAGCGCGGATAGATTGCATTATAATGACGTTAAGCGAGTTATTCGCGCTTTGGAAATTTACGACGTAACCGGCAAAGCCAAATCGGAACAGCAAGACGTGTTGACACCAAGATTTCCATTTGTGGCGGTTTCGATTGATTATCCTAGGGATAAGCTGTACAATCGCATCAATTTACGCGTTGATAAGATGTTTGAGCAAGGCTTGGTGCAAGAGGTGCAATCGTTGATGCAGGAAGGGGTTACGGAAGAAATGCAGTGTATGCAGGGTATCGGATATAAAGAAATTGCGGAAGGCTTACGCCTTGGGAAAACGGAAGCGGAAATGAAGGAGTTAATCAAGAAGAACACCAGAAATTACGCCAAACGACAGCAAACCTTCTTTAAACGTATGCAAAATCATACGTTGCTTACTCCGGAGAACGCAACTGTATCTGAAGTGGAAAAATTAGTAAAATAAAGCTATTATGTCACGCATAATAATTATGTGTGACATAATAATGAAATGGAGAATAGAAAATGACAGTAGAAGAACTCATTAAAACGAGTGAAGAACAATTAAAGGCGCAATTTGCCTTGGCAGATGAGATTAGTGAATATAACCAAGCGAAAGTTTTGCAGGCATTTAATAAGCATTCAATCGCTTTACGCCATTTCAATGGCACAACGGGTTACGGTTATGGTGATGAAGGCCGATTTGTTTTGGGTGATGTTTTTGCGGAATCGCTTGGGGCGGAAGCGGGAATCGTTTCTCCTGCCTTGTTGAGTGGTACGCACGCCTTAGCGGTTGGTTTGTTTGGTGTTTTGCGCACAGGTGATGCCGTATTGTCCGTGTCGGGGCTTCCTTATGATACCATTCGTGGGGTTATTTTCGGGGAAGGAAACGGTTCATTGAAGGATTTTGGAATTTCTTTTGATTGCACCGATTTAACGGCTGACGGAAAATTTGATAAAGAAAAAATCCAAGCGGATATGCAACGCTTGGGAGAAAAGCTCAAGATGATTTACATTCAACGTTCTCGTGGATACGAACTTCGTGATGCATTTACCGTGGCGGAAATCGGCGAAATTTGCGATTTTGTTCGCGCGCAGGGCTTTACAGGGTGTATTTTTGTCGATAATTGCTATGGCGAGTTTGTTGAAAAGTTGGAACCTTGTGACGTTGGGGCAGATGTTGCGGTTGGTTCGCTCATCAAAAATCCCGGTGGCGGTTTAGCGCCCACGGGCGGTTATATTGTTGGGAAAGACGGGTATATTGATCTGATTGGCAGACGTTTGACTGCGCCTTCCGTTGGAAATGAGGTTGGCTCGTACGCTTACGGTTATCGTTTGTTCTATCAGGGCTTATTTCTTGCACCGCACACGGTCAATCAGGCGATTAAAGGTAGCCTCGTTATTGGCAAATGTATGGAAAATTTGGGATACGAAAACTTCCCGAAGTTGGACAAAACGCCGGCTGATATCACGCGAGCTATTCGATTTGACACGGCTGAACAGCTCTGCGCCTTCATTCAATCGGTGCAGGAGGCTTCTCCCGTGGACAGTTTCGTAACCCTCGAGCCTTGGGATATGCCCGGTTATGATAGCAAAGTTATCATGGCGGCAGGTTGTTTTGTAGAAGGTGCGTCGATTGAGCTTTCCGCGGATGCACCCATAAAGGAGCCGTATACCGCCTATTTCCAAGGTGGATTGACGTATGAACATTGTAAATACGCCTTGAAGAAGATTTTGGCAAAATTGATGTAATATCGGTTAAATAGGGTGATTTTACTCGGTTCTATGTCTGTCATAATACCTATGTCTGACATAATTAAGTGTATTAAACGGCTTTAATCCTTAAAAAAACGCAAAAAATAGGAAGTATGCGAAACATACTTCCTTCTTTTTATTTGGTTAAATCCCAATCAATGGGCATCATTCCGTGTTTTTCGAGATAGGTATTTGTCTTGGAGAAATGTTTACAGCCAAAAAATCCATTGTATGCCGATAGAGGGGAAGGGTGAACGGTTTCCAAGATAAGATGCTTGCTTTCGTCAATCAACGTCTTCTTGCTTCTGGCATTTCCGCCCCAAAGAATGAAAACGACGTGTTCCTTTTGCTCTGAGATGAGTTGGATAACACTGTCCGTAAACCACGCCCAACCGCATTTGGAATGTGAATTTGCTTGATGCGCGCGGACAGAAAGGGAGGTGTTCAACAAAAGCACGCCCTCCTTCGCCCATTTGGTCAAATTTCCGTTTTTAGGAAGCTCGCAACCGACGTCGGCTTTGAGTTCTTTGAAAATATTTTCCAAGGAAGGGGGATTGGGAATGCCGTCCTGTACGGAAAAGCAAAGGCCATGCGCCTGACCAACGTTGTGGTAGGGATCTTGACCGAGCAAGACCACCTTCACATTATCAAATTGCGTATAGCGGAAACAGTTGTATAAATCATACATATCCGGATAGACGGTATGATTGCGGTATTCCTCGATTAAAAATTTCCGAATTTTTAAATATCGCTCATCAGCGAAAAGGGGAGCAAGCCGTTCATTCCAATCGCCTAAATCAATCATTGTTTACCTCTTTTGCGTTTTTTCGTTATTTTGCTTGTCTTTTTTATAGTAATATGTTATACTGTTAAAGGAAAAATTTCCACCTTTTCAAAATCTTCTTCGCCGCAAATGGCAAGCAGATGTCCGCAAGCAGTTCGCGTATAGATCTGCGCTTGCAAGGGGGCTTTTTTGTAAAAAACTTCACCATGCAAATACTCGATTTTTTTTAAATCTCGGGCGAGAGTTCCACCTATGTATTTTATGACGCTCTCTTTTACTACCCAATGCTTCAAAAAATCGACGGTATTTTCAATTTCCAAAGTTTCTTGTTTGGTGAATTTTTTCAAAATAGCGGAGTAATCAATTTCACGAGTACGTAATTCCGCGTCCAAGCCAACGGGCTTTTTTGAAAAGGCCAAAAACAATTTTTCCGACGTATGGGAAACAGAAAAATACACCTCACCGGTAGCGAGGTAAGGTTTTCCGTTTTTTGTTCGTAAAATAGTGGGGGTTTGTATGCCATATTCCAAGGCCAAAACCCGTTTTACAAACGTAAGGGATGGAAGATCTGTTTTGTCTGTGTAAAAAATTTTTCCCATAACACTATTATAGCAGAGGTATTTACGAATGTCAAGAGCAGAAAGAGCAAAAGAATATTTTTTACAAGGATTTGCGTGTTCACAAGCGGTTGCATTGTCGTTTTCGGACGTCATGGGCTTGGATGAAAGTGTTATTTTGAAGATTATGTTGCCGTACGGTGGTGGCCTTGGCCGATTGCGCCTGACCTGTGGGGCAGTTAGCGGAATGGCGAGTGTAATTGGAATGGTGTTTGCAGAAGCGGAAAACTCCCCTGAAAACAAGAAAAAAACATACGCCATTGTACAGGAGCTTTGCGGTAAATTTCAGGCAGAGACGGGAAGCTTAATTTGCGGAGAACTTTTGCAAGGCATGAAAGTGCCCGTTCAAGTGGGCGGTGAGGCGGAAGCGCGCACGCAGGAATATTATAAAAAGCGTTCCTGTGCGGAAATGGTGGCTTTGGCTGCGCAGATCTTGGAGGATTATTTAAAAGAGGAAGGGAAACTTTGATGAATGAGGTGCAGAAAACGCTATACATTCCTTTGTACGGAAAGCAATTTGTAACCGATAAAGGGGTGATTTTACAGGACGAAAAAGCGGTGGAAATTTGGCAAAAAGAAGGTTTTTCGTTGTCGAGAAAAGCTTCTTCCAAATGGCTTGCTTACTACATGGCAATGCGCGCGCGTGTTTTTGACGATTGGGTAAAAGAAAAATGTGAGGAAAATTGCGTCGTTTTACATATCGGTTGTGGATTGGATAGCCGTGTGTTGCGCGTCAATCGTCCCAATATTCCTTGGTATGACGTGGATTTTGACGAAGTGATCCAAGTGCGCCAAAATTATTACGAAAACAAGGAAAATTATACAATGCTTGTGGGTGATTTCCGCAAGTGCGATTGGTTGCAGCAACTGCCGTCAAACCGACGTTTGATCGTGCTTATGGAAGGCGTGTGCATGTATTCTCACGCCGACGAGGTGAAACAATTCCTTCAAGCATTGGCAACGCACTTCTCCAAAGTAAACATTCTCTTGGATGTGTATTCCGAATTTGCGGCAAAAATGTCCAAGTATCGAAATCCTATCCGTGAGGTGGGAGTTTCTACCGTGTACGGAGTCAATGATCCCAAGATGCTGACATCGGAGCAAGTAAATTTTGTTTGCGAGCATGACATGACGCCTGCAAGGTTGGTGGCAGAATTGCAAGGTGGAGAAAGATGGCTGTTCCAGAAATTATATGCAGGAAAGATGGCAAAATCTCTCTATCATCTCTATGAATATTCCATTGAAAAATAAAAGGACGTTTAAGTAATGTCTTAAATAAAAGGAGTGTAAAGGGTGGGAGACAAAAATATTATCATAAAAAAATATAAGAAACAACTTAATATTTTCCGCATAATTGCTATTATTTCAATTCTTGTGGTTTTTATATATTTTTTAATTACAATTTTGAGATGTGAAACTTTTGATCAAAATGCCCTTGTCTCTTGCTTAGTTTTTGCGAGTACAATCGTTGTTTTTTGTCTTTTATTTACCTTCTTTGATGTTAAAAGAAATAGCATTATTCTTAAATATTATGGAAAAGTTGGAGACGTAGATAAAAATAAGGCCAAAGAGTTGTTGAAAAAAATGAACATTGTAGATAAAAATGAATATGATTTTTTCGATATACTTCGTTGTGACCTCGAAGATTTACCTATTCAACAAATATTAAAGAAGCTCTCAAAAGGGAAAAAGATATATGTTGGTCTATTTGAGCCAATTAAAGCGATTGAACAAGAAATAAAATCTAATAAAGAAAAGTATCCAGATGAAGATTTTAATCATTTCATTTTCGATATAGTATTATTGATTGAAAATAATGTTTGTGATATATAAACGCTTAGTATGGCAACTATACTTTGTGCGTAAAGTTGAGTGTTTTTGCAAAGCAAAAAGTAAAGGATAGCAAAAATTTTGCTATCCTTTTATATTGCCTTATTTATTGCTCTTGGAAACGTTGAAATAATATTCAACCACGTCGCCGTCTTGCATGATGTATTCCTTGCCTTCCGAACGAACTTTCCCTTCCGCTTTCGCTGCTGCGATAGAACCGAGGGTGACGAGTGTTTCCCAATAGACAACGTCTGCGCGGATAAATCCTTTCTCAAAGTCTGTGTGAATTTTTCCTGCGGCCTGCGGCGCTTTCGTTCCTTTGACGATTGTCCACGCGCGGGTTTCCTTTTCGCCTGCGGTCAGATAGGAGATAAGACCAAGGAGCGCGTAGGATTTCTTAATCAAGCGGTCGAGCCCGCTTTC
>JAFTMD010000042.1 GCA_017452585.1 Clostridia bacterium
ATTCAATATGCAATCGGTAAAACGGCAACATCATTTACTATTCCCGACAGTGTAACTTCGATTGGTTCTTATGCGTTCTATTCTTGCGACAGCTTGACGAGCGTGGTGATTGGTGACAGCGTAACTTCGATTGGTGAAGGGGCGTTCTCTAATTGCTCCAGCTTGACGAGCATATATTACAAAGGTTCAGCAAGCGATTGGTCTGCAATTTCGATTGATAATACTTATGGATATAATTATAAATTAACCAACGCAACCCGTTATTATTACAGTGAAAGTCAGCCTACGACGAGTGGCAATTATTGGCACTACGACGAAAACGGCAACGTGGTCGTTTGGGCTTAACCCTAACAATGGAATAGAAAAATGCCGTCGAGAATTTTCTCGACGGCGCTCTTTTTTTATCCCTTATTTTTTCTTAACTTTGGCTGGTTTGTTTGCCACAGCGATGCGCTCCTGCATCGCCTGCACACTCAATGGACGCAGTTCGCTGTCCACGCTCCCCGTCTGCTGATACCCCTCGTCCCTCGCCAACAAGGTCAACTCCGTTTCTCCATCAAACAACTGTAAATACTCCCCTTTCACATGGAGTTTCACTTCGTCCTTGACGGCAACCTCCGTCCCCTCGCCCACGCGGACAAGCAGCGGCAGGGCATCGTCCTTCCAAGCACAGGCAAGCAAAAGTTCCTCGCCCGCCTTCTTCACTTCCGTAACCGTGGCGGAAATTTCTCCGTCGGGCGCAAGCATAACATCCTCTGCGTGAACGCCCAAAATTATCGCTTTCCCCGTACCCAGGTATGCGTTGAGATCGGAAATCCGTTCGCAAAGCGACGTCGGCAAAAGGATTTTTTGCCCGCCATTGAGCCGTGCGTACACCCCGTCATCTTCCTGCTCTAAGCAAGCGTTTTTCAGGAGTGTCACTCCGCCGATATAATCCGCCACAAACGCATTGTTTGGATAGTCGTACAAATTTTGAGGGGTGTCCACCTGCTGAACAAACCCGTCTTTCATGACCGCCACGCGCGTGCCCAAAGACATGGCTTCCGCCGGATCGCGCGTCACGTACACAAACGTCGTCTGCATGCGCGCGTGCAATTTGACCAGTTCGCCACGCATGGTGTATTTGAGTTTTACATCGAGATTGGACAACGGATCGTCAAACAACACAGCATTGGGTTCGCGCACGATGGCTCTACCCAGCGTAACACGCTGTTTTTCCAGCCCTGTCAACGCTTTCGGCTTGCTGTTTAAGTAGGGTTTTAACCCCAACATTTCCGCAGCCGCATGCACGCGTTCGTCAACAACTTCCTTGGGCGCGTTGCGATTTTTTAAACCAAACGCCATATTTTCATACACGGACAGATTGGGATACAGGGGAAAATTTTGAAAAACCATTGCCAAATCACGATCCTTCGGATCGACGTCGTTGGCGAAGAGTTCTCCGATATGAAGTTCCCCACTCGTAACCGTTTCCAACCCGGCAATCATGCGAAGAACGCTTGTTTTTCCACATCCTGACGGGCCGACAATCGTCAAAAATTCTCCATCTTGCACGTGTAAATTAGCGTCGAACACCGCCTGCACGCCTGAATCATATATTTTGTTAATATTCGTAAGCAAAACAGTTGCCATAATCTCTTCCTTTCTTTAAATTTAATAGTTCAACGCATACATGGTATGCCCTTTTTTTATTTGGCTATGCCACAGAGAATGGGACAGAGCCTTTTAATTTATGGTAAAATTCTACCCGTTGCGCAATAGAGGGTGTACCACTCGTCACGCGTCAATTCCACATCCCCTGCATCACACATTTCCATCATGTGATTCATGCTGGTTGTGCCCGTGATGACCTGCTTATAGGCAGGATGGCGCAAAATCCAAGCCACCGCAATCGTGGCGGGAGATACGTTATACTTATCCGCCAAGCGATTGAGTTCTGCATTCAAGGCAGGGAATTGCTCACTCCCGACAAAATTCCCCTTAAAGAAGCCGTGTTGAAGGGGCGACCATGCCTGCATGGCAATGCCGTTCGCACGACAATATTCCATCGCATCCCCTGCGCGGGTAACCGATTCTTCCTTGTACATATTCACGTTAAAACCTGCGTCGACGGGCGCTGTATGGCCGAGGGAGAACTGCATTTGATTGGCAATGATTTCAATGCCTGCATTTTCAAAAAGTTGCATCTGCATAGCAGAGAAATTGCTGACGCCAAACGCGCGCACTTTGCCCTGTTCACGAAGAATATCAAAGGCCTCTGCCACTTCTTCCGGCTCGACAAGCGTGTCGGGACGATGCAAGAGCAAAATGTCGATATATTCCGTGCCAAGACGAGCCAAACTGTTTTCCGTCGCCTGTAAAATGTACTCTTTGGAAAAATCGAACCGATTAATTTTCCCAATTTCATCCTTGCGAATGCCACACTTGGTCTGCAGGATATAATCCTTACGATCAATGCCAATGTTTTGCATCGCGCGGCCAAACACGCGTTCCGCTTCCCCACCGGCATAGATGTCAGCGAGGTCGAACATATTCACCCCAGCGTTCATGGCAAGGGTAATCGTTTCCTCGATCTGCATCATGGGCTTATCCGCAATGCGCATGCAACCCATCACGATGTTTGAAGCGCGCAAGTCTTCTCGTAAATTGATATACTTCATAGTTTTTTCCTCCTAATTAAATTATTAATTTATATCTTAAACGGGACGTAATATTCTTCCCCTTTTTCAATCTTTACACGGCCCTGCATATAATCGACAAGCTCCGTACAAAATTCCTCTGCTTCCACCTTTTTAAGAGCCAAACGGAACCGCACTTTTTCCCCGTAATCGGTAGAAAGGAGGGAGCAGGTATGCGTTGAGATATATTTTTGCACGGAATCAATGCCCGTATAGTCCACCTCGATAAAGCGTTCGGCGCACACTTCCAACACTCGAATATCCGCGCCGTCCAAATTTTCCGCCGCCGAAGAGGAGTAGGCGCGCACCAAGCCGCCGGCCCCCAATTTGATACCGCCAAAATAGCGCACGACCGCCACAGCCGTTTCGTACAATTTTTTGGCTTTTAACACTTCCAAAATGGGAATGCCTGCCGTTCCCTGCGGTTCACCATCGTCTGAAAAGCGTTGCAAATTGCCCGTTTTATCCGAGATAAAAGCGTAACAAACGTGCGTAGCCAAGGAGTGCATCTTACGAATTTTCGCAATAAATGCCTTGGCTTCCTCTTCGCTTTCCACGTGTTCGCTGTACGTCAAAAAACGGGATTTTTCAATTATTTTTTCACTTTCATGCGGTGCAAACACCGTAAGAACGGATTTTTCCATGGTTTTACCTTTCTTTTCTATTAGACGAATATTTTATTTATAAGGCTCGATGATATTTTAATCTTCTAAAAGCGACACGGAATCCATTTTCCCTTCATTGGGGGTGTCCTTATCATAAACATATGTAAAGAAATATTGCTCACCCACTTTTACCATATTACAAAATGTTCCCGGAGCTTTTAATTCCACAAGCACCTTCTGCGCCCCTAATTCTTTCTCTACAACAATCCTATTTTCTGTTACATTGGTTTCAACAACAGTTCCGACAGCGCTTGTATATACGTCATCAGATTTTGCGATAAACCAAGAACTTTGAAGTAAGGTAAGACACAGGAATAGACAAATAAACCATTTAGATTGTTTGTCTTCTTTATTTTTTCTCTTATACATGACTTCAAGAAAAACCGCAACAACAGTTGCCAATATACCAAGCATTGGAATAATACCTGCAATTTCATGTACTCCATAGCTTGTTAAATTATATATACCATAAAAAGCAAGTTCTTCTTCAAAAATAAAGAATATCCAGGAGAATGCAAGCACTCCAATAAAAATACCGATTTTTAATCCTTTTTTCATGGTTTTACTCCTTTTTCCCTTTTTTATAATTCAATTATATTTTATCACGGTGGGAGCAAGCCCCCCCTACGATCGATAAACACATTTTTCCATGGATTTACTCAATCGATTTATTCCTCTACATACAATTTGTCGTAATACCAACGCATAGGATTTTCATAAATATATCGAGAAATTTCCTCATAATCTGTTTGATCACGAATAATATGCTCGTAAAAAGACCGTTGAAATAATTTATCTGCAAGCCCATTCTTTCTACATTCTCTTGTAGTTAACGATTTATATACACAAACAATATCCATAATCGTAGGGTGGGGGCTTGCTCCCACCGATTCCTTCTCCAAAACAAAAATTGCGTGTATATGATTTGGCATAATGACATATTTGTCAATCTTTAAACAAGGATACCGTTTTTCAAGCAATATCAATTGTTGTTCTGCAATTTTACCATATTGCGTATAGTCCATAGACTCCACCTCGGTGGGAGCAAGCCCCCACCCTACGGTCGATAATATACATTTTCGATCTTGCGTACATATCGTTATAAAATACGCTCCTGAAGAACTGTAATCAAATTCCTTCAAACGAGGATATTTTCTTTTAGATAATTTATTTTCCATTTTTCATAACCGAGATTGATTGCGTATTCAAGCCGCCATTCACAAGCCCTAAATGTTTTTTACCTTTCTAATCAGCCAGCAAATCCAGCAGCTTAAAACAGAAACCGCAAATAAAAACGCCGAAAAAATTGTGAAGAATAGATATCCTATTTGATTCCAACCTTGCCCAATGATAAATAAGCCAAGAAAAACAGTAGTTGCTATGCACGTTAAAATTAACGGACTAAATTTTATCAATTTGTTTTTAATTTTTATAAATAACATGGATTGTAAAAAAAACGATAAATATGGTAAACGCTATATAAAACGTCGCTGGATCAACCCAATAAACGCTTGGCAATTCCATATCATTTCTCCTTAAAATTTGCAGGCTGTCATGGGCGCTGTAGAGGTCGACGCCCTCGACAACTCGTTTTTTATTGTCCTTATATTAAGTCTTCCCCCTCTAGGGAAGGCTTTTTTTAACAATGCACCCAACTTTAATTCCCACACAAAAATGCGCAAACGCACCCTGCAAGGCACATCCACGCATTCTTTTTGCTTATTTTATAACAATTTTCAAATGCACTTTCTTGCCTTTGTGCAAAACAAATTCTTTAGAAGGAATAGGCATGTTCGCATCCGTTACCTTCGTTTCATCCACCGAAACACCGCCCTGTTCGATAAGTCTGCGCGCTTCGCCTTTGGATTTGGCAACTCCCGCCGCCACCATTGCGTCAACCACCGTTTCTACCCCCGAAACTTCCTTCGTCAAAAGTTCTGCATTGCCGCCGCCGAACGCCGCCTTTGCTTGACTTTCTGCAAGCTTTGCCTGCTCTTCGCCGTGCACTTCTTTCGTAAGTTCGTACGCAAGCACTTCCTTCGCCTTGTTGATGCGTTCGTCACGGTGCGCGCAGAGTTCTTCCACCTGCTCCAAGGGCAGGAAGGTGAGAAGCTTCATGCAATTTTCCACGTCCTCGTCGTTGATGTTTCTCCAATACTGGTAGAATTCGTAAGGCGTCGTCTTATTTTCATCAAGCCAAACAGCCCCTTTCGCGGTTTTACCCATCTTCTTGCCGTCCGACGTCGTTAAAAGGGTGAAGGTCATGGCATAGGCAGGTTTTTGTTCCTTAATTCGAATGAGGTTTGCCCCTGCCAAAATGTTGCTCCACTGGTCATCACCGCCAAGCTCTAACTGACAGCCATACTTTCTGTACAATACGAGGAAGTCATACCCCTGCATCAACATATAGTTGAATTCGAGGAAGGAAAGACCACGTTCCAAACGCTGTTTGAAACATTCCGACGTCAACATTCTATTGACGGAGAAGTGCGCGCCAATTTCACGAAGGAAATCAATATAATTCAATTCCATCAACCAATCGGCATTATCCACGATAATTGCCGCATTTTCCCCTTCAAAGGAGATAAATTTCGACATTTGTTTTTTAAAGCATTCCACGTTGTGTCGAATGGTTTCCTTCGTCATCATCGAACGCATATCCGTTCTGCCGGAAGGATCGCCAACCATTGCCGTACCCCCACCGATCAAAATGATGGGCTTATGACCTGCCTGTTGCATATGATGCATAGCGATAAGTTGCATGAAGTGTCCAACGTGCAGAGAGTCTGCCGTGGGATCAAATCCAATATAGAAAGGCACGCTTTCCTTGCCAAGCTTTTCATATAATTCTTCTTCATAAACGGTCTGTTTTACAAACCCTCTCGCGCGGAGAGTATCCATTACGTTTGCCATAAAAATCTCCTCTCTTGTGTATTTTACAAACACAAAGTTTTTTTCACTTATAACTGTACAACTTTTCCCGAAAAAAGTCAAGCATTTTACCCACTTTCCCCTTCAAATTCACGAAAATTCCACACTTGACAAACCCCATTTTCTATGATATACTTATAACATCGACAAAAGAGGTAATTTTTATGCAATTTTCCATCCTTCTCGACATTCTGACCGAGCTTTTATCCAAGCGTCATCTCACCGCAGGTTATCTCGCGCAAAAGCACGATATTTCCCTGCGCACCGTCTATCGTTATGTGGCGGTACTCAGCGAAACGCTCCCCCTCACGGTGAAACGTGGCAGAAGCGGTGGCATTTATCTCTCCGACAGCTACACCCTGCCGGCGCATTTCTTGACGGAAAGTGAGTATGAAAGCCTTTTAGAAGCGCTTGCGTTTACCTATGCGCACCAACCGGAAGAGCGTTTTTTAGAGGCCAAGCGCAAACTTTCCACCGCCGTCAAACAGAACGCTTACGCCTCCCACTTCGGGACGGAAACCATTCACCTTACGGACAGTTTTCTCACCATTCCTCAATCGGAACGGGAGAAATTGCGGATTATGGAACGTTGTCTACACGAAGAAAACCTCGTGGAAGTGGAATACAAGCAAGGTGGGAAGAGGATCATTTCTCGCATCGAACCGCACGTCCTCGTCCTCAAGGAAAATCGGCCTTTTGTCTACGCTTTTTGTCATTTAAATCGGCATTTTCGCCTGTTCCCCTTAGGGCAACTGCTCTCCCTTAAGAAAACGGACGAGCATTTTCGAAAACGTCCCTTTTCCCAAACAGACATTCCCCTTTCCGAAAGCGCGCCCATGCTTTCCGTCCGCTTAGAGTTGTTGGGCGATCCGCCCACTTTTTTAATTGAATGGCTGGGCAGAGAAAATATACACACCTATAAGGGCAAACGAATTGCAGATGTTCTCTTGGCGGACAATGAACAACTTCTCCCTTGTCTGCTTCAATTTGGCAGACACATTCGTATCCTTTCCCCGCTGTCTTTACAGGAAAAAATGCAAGCATTTTTGCTGGAAACATCCACGATTTATTCTTAAATGAAGCACCCATGTATGCGTTGACGTATTTGCATGGGTGTATTTTATTTCTCTGAAAGAAAAAATTGGAATATCCCAACCACTTGCCGTCTATAATAGAAGTATGAAAAAAATCCTATTCACCGGCGGTGGAAGCGCCGGGCACGTTATCCCTAATCTTGCGCTCATAGAACAACTCCTTTCACTTGGCAACATGGATATTGCCTATATAGGCACGAACGGCATTGAAAAACGCATTCTCGCCCCCTTGCATATCCCCTATTATGCACTCCATTGTCCCAAGTTCGCAAGGGGCATGTCCTTATCGGCGCTCAAAAATAACCTAAAAATCCCCTTCGCCCTTCATCACGCCAAACAAGAAGCCGTCCATGCTTTGAAAATGCTTCAACCTGACGTCATCTTTTCTAAAGGGGGCTACGTTGCCCTGCCCGTACTTCTTGCCGCGCGAAAACTCCGTATCCCCTGCTTTGCGCACGAAAGTGATTTTTCTCCCGGGCTCACCAACCGCTTGACGGCACGGTTTTGCAAAAAAATGTTCACATCCTTCCCCGAAACCGCCCAAAAACTGCCCCACGGCCAATATAGTGGCGCGCTCCTGCGCCCTTCGCTATTTAACTCCATACGCAAACAGGCCCGCGCTTCTCTGTCCATTTCTGAAGAAGAAACCGTTCTCCTTATCATAGGAGGCGGAAGTGGCAGCCAGCTTGTCAACCAAGCCGTCCGCAAGCATCTCAAATCCTTGCTTGCCCGCTATACCATTTTACACGTTTGCGGAAAGGGAAACGTGGTGGATAACAATTTTAAAAACTACCACCAATTTGAGTTCATCACAGACATGGGTAGTCTCTACGCGGCGTCCGACCTCATTCTTTCGCGCGCAGGATCGGGTGCGGTGTTTGAAATTCTTGCCTTCAAAAAGCCGAGTATTCTCATTCCTTTAGAACACGCCTCTCGTGGAGATCAAGTGGAAAACGCCAAGTATTTTGCAGAAAAAGGACTTTGCCATATCCTACATCAAACGCAGTTGGATACTCTGCCCACCGCCATCGAAAAGGCGCTTGCCGACCAAACAATGAGGCTCCGCCTCGAAAATAACTCCTTCACAGCTGGCAATGAGCGCGTTTTGGAGGAACTCCTCCCCTATCTGACATGAGACCACGCTTTGCTGAATATGATCTGCCTTACGCGCACCGCAAGAAACTCCAACTGCGCAAACGAGGCAAAAAGAAATGGTTTGCACTGTTGTTGGGGGTGCTGATTATCTGCGTGGCGGTTTTTATTCACTTTCAGCGCAACGTAACACGGGTGCTGTTGTCCATCAGTGAAGCCACCATGCGCGCCAGCACGACGATTGCGGTGAACGACGCGGTGTATTACACACTTTCCGACGAAATGCGCTATGAAGATTTGGTGCATATTGAGCGAGATCAAGCGGGCAACATCATTTCCGTGGCGGCCAATCCCCTAAAAATCAACAAAATTGCGCGCGATACCGCCTCGATCTCTCAATCGAATTTGAAAAATTTGAGTTTAAACGGCATACCCGTTCCCCTCGGCGCGCTGACGGGCATTGAAGCGTTTGCCGGGCTCGGCCCGAACATTCACTTCCGTATCATCCCCGTGAGCAGTGTTTCCTGCGATTTTTCCTCGACCTTTGAAAGCGTGGGCATCAACCAGACCAAACACTCGATTTATCTCAACGTGATTGCGGACATCAGCATCGTCATGCCCTCCCGAACGGAGAATTTTGCGGTGTTGACGGAGATTTTGGTGGGGGAATCTATCATTGTGGGGAGCGTTCCCGACGTTTTTTTACAATCGGACATCTTTGGCGATAAACCCGATTTATCCCCGCAATAATTATCCAATATGAAGCCCTTTCTATATCTCAACGCATACATGGGTGGGGTGTACGAATAAAAATAACCCACCATTCCCCATATTGAAAAAGTCTATTAAATAATACGACAGCTGAGTAACACATTACTCAGCTGTCTTTTCTTTATATTTATCTATTTAAAATTTCATCTAACACTTTTTGTTTATCGGCAATATTTCGCAATATAAACTGTTTTCCCTGTTTCGTCCGAATGAGAAGTTTCCCACTCGTCGGCAGATATGTAGATTGTATCGACTGTTTTTTTCTCGTTGTCACAAGAATTTCTGCATTTTCAATCTCGTCAATCGGCAGGGCTGTCCAACCAAAAACGCCCCAAATGTACACATTCCCTCCGTCCTTGCGCACGAGATACTGCGGAGAAATCAGTTGCACAATCATCTGATATATGATCCATACAATGATCACCAGCATAAGAATAGGCATCATAAACATATGATTAGAGCGTCGCGTGCTCGTACTCGGCTTACCATCCGTCAAATCTCTGTACACCAGCATTGCGCCAACAATACACAAGCCCACTGCCAACAGCAAGCTGAGCCCCATTTTTATCCAATCAAACGCCTTTTTTTCTGCAATCGGTTTGGCATCTTCCACAACCATCTTAGATACTTTCATATATTTCACTCCTTTTTTATTCTTTAATTATACTACATCTCACCCATTCTGTCAATAAAAAACGATTGAAAAAACCTCCAATCGTTTCTTTTTCAATTCTTTTTGGTTTTCGAACGAAAACAAATCCCCATTAAAAAGGAGAAAATCACCGCCGCCGAAACGCCGGCACTCGCCGACGAAAGCGCGCCTGTAAACGCTCCGAAAAAACCCTTTTCCGTGCCACGCATTGCGCCGTTTGCCAACAAGTAGCCAAATCCCGAAATGGGCACTGTTGCGCCTGCGCCGGCAAAGTCAACGAGGTACTGGTATAGCCCTAACCCCTGCAACACCACGCCTGCCAGCATAAAGATAACCAAAATTTTCCCCGCCGTAAGGTCGGTGAAGTTGATGACGATCTGCGCGATCATGCAGATACTCCCCCCCACCAAAAACGCTTTGGCGAACCCCCATAAAATTTCTAAATACGGTTCAAACATATCACACCACCTCAATGGAAATTGCATGGGCAATCCCAGGGATACTTTCCCCCTGCCCACTCGACACTGTGGAAAGTAGCGCGCCCGTTGCCACAAACAACACTCTCTTTAACTCTCCACGCTTGAGCTTGTCAAAAATATACGAATTGAATACCACCGCGCTGCAACCGGCACCGCTTCCCCCTTGAAATTCGTCCTCAATGACGTTGTACACAATCTCCCCACAATCCACATGATTGTTGGCAATATCCACTCCCTTTTCCCAAGTGAGATCCTTCAAAATTCTACTGCCAAGCGCACCCAAATCCCCCGTCAAAATTAAATCGTACGCCTTAGCCGATTGTCGAGTGTTTTTCAAGTGGGCAAGAATGGTATCACACGCCGCAGGCGCCATTGCCGCGCCCATGTTATTGACGTCGGTTATCCCAAAATCTACCACTCTCCCAAACGTGGCACTGGTGATGGCAATATTTGAATTGGTGGTACCCATGTCTGCGATGAACGCTCCACCCGCGCCCGTCACCGTCCATTGTGCCTGGGGTGGACGGGTGTTGCCAAGCTCCAAAGGATAGCGATATTGCCGCTCGGCAGAGGAGAAATGACTTCCCGTTGCCGCCACAATTCTTCGTTGATATCCCCCGTCAATCAAGGTGGCTGCGAGCGCAAAACTCTCCGCCAAAGTGGCGCACGCGCTGTACACCCCCAAAAAGGGAAAATCGAAATCCCGCGCGGTGAAAGAGGCGGAAATAATCTGATTGAGCAAATCCCCGGAAATCAACATATCCACCTCCTCTTCGGTGGAATTGGCGTTGATAATCGCTTGCTGAACGGCATATTTCAGCATTTTACACTCCGCTTTTTCGTACGTGCTCTCCTCAAACATATCATCTAAGAGAGCTTTATCCACACATTTCCCCACCACGCCGGCACATTCCTTCGGCCCGGCAATCGTACCTGTCGCCACGATGCGTGGTTGTTTTTTAAAAAAGATCGTCTGCATAGCACTCCTTATAAAAATAGATAGAGCATCCCCACAATCGTCCCTGCCAATACGCCGTAAACAATGATGGGCCCCGCCACGATAAACATCTTCGCCGCCATACCATAGACAAGCCCTTCCGTCTTGAACTCCATTGCAGGAGAAGCCACAGAGTTTGCAAAACCCGTAATGGGAACAATCGAGCCTGCCCCTGCATAACGCCCAATTCGATCATACACGCCAAATCCCGTCAAAAGCGTACCTAAAAAGATGAGAACAACGCTCACCATGCCCGCCAATTCATCTCCATACAGGCCGAAAACTTCCTCGAAAATAATACGCAAAAACTGACCGATACAGCAGATAAGTCCTCCCACCATAAACGCGCGAAAGCAATTTTTAAAATGCTGCGTAGGGGGATCGAAAGAGTTGACGTAAGCAATGTAATTTTTATTATAATTATCCCGATTTTTGCCCGTCATCTCATACATACCCCCCTTCTTCCTATTTTTTCTCCACCATGAGGGAAGCAGGTTTCCCGTTCTTCCCTCGTCTTCCCGTCTCCATCGAATGTCTTGATTTTTTCCATGAATACAGTGTGTGGAAAGCGTAAAAAAATATACCCGACAAAATTGTCGGGTGATAATACGGAAGATCTTTTTCAATAAAGCATTTTTCATTCCACCCCTTCAAGCGGTGGTTATTCCGCTAAAAAATAATGGCTATGTCACAGAGGATGGTTGATTTCAGCTAAAAATTATTTTTAGCGATTTGACGAGAAAAATACAAGAAAGGCAAGCGTTTTGTGAGGGCGCGGAATGCAAATATCCGTAACCGAGCAAAACACGTAGAATTTCACAGAATTTTTTCGTCAAAAATCAACCAAATGATGTGACAGAGCCAAAATGACAAAACAAAGGGGGCAGGTATGCGTTGACATACTTACCCCCTTATTTTTAACCATAAAATTCCGATTTCGTATCCCTTGCAAAGAGTTTCGCAAGCATCTCTTCGCAACGTTCTCGATAGGAAAGTTCACTCTCTCCATAGCAGAGTTCGTACACCGCATTCGTCAAAGGCAAATCCACGTTATACTGTTCCCCAAGCGCCTTCATCGCCGCCGACGTGGGTACACCTTCCGCCAATTTTTCAAACTTTTCCCCCTTCACCAACATTTCTCCATACTTTCGATTGTGCGAGAAGGGACTGAACAACGTCGCTTCATAATCCCCCAAATGCGCCAAACCGTACGCAGATAATTCATTGCCGCCCATCGCTTTGATAAGGCGAGCCACCTCTCTTGCGCCACGCGTCATCAACGATCCCTTCAAGGCGTCGTATCCACATCCGTCAAGAACACCTGCCACGATCCCCATGACGTTCTTCGCCGCAGCGCCTAACTCGGTGCCAATCAAATCCTCACCGTAGTAGAAACGAATAAGCTCGCTCTTAAACTCGTTGGCAAGCTTGACTTTTAATTCAGGATTATGCGAATCAATGACCATGCAATTGGGAATCCCGGCCGTAAACGCCTGAATGTGCCCGGGACCAACCCAAGCGGCAATTCTATCGGGCGAAATACCACTCTGCGTCAACACTTCGGAAAGACGACAGCCGGTGGACACTTCAATCCCCTTCATGCAGAGGACGAAGTTCTTTTCCGATACGTCATACGCAGTGATGCGCTTCATAAATCCACGAAGCCCCTGCGAGGAGATGGAGATGATAATCGTTTCCGCATGGGAAACGGCCTCCTCCAAATCACAAGTCAAATGGATGCGTTCATCCAGATCGACGTATTCATTTTTACCTGTCGATTTCAATACTTGGTAAGAATAATCCTCTTCCGGGCCCCACGAATAGACGTCATGGCCATGATTACAAAGATACCAAGCGATAAATGAACCCCAACGTCCACAACCTAACACGGATATTTTCATAGTTTTTTTCTCCTTATATACGATTTCTTTCCACAAATGCGCGCGCCAACGTCACGTCGTCTGTGTACTCAATTTCCGAGCCAATGGGAATACCATGCGCCAAGCGCGTAACAGGCACGCCCAAAGGCTTGATGAGTTTTGCAATATACATCGCCGTCGCATCTCCCTGCACGTCAGGATTGGTTGCAACGATAACTTCCTTCACTTCGCCCGTCTGCAAGCGGGCAAGCAATTCACGAATACGAATGTCATTGGGCCCCACGCCGGACAAAGGGTCTATGACGCCATGCAGAACGTGATATACTCCCTTAAACTCGTGCAGTTTTTCAATTGCCGCAACATCCTTCGGCTCTTTGACCACGCAAATGACACCGGAATCTCTTGTACGACAAATCCCGCAAACTTCCTCTTCCGTAAAGTTTCCGCAGGTTTTACAATATTTCACTTTGCGTTTTACCCCGATAATAGCGTCCGCAAAGGCGCGCGCCTCCGCTTCGGGCATATCAATAATCTTATAGGCAAACCGTTGCGCCGTCTTTTTGCCGACACCAGGGAGCTTGGAAAACTCATTGATGAGCTTCCCAATCGGTTCGATAAAAATCTCCATAGAATTAAATCATTCCCCCAAGCGCGCCCATGTCGCCATATTTGCCCATCTTTTCTTCATATACTTTTTCTGCCTTTGCATAGCCGTCGTTGATTGCAGCCATAATCAAGTCTTCCAACATTTCCACGTCGGTGGGATCAACGACGCTTTCGTCAAGTTCAATCCCGTTGATAATTTTTTTAGCATTCATATAGACAACGACTGCTTCCCCTGCCGCAGTGCCGACGATTTCCCAATCGTCCAAAAGCTCTGCCGTCTTTTCCATTTCTTCCTGCATCTTCTGCGCCTGACGCATCAAGTTTTGCATATTTCCGTTGCCACCTTTAAATCCTGCCATAATTGCAATTCCTCCAATTCTCTTGTTTATTATTATTTGATTAGGCTATACCCATCATTTATAGCAAAAAGAGTTTTGCTATAAATCAACCATTCTCAGTGATATAGCCTTTTTTTATTTCATTTTGAATTTCACAAACGACAAAGTCGTTCATCATGTGCGCATACTTGCTCACTTCACCTCGACGGGTACGCCTTCAAAGGTCGATTTCACTTCATTCACCGTCTTTTGGAAGTTGTCCGATTGCTTGCCACGCTTGCGAATGGCAAATCCGTCCTCCGCAATGCCAATCGCCTCAAAAGCTTGGGCGATCAAACTGTAATGTTCGGGTTTCGTCAACGAATGATAAATGGTGTCGCTGGTCGTATACAACACAAATACACCCTCCTCATATTCGCCGTCCAAATCCATACACAAGGTGAGCAACACCCCATTTCTCGCCGTCTTACGCATTGTACGAAGGAAGGTGCCGAGGGTTGCTTGGCTATCTCCTGCCAATACTTTCACTTTCTTAGGCTTCTCTACAGGAGCTGGTTCCTCCACCTTTTCGACGAGTTTAGGCGCTACTTCCACCGCTTTTTTAGGAGTGGGCGCAGGCCCGTCAAAATAGACAAACCCACCCATTTCATTCTCCTCAGGCGGAATATAAAAATCCACCTCCTCGATGGGTTCTTCCACTTTTTTAGGCGTGGGTTTACTCGGTTTTATTTCCTCCGCTTTCGGCGTGGAAATTTGCGTCGTCTCAACCCTGCCCCCTGCATTTTGAGAAAAATTCCCTTCTGCAATCTGTTTTTCCAATGCGGAAATGCGAGCAATCAATCCCTCAATATCATAATCTTCCTTCGGCATTGCTGCCTTCAAAACAGCCGTTTCAAAGAGAATACGCGGGGAGGTAGAATATTTCAATTTCATCTCCACATCCGCAAAAATCTCCATCACGCGCAACAGCCTATGGCCGTCCGTTTCCTTGGCAATTTTCGCCACTTCCTGATACATATCGTCTGGGAATGCGAGAATTTGCTTGCCATCTCGACAAGTTTTCGCCACCATGCAAGCGTTTAAAAAATTCATGATATCTTTGAGGAGCATTCCCACACTCTTGCCTGCCGATAAAAAGGCTTCCGTACGCTCAAACGCTTCACCCGAATCCCCACGCAAAATACCTTCGCCAAGCTTGGCAATCGACGAAAAATCGACATTCCCAAGCACCGCTGTAACGTCAGCATAGGTGAGTTTTCCACTCGTATACGATACGCAAGTGTCCGCCACGGAGAGCATATCACGCACACTCCCAGCGCCTGCGCGCGCAATGGCGGCAATCGCCTCGTCGTCGTATTTTTTACCGATAGAATCAAAGACATAGCGCAATCGTTCTTCCAAATCCGCCTGTGGAATCAGCTTGAAATCAAACCGCATACAGCGGGAGAGGATCGTGGCGGGAATCTTTTGCGATTCCGTCGTCGCCAAGATAAACACCGCGTGCGCAGGCGGTTCTTCCAACGTTTTTAAAAGAGCATTGAACGCCCCGGGCGTCAACATATGCACTTCGTCGACGATAAACACTTTATATTTCCCAGCCACGGGAGGATATTGCACCTTTTCGCGCAAATCACGCATTTCATCCACGCTGTTGTTGGAGGCTGCGTCAATTTCCGTGATGTCTAAATTGGAGGGATCTTTCAGCGCCTTGCAGCGTTCGCACTTGCCACAGGGAGAGCCATTTTTTGGATGCTCGCAATTGATCGCCTGCGCAAAAATTTTCGCAATACTCGTCTTCCCCGTCCCACGAGGGCCACAGAACAGATAAGCATGGCCTACCCTGCCCGTGTCAATTTGATTTTTGAGTACGGTAACGATATGTTCCTGCCGTACCACATCTTCCAACGACGTTGGACGGAACATACGGTATAAAGCCAAATATGCCATAGTTAACTCCTCTTTTTAAACACTTGTTGCAATTTTCTCTTGCTGCGTTGAACGGCGTTGTCGACGCTTTTAAAGGGCTTGCCCGTCGCTTCACAAATTTCCGAACAGGTCATGCCGTCTACGTACATCGTAAACACTTTAAATTCAAAATCGGACAAAACCCCACTCATCGTCTGGCGCAATTCCCTTCTGTCATCACTGAAGACAAGTTCCTCTTCCGGGCTTAAGGCGGGATCCGCCCACTCATCTCCTTCCTCCATGGCAATCCCGTCGTTAAGGGGAGTGTTCTTCTTGCGTGTAGACGCCTTCACAGCGTCAATGATACGCCTGGAAATGCACGTCTCCGCAAATTTTTTAAAAGACGTGTTCCCCTCTTTAAAATCGCCAATCGCGTTGTACAGCCCCATCAATCCCTCTTGGATCAAATCCTCCGTTTCTCCGCCGTACAAAAAGTAGCCATGCACCAAACTCCGCACAAGTCCAGCGTGCCGTTTAAGAAGTACGTCCATGGCATTTCTGTCCCCGTTTTGGGCAAGCTTTACTAACGTTTCATCGGCTTGTCTATCATTCATCTTAACCATGGGTACCTCCTTTTTGGATTTTTGAATAAGGAATTCTTATTGTCTTCTATTGCGGACGACTTCGTATGCCGCAATCCCCAACGCAACGGAGGCGTTTAAGGAATTTACCTTCCCATGCAAAGGCAAGGAAAGCACCTTGTCGCACTTTTCCTTCGTCAAACGTTTCACCCCGCTGTCCTCACCGCCAACGATAAGGGCAACGTGGCCTTTAAAATCTTCCTGATAAATATCTTCTCCGCCTGCTTCTAATGCATACACCCAATAGCCGGCCTTCTGCAATTTCTCCACCGCCTGATTGAGATTTGCCACCTTGGCAACCTTCATATGCTCCGCTGCGCCTGCGGAAATGCGAATGACGCTCTCCGTCACCGACGCCGACCCGGATTTGGGAATGACTACTCCATCCGCCCCGGCACATTCTGCAACACGGATAATACTCCCCAAATTATGCACGTCCTCAATCCCATCGCAAAGGACGATAAATCCGCCCTGTTCGCTCTTTTTGGCTTCGATAATGTCGTCGAGATCGAAGTATTCATAATCGGTCGTAAAGGCAATCACCCCTTGATGACGCCCCGTTTCGCTTTCCTTTTCAAGCACCTGCTTGTCCACGAACTGAACGCGGATATTTTTCTTCCGCGCCTGCGCAAAAATCAAACCAAGCGATCCCTGCGCCCCCTTTTCAAGCAAAATTTTATCAATATTTTTATCCGTTTTTAAAAGTTCGATAACGGCATTTCTTCCTTCTGTTTTCATGTTTTTCCTCTTTTCTTTTTATGTATTCCCTCAATGCATACCCGGCTTGAAGGGGGTTTTAATGGTCTGCAACGCATAGCTATCCACGTCGCTCACTGCCAGCAATTCGCGAATACGCGCCTCGTTTCCCGTCAGGTATAAGTACCCCAGCACCGCTTCCAAACCCGTCGAGCGGTTGTATTCCAACGAGCTGGCGCTCTTGCTTTTGGTCGCCTTTTTGGCATTTTTGCCACGGCGGAAAATCTCCCCTTCCTCCTCCGTGAACAGCGGAAGCACCTTTTCTAAAAATGCACTCTGTCCCTTAGCGGAAACCACCTGCGCCGCCACCTTTTGCAGTTGCGCCACCTTGCCACAGCCCGACAATGCCAACCGTTCGCGCACGTATAAAGAATACACCGTATCCCCCACAAACGCCAACGCCACAGGATTGAGCTGCGCCGCTTCCAGTTTCGTCAAAGGTTCTCTTTCTTGCAACATAAATTTTCTCCATAGTTTTCTATGATATAGTATACTAGAGAAGAATAAGCCGAACCCGATTTTGAATGGGGAATTTTGCCCCATTCTTCGTCGAATGCTTTGCCAAACCGTGCAGGTTTAACTGCAACCTTCTCCTTGAATATGTCTAAAATTGCCCACCCAAAATTGCTTTGCACCTTAAAGCGAAGATTTTTCGATAGATTTTGACGAAGGTGGGCGCAGTCGTATTGTACATACTACAAGACCGCATTTGGCGTAGCCATGCAGAAATAATGTAAGCCTGATTTTGAATGGCAGATTTTGTCTGATACTTCGTTAAAATCCTCGGCCAACCATTAAGGTTGCCCTGTGGTTTTGCCTTGTCTAATCCAAAATCTGCCTATTGAAAATTGCTTCGCACCTCAAAGAGAGGATTTTTTCGATAGATTTTGACGAAGGTGGGCGCAGGCGTATTGAACATACGACAAGAACACATTTGCCAAAAGATACGGAAAAGACACCTTTGAGGCTGGTTTACATTATTTCTGTATGGCTAAGATACGGAAAAGATCGCTTTTAGGCGGGTTCGTTTTATTCTTCTCTAGTATACCATAGATTTCAAAAAATGACAAGCAATTCTAAAACTTTTTCCTCATCTAAAGCGTATTTTCCTACAATTCATGCTGAAATCTCCGCAAAATACCCCAAAATCCCCGATGCAATCTCCTCAGCCAACTGTTTTTGCCAGCTCTCACTGCTAAGCAATGCCTCCTCCTCAGGGTTGGAAAGAAAGCCGCACTCAATCAAAACGGACGGACACGCACAGCACTCCAGCATGAAAAAATCCCCCATGGCGGCGCTCCGCGCGCGCCCACCCACTCCCAAATAGAGTGCATTCAGCTTTTTCTGCAACCCCAATGCCAACTGCTTGCTCTGCTCCTGCCCCTTGCGGTAAAACACCTGCCCCCCGCGCGTATTTTTGGAAGGATAGTAGTTTTGATGAATGGATACCACCAAGGAAGGATTGGCCGATTGAATGATCTCCCTGCGCTTTTCCATATCACGACGCTTAAAACCCTTCGTCGCGCTGTCGTACAGCCCTGCCTCCGTCTTGCGGGTCAAAATGACGTCAAACCCAAGCTCCTCCAACTTGGGTTTGAGTTTATAGACAATGGCGAGATTGATGTCACTCTCCTTCACGCCCGTTTGCCGTCCCACTACACCCCCGTCAACGCCACCATGCCCCGCATCGAGGACAATGGTCATGCTCGATTGCTGAAAAGCGCCCACAGGGTATGGCGTGAGGAGTGCCTTCACACAGAGCCCCACCGCCGAACAAAACAACACGGTCACCGACATACAAATCACAAAAAATACACGTTTCATACGATTATTTTATGTGGAAAGGTGACGGAATATGCCGAATAAAAAAACACCTGCCCACTTCAAAAGGAGGGGGGCAGGTATGCGTTGAGATACTTTTTTATTTGGGTAAATCACACGTAGATTCTGGAATGAGTAGTGGCTGATGGCTCCCTTGTGTAAAGGGAGCTGACACCAAAGGTGGCTGAGGGATTGTTTGACAACCCTTCCGTCTCCCTGCGTGAGCCACCTCCCCTTGCACAGGGGAGGCTTTTTTTGGAGTTTGCTCAGCTTTTCTTTACCAAACGACCACGTTGCCCTTTTCGTCATAGTGCCAATAATTGCATTCTTCCGTAGGCTTAGTTTCACTGTAATAATAAGGCGTTTCATTGGTTAATTTACTATTACTAGAACCAATAGAAATTTTCTTCCAATCTTCTGCCGTGCCTTTGTAATATACGCTCGTCAAGCTGGTGCAATATTCGAACGCATAAGAACCAATCGAAGTTACGCTATCGCCAATCACCACGCTCGTCAAACTGGAGCAAGAATCGAACGCAGCAAAACCTATCGAAGTTACGCTGTCGGGGATCACCACGCTCGTCAAGCCGTCGCAAAATCGGAACGCAGAATCACCAATCGAAGTTACGCTGTCGCCAATCACCACGCTCGTCAAGCTGGTGCAAGAAGCGAACGCCCAATCATCAATCGAAGCTACGCTGTCGGGGATAATTAATTCCGCCACTAACTCGTTATTCAAATATAAGTTTTTATTGCTTGCACCATAGCCCATAAGGTTGTATAAACCAGAAATATTACACCATGCAGCTATATCTGTAATATATACGCTCGTCAAATTTCTGCAATATTCGAACGCATAAGAACCAATCGAAGTTACGCTGTGGCCAATCACCACGCTCGTCAATTTGGAGCAATTATAGAACGCATGATAACCAATCGAAGTTACGCTGTCGCCAATCACCACGCTCGTCAATTTGGAGCAATACTGGAACGCATTATAACCAATC
>JAFTMD010000007.1 GCA_017452585.1 Clostridia bacterium
GAAATTTCAAAGGATGAGGTTCAGAAAATCTCCGAAGTTCTAACCGACGGCACAACTCAGATCAACAAGGTCGATAATAAAGAGCAGGCGTATTCTATCCTGAAAACGACCACCGACAAAATCTATTCAACCCTCGGAGTGACGGATAAAACCAAGTATAAGTACCCCGAGATTGAAGTCCGTGACAGTCGTCAGCGCTTCACCGCGGACGTAACCGTTGAACGCGGCGGCGAGAAAACCGAGCTTGAGCAGGTGCAGTTTGAAGACGAAGCAGATATAGAAGCTTGTGTAAAAAGCTGCCCGAACACGAGTTCGAGAAACGGCTTGACGGTGATTATTTCCGATTTTATGACGGAGAGCAATTGGAAAAAGGCAGTAGATTACCTGTGTTATAAAAAGAGACAGGTATTATTGGTACAGATTATGACCCCGGAAGAATTGGAGCCTTCTTATGACGGAAGGGTAAATCTGATCGACTCGGAATCGATAGATCTGATCGATCCAAGGAATATGAAAATCAAAATCACGCGTAGTATGCAAAAGGCATACGAAGAAGCGCTGAACGATTTTAAGCAGGAGATTAAGACGTACTGCTCGAAGCGCGGCGTGGATTTTATCTCGATTTCTACGGAATATCCGATAGAGCGAGTGTTGTTTAATGAATTGTTAAAAGCAGGTATTATGGCATGAGTTGGTTAACACCTTTAGGGTTTTTAGGTCTTTTGGGTATTGTAATATTGATTATCATTTACATACTCAAACCTAATTACCAGCAAAAATTCATTTCCAGTACATTCATCTGGAAGTTAAGTTTGAAATACAAAAAGAAGCGGTTGCCGATTAGTAAATTGAGAAACCTTCTTCTCATCATCTGTCAAATTTTGATCATAACAGCGTGTGCATGTATTTTTGCTAAGCCCATTTTAAAGAATAACGAAGTGGAAGAAAAGCCTGAAAAAATCTTGATCATTGACGCTTCGGCGAATATGATGACGATTGACAACACGACGATTGAAACTCGTTTTGATCGCGCTGTTGCGCAGGTAAAAACGCTTGCAGGAGATATTTTTGACAAGGAAGGGTTTGTCACCGTAATTGTGGCAGACAGCGAAGCGTATGCCTTGGTAGAACGCGGTGGTGTAGAGGATGAAACAGCAATTTATAATCAGCTGGATAAGTTAGAATTGCAAAACTACGGCAGTGGCGATATCAACGGCGCAATGACGTTGGCAGAAAAGATTCTTTTGAAAAATCCCAAGAGCGATGTGGTGTTGTACACGGCAACGCAGTACATTGAAAAGGGAAACGTTACCGTTGTGGACGTTTCAAAAGAAGGAGAATGGAATGCGGGCATCGTGAACGCCTATTCGACAATAGAAGAAAACCTCTGCGTGTTTACGGTAGAGGTGGCTTGCTATGGCCTTCCCGATCGTGTGAAGGTTTGGCTGGATATTTATGGCGTAAACGGAAGCTCTAAAACGAATTATACCGATTTGTATCAGTATGTCAATTTGGAAGACGGACAGACGAAGAGGGTAAGGTTTGATGCAAGCTTTTTCAACGACTTCAAGGATGACAGTGAAGCAAGCCCTTGGGCGTACTCCTTCCAAGAAGCGTATATCCGCATTGAACCTACGGAAGTAGACTCCTTCCCGTACGACAACGATTTCTCATTGTACGGTGGCGAAACGGAGCGCTTAGACGTGCAATATTACAGCGGTTTGGCGAATCCTTTCTTTGACGGTGTGTTTGGCGCGCTTACATTGGGGTTGGAAAACCGTTGGGATATCTATGTGAAAACGGTGAAGGAAACGTTGCCCGAATTTGACGGCTTTGATTTCTATCTCTTTGAACATGTGATGCCCGAAATGACGCCCTCCGACGGCGTTGTGTTCTTGGTAAATCCTTCCATTCTTCCCGTAAATTTGGACGCGGAAATACAGCTTGGCCAACCCGTTACGTTTGGCGAAGAAATTACTTTGACGAAGAAGGAACATCCGATTACGCAATACTTGTATTCGGAGTATATCAGCGTGAGATCGTATACGCCGATTGAATGGTACGATACAAACAAATACGTGCCTTTGCTGTATTGTCAAGGCAAGCCTATTTTGTTGGCTAAGAACGAGCCGGATTCGAAAGTGCTTATCTTCACGGGCAACTTGCACATGTCCGACTTGGCGGTTAAGTACGCCTTCCCTGTTTTGATGGGGAATATATTCAATTACTATTTCCCTTCGACGTTGTCGCAATACGTATACGACGTAGGGGAAGAAGTAACGCTGAATGCCAGAGGGGAAGACCTGGAGGTTTCCAATCCTCTTTCTGAAACGAAGGAGTATAAGGACATACCCGTAACGATAGAGCTTCCTACCACAATTAAGGGCACGTATTCGGTGCAACAAGTTCTTATTTCGGGTGATGTTATCACGAATTACTTCTATGCAAGAATTCCTAAGATAGAAAGTGATATAACTCGTGAAGAGGACGAACTGAAAAATCCTATATTCACGGAATTGGGCGAGGAAGAGGAAGTCATTCACAATCTTTTGATTTATTTCCTTGCAGGTTTGGTCGCCTTGATGTTCCTTGAATGGTGGTTGCAGAACCACGAGAACGTATAAAGGAGGATAGGAGTAATGATGAATTTCAGAATTGAATTTATTTATCCTTGGCTGTTGCTCTTATTGATTCCTGCGGTTGCGTTCACGTTGATTCCGCATTTGCGTCGCCCTAAAAAGTATAGAAGAACCAGAAACCGTATCGTTTCTATCGTGCTTCATCTTACGTGTATGACGTTGGCTATTCTTGGGCTTGCAGGATTGCATTTCACCTATGACGAGCCGAATGAAAATAACGAGCTGTTGATTTTGATTGACTCCTCGTACAGTGGACGTAAAGAAGAATCGGAAAAGAACGCCTTCATACGTTCCATCATCAACGAAAACGACGCTTCGGTGAAAGTGGGTATCGTTACTTTCGGTTATGACCAAGTATATGCGGCAGAGTTAAGCTACGATAAAAATGAGGTTTACGAACAGTATCTCAACGCGGTGGAGGTAGATGAAACGGCAACGGATATTGCCTCCGCGCTCAATTACGCGAAAGATTTGTTTGAACATCCCGAAACGTCGAAGATCGTCTTGATTTCCGATGGCGTGGAGACGGATGCAAGCGCGCTTAACGTAATCAAAGCGATTGCGGCAGAGGGCACCAAGGTAGACGTGGCGTATTTCCCCGCCGATCAGAGTGGCAACGAAGTGCAAATCGTCGATATACTTTTGCCCGAGACTAAAATCGAATTAAATGAGCCGGTGGAAGTGGGCGTTACCCTTCAAAGCTCGTATGTAGGGCAAGTAGAAGTGACGCTGTACGACAACGAAAAGGAAGCGGCAAAAGAAACCGTGGAATTGGTTAAAAATGAAAAAAACTTTTCCGTAATGCACACCTTTACGGAGAAGGGAATGCATATCCTTCGTTTTGAAATCGAAAGTCCTACGGATAATTTAAAACAGAATAATTTGTATTATTCGTATGTGTATCTCGAAGATTTTAATAGAATTTTAATTATAGAAAGAACGGCCGGAGAATCGGAAGACTTTCAGGAAATGCTGAACAGCAAGCCCGTAGAGGAAGGTGAGATTGGATATGAAATCACCGCAATTGCTGTCAGCGCGTTGGATAGTATTCCTTCTACGGTGAACGAGCTGAGATATTACGATCAGGTTGTTCTCGTAAATATCGCAAACGCGGATATGCCCGTATGGGAAAATGGAACTCGTTTTGACGAACTTCTTTACGATTACGTTTACGAATACGGTGGCGGTATGTTGACCATCGGCGGTAACAAGGATGAAGAGACGACCGACGAAGATAATCCCGTGGCGAATACCTACGTTCGTGACGATATGTACGATACATTGTATCAAGACATGTTGCCCGTGGAAGCGATTGAATATACCCCTCCCGCAGGCGTCATCGTCATTATCGACTGGTCGGGTTCCATGAGCGCCATTGATGCTGTAACAGGGAAAACCTTCCTCGATCTCGCAAAGGACGGCGCAAGAGCAGCGGTCAACGCTTTGACTGAACGTGACTATTGCGGTATCGTTTCGTTGGAAGATAGTTATCGAGAAGAAATGAAACCGCTCCCTCTGCCTAAGAAGGCGGAAATTTTGGCGGCGATTGATAATTTAGGTGAAGATCAGGCGGGCGGCGGCACCGTATACCAAGGCGCAATTGAACAAGCGGGCGCGGCTTTGGAAAAACTCGACGTTGAAAGAAAGCACATCATCCTCGTATCGGACGCAGCGCCCAGCGATTCCTATGATGATTACAGCAAAGCGATTAAAGCGAATTATGAAAAGGGTATTACGATGTCTGTCGTGGTCGTCGGTACGGCGGTAACGAAGGATATGGAAAAAGCGGCGAAGGACGGCGGCGGTAATTGCTATTCCGGTTCGACCAGTATTCCCACTTTGATGAGAACGGATCTTGAAATGCCTCTCATCAAAGGTGTAACCTACGAACCCTTCCATCCGCAGATCGGCACTGTAACTTCTGTTTTGCAGGGAATTACCCAAGAAAAGTTGGACGAAGTGACCTTGGAAGGTTTCTACGGCACGAAATTAAAATCGAATGCAGTGCAGTCTTTGAAAGGCGCATACGTACCCATCTACGCGCAATGGGATTTTGGCGAAGGTAAGGTAGGTAGCTTCATGAGCAAGCTCAGTTCGGAAGGCTGGGGCAAGGAGTTCGTGGCGAGTGAAGTGGGACGCTTATTCATCAACAACGTTGTTGGCGATCTGTTCCCGACCAAGAACATTCACGCGCAGGATATCGAAGTGTCACTTAAAGAAGACAACTATACGAATAGTTTGAGTATCTATCCCACGCAATACACGGAAGGGGATCATTTTGAAGTGACGATCACTAGCCCCGCGACGGAAGGTGGAGAAGAAACGGTGCAAACGCTGGAATCGGAAGAATCTTCGTTTGGCAGAAAGTTCTCTTTCGCCATCAAACAGGCGGGTGTGCATACAATCGTGATCCGTCAGTTGGATAAAGATGGCAATCCCGTGGTTGGTGTATCCGATTGTGTGATCTATAAAACCTTCTCGTATTCGGAAGAATATAACATCTTCTACGATCCTTTGGTTTACGAGCAAATGCTTATGGAGCTGGCTTCGGAAGGTAAGGGTAGAATCGTAACGGATGCAGCGGAAGTGTTTAGAGATTTTGAGAAATATATTCACAGAATTGTAGATCCCACGTTGCCGTTTATTATTACGGTACTCGTATTATTCTTGCTGGATGTTGCCGTGCGTAAATTTAAGTTTAAGTGGCCGCATGAACTCATTCACGATTATAAAGCAAAGAAATTGTTGGAAAAAAAATAAGATAAGATTAAGACATGGCTGATTTCGTTTAAGGGTTTTTCCTGTCTTTTAGGCAGAAAGGCGCTATGGCGCCGTAAAAATCCATAATCGATTTCAGCCACGTAAAAGCGTTTAAAAACGCTTGAAAACTCTTAGGAGGGTATCATGAAAAAACTTCGTCTGTTTATGATAATAGGCGTAATTATATGCGGGCTTCTGGCTTTCATGGGCTGTCAAGCTCCAGCGCTTTCTACGCCAACGGGCTTGCAAATTGATGAGGCAACGTTGACGCTCACATGGAAACCCGTGGAAAACGCTACGGCGTACGAGCTGGATATTGAAGGCGTAATTAAGCAAAGCAACAGAAATTCGTATATACTCACCGAGTTGGATCCAGGCAGCTATACCATCAAGGTAAGGGCGCTTGGCGACGGAGAAAATTACAGTCAATCCGATTGGTCGGTGGAGAAGGAATTTAAAAAAGCAAACGAATCGGGCTTGTCCTATAAGCTGATTAACAATAAGACCGAATACGAAGTGTCGGGCTTGGGCATTGCAGAGGGCAACGTTGTCGTGGATGATGTATATAGGGGTAAACCCGTTACGTCCATCGGCGAAGAAGCTTTTGCGGGCAAAGCGAAGTTGACGGGCATCGTCATTGGGAAAAACGTAACGAAAATCGGCAAACGCGCATTTTATAACTGCGATTTTTTGACGAGCGTGGAAATTCCTGAAAACGTAACGACGATTGAGGAACGCGCTTTCCAAAGCTGTGACGCTTTGGTGAGCATAAAGCTTCCTGACAGCATTACTGCGCTTAGCGAGCGTTTGTTTTCCAATTGTACCGCTTTGACGACGGTAGAATTTGGTGCGTATACAACGACGATTGGGGATTATGCGTTTTCAAACTGTTCCGGTATGACGGAGATCGTCATTCCTGAAACGGTGACGAGCGTTGGCGCTTACGCATATTCCGAATGTACGTCGGTGACGAAGGCAAACACCGGCAACGGCGTGATTTTGCTTGGCGAGAAGGCATTCTATAAGTGCAGTTCGCTTACGGACATGACCATTGGCTCTAGCGTGTTGTATATCGGTCAAGACGCGTTTGCGTACGATTCTGCGTTGGAAACGATTGTCATTCCTGACAACGTTGTGATGATTGATCAAGCGGCGTTCCAATACTGTACGAAACTTATGAACATCACCATCGGTTCGGGTGTGGAAAGCATTGGCTATCGCGCATTCTACGGCTCTGGACTTTGGGAAAATGCATACGATTTGGTGTATGCCGATCGTTGGTTGGTCGCTTGCAAAGCGCCTGCGTTAATTGAAGCCGTGGCCTTGCCGGAAGGAACGGTAGGTATTGCTGAAATGGCATTTGCCGGGTGCAATGGTATTCAAATCCTCACCATTCCCAACAGCGTGAAATACATTGGCAATTACGCATTCCCTGGTATGACGACCTTGGCACAGCTGAAAATTGGCAACGGCGTGGAATATATCGGCGCGTATGCGTTTAATACTTGCACCGGGTTGACCACCGTTGTTTTTGAAGAAGGCAGCAACTTGAAGACTGTGGATAGTTATGCATTCTATAACTGCACCCTTCTTTCCACAATCGTGTTGCCCGACAGCGTGCAAACAATCGGTTTCTATGCATTCTATAACACCGCTATTGCCAAAGCGCAAGAAGGTGGCGTTATTTACGTAGGGAAATGGGTAGTTGGCTATAACGGTTCGCTTAGTGGAGAGGTTACGCTGAAAGAGGATACGATTGGTATCTGTGCATATGCCTTCAACGGCGCAAAGATGAAGAGCATCGTCATTCCTGCATCCGTGACGGAGATCGAAGCGTACGCATTTAATAAGTGCGAATCTTTGACGGATGTCAAATTTGCGGAAAGAAGTGAAGATAAAGTACTTACGAGTATTCCCGATTATGCGTTCTGTAGATGTAGTGCGCTCAAGAATATTACTATTCCCGAAACAGTGAAGAGCATTGGCGCTTACGCATTCTATCAGTGTGAAGCTTTGACGAATGTAACGATTCCCAGCAACGTGGAAAGCATTGGGGATTACGCATTCTATCAGTGTTCCTTGCTGGAAAATATCACGCTTAACAACGGGTTAAAGTCGATTGGCAGCAGAGCGTTTGGCGCTTGTGTTAAGCTTAGATACGTGATTTTGCCCCACAGTGTGGAAAACCTTGGGGATTACGCCTTCTATAATTGTAGTGGCTTGGCGCGTGTATCCTTTGGCAACAGCTTAAAGAGCATAGGCAGGTATGCGTTCGTTAATTGCGAGGGCTTAATTGCTGTGGAAATTACGGGTGGCGTAGAATATATCGGCGATTACGCATTCTATAAGTGCGCAAACTTGGAATCGGTGACTTTCGGTGAAAATGTAACGACGCTTGGCAATTACGTCTTCTTCGATTGCTCCGCATTGAAAAACGTGGTATTCCCCGACAACGTCAAAAACGTGGGTAAGTTTGCCTTTGGCAAATGTACCGCATTGACGGGCGTTGTGGTTAGCGATGCCATCACGACGATGGGCGGACACGTATTCTATAGATGCGAAAATTTGACGCTTTATGTGGAAAACGCAAGCAAACCCGAGGGCTGGGATACTTTCTGGAATTCTTCCTATCGTCCCGTCGTTTGGGGCTGTGAAGCAACCGCAGGAAACGAGCACGTCGTTTCCGTGACGATCAGCGAAAAAGAGGGCGCAACCAGTGGAATAAACGTGGAATACGCAAACGAATTAAAGCTCGTTACAGCGCCTTATAAAGAAGGATATACTTTCGTCGGCTGGTCTACCAAGGCGGACGCAAAAACGGCAGAGGAATGTGAATACGGAGCGACGGAGCTTGTCAACGTTCCCGTAGGTACGAAGGTGTACGCAATCTGGAAAGAGGGCGTAGAAGAATCCGAACCTGAACAACCTCCCGTGGTGGAAGGCGAAGAAGCAACGGTCTAACGAAAATAGTGTTTATTGTCAAAATAGGGAACGAGTGATTTTGTTCCCTATTTTTGGCAAATTATAAATCGATTTTCATTGTCGATTTTTCTGGAAAACAAGTAACTTATCAATGTGAGTGTGATATAATAAGAAATAAGTTCTTATGCGTAAGAATGGTTTTGGCGGCGGATTAGCCGCGCTTCATTCATAGAAAAAGGAGGAAGGTATGAAGCAATTCAAAAAACTTGTGGCGGCGGCCAGTTTGGCGCTGCTTACGGGTGCTATGGGCGGTGCTTTGGCATCCTGTAAGGAAGAAAAGGAAATGGTTACGTATGTGTTCAACACGAATGGTGGCGTTGAAATCAGTGACGTAGCCGTGGAACTGGGGCAGACTTATGCATTGCCCACGCCTGAGAGAGAGGGATACAACTTTTTAGGTTGGTACACGACGGAAACGTTTGAAGGGGAGCCGGTGTCTTCGGTTGTTGCGGAAGGCAATGTCACCTACTATGCAAAATGGGAAAAGCTTTGGACGGTTACGTTGAATTTGGGCGGTGGCACGCTGGAAGGCGTTCCAAACGGCAAGATTTATTTAAAAAACGGCGTCAACTTATACGAGGCGGTGAAAAATTACGTGCCTACGAAAGGTACGCTTACGTTTGGCGCGTGGTTTGTCGGAGAGAGAGAGCTTGTCAAAAGTAGAACGGTTACTTCAGACATGACGCTTACGGCAAAATATAAGGTGGGCTACACGGTTGAGATTTGGTTGCCGAAGGCGGACGGGAGCGGCTATGTTAAGTCGGAAGAGTCCAGCGTGAAATACAATTATGTGGGGACGAATATCGAATCCAAGCCAGAGCTGGAAGGATATACAGAAATCGAACACGAAAACACCGTAAAAGAGAAAGTTTTGACGGAAAATGCAGCGGAAAATGTGTTTAAGCACTATTTCGAGCAATCGGTTGAGGTTACGTTCATGCCCAATTATCCCAAAGGGGTTGCGGGGCTTAAGGAAACGGTTGTCGTGAAGAAAGGCGAAGGGGTTACGGTGCCTGATTATACGATGGACGGCTACGTTTTGATTGGCTGGTCAACGAAAAAGGACGGCGCTTTGCAATATGCAAACAACCATTTGGATAAGAAGCTGACTGTGCAGGGCAGTGTAGATTCCACAAAGCTTATCCCCACTGAAAAAGTGACGCTGTACGCCGTATGGGCGCAAGTATATACGGATATTTTCGGCAGTGAAGATAAGATTTATCTTTACAACGAAAACGCGGACGGCGTGGTATATCTCCTGCGCGAAGGTTTGTTGTTTAAAGGCGCGTATACGGCGGCGGATAAGAGCTTTGTTTTCAAAGGCGACGATAATACCGTCGTGTTGCAAGGCAAGGTGCAAAACGGGATTTCCTATACCTATCAAAACAGCGAGCGCGCAGAAAAATCCTATCTCCTCTTTGAAGATAAAGCTATCGTTAAATCGACGAAGATAGAATTGGATGCGTATAACGGAGTTACATATTCGGTAACGGAGGAAGACGGCACCGTTTCAACGTCCAAAGGTACGTATATTTTCAATGATGACGACCATTACGAAGCAACGTTTACGGAAGGCGGGATGGCGAACAAGAAAATGATATTCATTGTTGGCGTTGCCACTGAAAAGGGGGAACAGTACGACTCATTCCAGGTGCGCAACGACGCAGAGTTGGACTTGGGAGAGTTGGTTTCCTTTGCTTTGGATAAAAATGGTAATTTGCGCAGATCGGACGAAGCTACGCTTACTTTAAATGGCTATGGAATGGCTACCTATAAAACGAACGCGGGTTCGGCAAATTATAATTATACGCTGGAAGATGATCTGCTCACCTTGACGAGTGGCACGCAAACGGTGATGACGGTGCGTATTATGACGATCAATCGTCAAAAGGGCTATGCGGTGTACACCGATTGGGCGGACGGTACGTTTGAAGTGGCTGAAGGTGGCACGCTTACCTTAAACGGCATTTCTGAGGGTACGTACAAGACGGACAGCAGCACTGTAACGGGCTGGTATACCACGGAAACTTCGGCGTTTGGAGGGGTGATTGTTACCTTGCACGCAAACAACGACAAGGTGTATAAGTTTGCGTTATCCAACGAAGCGTCGGCAACGGAAGAAAGCAAAGGTGCATATTCGGCAAAATTGCTCTCCGCTGATTACGCAGAATACCGTTATTTGCACAATGGTAAGGTATATACGTCCGTGTTGCTTGTGATAGAGTCGCAAAACGAGGCGTCCTTGTACGGATACAATACGGTGACGGATGAGTTGGAACAAGTTTCCAAGGGTTCGTACACGGCGAATGACGACGGTTATTACGCATATACGGTGACGGAATATTTCGACCGTACATTTATCGCTGATTCGCCTTTAGATCCCAGCAAAGTGCAGTCCTTTGTGTTTGCCTTGGATCGCGAATCCACCTCGTACAGTGTGACGTATTGGAAAGCTTCCGTGGAAACGGACGGTACGGTGGGCGAACACGTGACGGAATATAAAACGAAGGATGGCTCTGCAACGTTGACGCTCGTGGACGGGTTTGCGTTCTATAAGAAAGACATAGGCGATATGCTTTCGGGCGCATATACCACCATTGAGGACGGATATACGACCCTCCTGCTTGGCGACGAGGCTTGTTATATCAAGTTGGATGAGGAAAACCATACCTTTGTTGAATTGAAGCATTTGCCTTACCAGGTATATCTTCGCAATGAAGAAGGCGACATCGATTTCAACGTATATCTGATGTTGGACGGCGAAGGCGGTGCAAAATACACCTTCGTGACGACAAACGAGGACGGTGAAGAGGTATCCAAATCGGAAACCTACGGCAAGGTTGACATCACGGGCGATCTCACGTTCAATGCGCGAATTTATACGTTTACTGCTGAAGATAATACGATTACGTTTAAGTTTATCGAAGTGACGGCAGGCGGTGTTCGTTGTTTTGGAAAATACAGTGATACGTACAGCGGAGAATACACCTCTTTGGACGGCGCAACATTCAGTGTGGACGGCTTTGGGTATATTGCAAAGTACAACGAATTTGGGCAGGATAAAATTTCCGGCGCCTATATCGTGGAAGGGGAAAACTTCATCGGTATGTTGATGGGTGACACCTATCGGTATTTCGATTTGAAGGAGGACAAAACCTTTACGATGCGTGGCGAGGAGTACGGTTCGTACCTGCTCGTTGAAAATGGCTTGTGGCACGAGCTGTATTTGGAATTCGACGGCTACGATAAACTCACGGTATATACCATGGAAAAGGTGGGGGATACCGACGAATATGAAAGAAAGGATCTTTGCGAAGGAACCTACCAATGTGTAAACGACGTATATACGTTGCAGTACACCCTTCCCGAGCAGGCGGCAACCGTATTGGTTGGGGAACTGGGAACGATTACGCTCAGCGGGAACGTCTATAAGGCGTTTACTGTCAGCGATAAGGACGCGGTGAACATGTACATTGATCACGCAAATTGGTCGATGCTCATGTTGGAAGATTTCGGCAAGGCGACGAAATTGGATGCGCAGGGCGTGAAGACGGAGGGTAAGTACGTATTGATCACGGAAAATCTGTTGTTCTTTGAAGGCGGAAACGAGTCTTGCATCTACAAATACGACACGGAAAAGGGCACGGCAACCGCCTACACCTTTGAGACGGTGGGCTATTATACGGCAGATCTCGACACCTTGTTCTTCTATGAATATGGGCTTGCGGTGTTCAACGGAGAAACGCGTCGCTACTATTATGAAGACAACGGCGTTATCACGGTGTATACCTATGACGAAAACAATGCTTCGGCGTACGGTTTTACAGCGGAAGAATTCTTCACGAATGGGTTTGAAACCTCTAAAAACTATAACGGAAAGAATTATTACGTCAATGACGGGCTTTCCATCAGCTTTGCTCGCGCGGAGGGCAATACCTCTAAATACGACGATGCGTTGGCAAACCTTACCTTCCAACCTTCTGGTCAAGAGGAATTTACGGTAAACGGCACGGTCGTTTATGACGGAGAAAAAGTCGATTGTACCGTAACCCGCGAAGTGGCAGAAGAGGGCGACGAGGCTACCATGTATGTGATCATCGGTGATTATCACTTTGATATCGAGGTGACGTATGATGGTGAAAACAATACGTATCAAGTGCTGGGAATGCGCTACGAGCGCCAGGTATACTCCAATACCTATTTGAATTTAAATTATCAATATCTTGTCAATTACAATGTTTCTATCAGCAACAGTTATGGTTCGTTTGTCATTTGTTACGAATATGACGAGGCTGGAAATGTGACAGCGCGCTCTGTAAAAGAGGCTGTATTTGGCAAAAGTAGTGGCTTGACTGATGAAAACGGCGACGTGATTGCTTTTGAAAACGCAACGTATGCGTATGACGAAAGCACGGATGTGCATCAAATGCAGTTCACGGCAAAGGATGGTTTCGTCTATCGACTTTATTTCAACGCATACCTGCATACCGCGTACAACGTATACGGCTATACGGTGACGGCGCTTACCCGTTTGCAGACGGCAACAACAAACGGCTATACGGTAGAATACGGACGCGTGTTGACGACGGAAGAAGACTCTATCGAGATTGGCGACGTGTATCTTCCCTCTATTGTACTCAAGCAAGGTGAAAACGTCTTGAAAGCGGATAGAAGACTTTTGATTGACGGAAAATTCTATTATATCGTCAAGGGTGAAGAAGACGAAAATGGTGCATTTGCGGTAACCATGTATGAGATCACGATTGCTGACGGCGAAACGCCTACCGTAACGGTGGAATCGCAAACGACGGATGGTGTGAAGTCGGCAGACGGAAAAACGTATATCGGCGTTAAAGACGGCAAGGTGGTATTGCTCGCCTTATATAGAAATACGTATATCGTGACGGAAAGCACTTTAGACGGCACAACGTACACGATCAAGACGTTGGGTGGCAAACGCTTTACCGTAAGTGTAGAAAACGGCGTTGCTGTGATGAAGGAAATTGCATAAATTTACCTTCTAAGAGTAGTGTAAGCCTGAATAAAAAATAAAGTAAAAAAGCTGTTCGAGAAAATCTCTCGAACAGCTTTTTTTATCTCAACGCATACATGGGTGCCTCATTTTGCATATTTATCGTTGTGTTTTTCTTTAAAATCACGTAAATATATGCCCATGATGCCTTCAGAAAGGAGCTGGGGACATCAACCATAGTTTCTGTTTTTGAGAAAAAAGTTTTACAAAATAATCGAACGTCAATGTTTAAAAACTTGTTGACATATCAACAAGTTTGTGGTATACTAATAATATACTTGTTGAAATCTCAACAAGTAGAAAGGGGGTACAAATGAAAGAACGCTTTGAGACATTTACAGTGTTAATCAATAAAATCAGCCGAAACATCAGAAAAATCGAGAATCAGGAGGTGGCGGAATACGGCCTTCGCGCAACGCACGTATCTTGCCTGTATTATCTGTATGCTGCTGAATCCTTGACAGCCACCGAGTTGTGCGAGCGTTGCGAAGAAGATAAGGCAACCATTTCCCGCGCCATTGATTATCTTGAAGAAAACGGATTTTGTTTTTGCGAATCCAAAGCGGTTAAAAGATATAACAGCCCGATCATGCTTACGGAAAAGGGCAATACAGTGGGCAAAGAACTTTGCGACAAAATCAACAGTGTTCTTGATAAGGTTAGTATAGGCTTGACAGATGAGGAAAGGGTTGAGTTTTACCGCTGTCTTACGATTATTTGTGACAATCTTGAAAGGGTCACAAACAGCAATTGATGACAAAAAAGCTTAAAAATTTTTATTAAATAGTAGGAGGTATTTATGAGAAAAATTAAAATTGTTGCGGACTCATCCTGTGATTTGTTTGCATTGAAGCACGCAGAGTTTGAAACGGCACCTATGAAAATTATTACCGCTGAGCGCGAGTTTATTGATGATGAACTTCTTGATGTTGACGGTATGGCGGACTATTTATATCAACTTAAAGGCAAGTCAAAATCTTCTTGTCCGAATACGAACGATTGGCTTGAGGCGTTTGGTGACGCGGATGAGGTATTCTGCGTTACGATTACAAGCGGCCTTTCAGGAAGTTATAATTCCGCCTGTGCGGCAAAGAAGATCTACGAAGAGGAGCATACAGGTAAGCGTGTTCACGTATTCGATACGCTCTCCGCTGGCCCTGAAATCAGCTTGATTATTGAGAAGATTGAGGAGTGCATTGAGAAAGATATGTCCTATGAGGATATTTGTCAATGCGTGACGGCGTATATGAAAAAGACGGGGCTTGTCTTTATGTTAAAATCCGTAAAGAACTTCGCAAACAACGGCAGAATATCGCCGATCGTCGCCAAAGTGGTGGGGCTTATCGGGATATGTATTGTTGGAAAAGCAAGCAATGAAGGAACGCTTGAACCTTTGCATAAATCCAAAGGGGAACGTCGCGCGCTTGAAATGCTCGTAAATTGCTTGGAAACAGAGGGCTTTAAACTGGGAAAAATCAGCATTGCCCATTGTCAAAATGAATCAGCTGCCGAGCGTTTGAAGGAATTGATTCTTGCCAAATTTAGAAGTGTACAGATCGAAATACATAAGTTAAGAGGTCTTTGCAGCTTTTACGCAGAAAAAGGCGGCGTACTCGTAGGTTTTGAAAAGGCATAAGGGAGAAAGAGGACGTCGAGAAATATAGGCTTGCCTGAAAAATAACGAGCGCAACGATAGCGGAATTGAACATTTGGAAATGTTGTAATCCTGGGATAAAAAGACGTTTTGGTTTTAAGCCAAAACGTCTTTTATGTGCACTATTTTCTATCTCAACGCATACATGGGTGCCTCGTTTTTTAAATATACCTCTATTTATAAGGCAAAAATACGCGGATTCGATAGATATTGTTCGTGGCGAAAATCTGTACGTTTCCGCCGTATTGTTCCACCAAATATTTAATCGACTTAATCCCATAGCCGTGTTTATTTTTGTCATCGTTCGTCGAAAGGGGAAGGTTGCCCGTAAATTGCAAGGGAGAGGATAAATAGTTGCTTTCCTCGATTTCCACCCCTTCGTCCGTATTGTTTACGGTGAGGGAAATAATTTTCTTTTCCGGGTTATCCACCTTTTTAAGCGCTTCAATCGCGTTGTTTAAAATATTGGTAAACAGGGAGTAAATTTTGGAGTTGGAAAGGACGTTTAACCGGCTGCAATCGGCCATACAGCTGAGTTTGATCTCCTGTTTTTGACACTCGTAATTCTTTTCGCAAAGAAGCATATCTACAATGTCGTTGCCCGTTTGATAGGAGTTGTCGTAAAACTCAATCGCTTGCTTTAATTCCTCTATTTCAGAGACGTCCAATTTATTTTCAAATTTGTGCAAAATGTGTTTTAAGTCGTGGCATTTCATATTTATGAAATCCATATTCGCCTTGATGTTTCGATACTGTTGTTTTTCCTGATTGAGCAAGGATTTGATGATGCGCAGTTCTTCCTTGCTTTTATTTTCCGCAAAGATGTTCGAGCAGATAATCAAGATCCCAAGGCTGAATACGATAGAGAAAATTTTAACGATCAAGGTAAGCGCCTCGCTTTCCTTTTCAAAGGGGCGCGCCGCGCAGATAACGCCGTTGACGAAAATGGTGGTGACCAAGGATACGCCCACAAGATTTGCCGTTGTTTGTATATTTTCACTCAAAAAATCCTTTCGGCTGAAAATCTTTAAAAGAAGTAAATATCCGCCAATGTGAAAGATTGCATAGAGAATCCAATCATACCAAAGGGGAGTTCCGCTATGGATAAAGGAAATAGTGGTCGTTTCGTCAATGCCAGCCAGTTGTTGTACGAGTGGGAAAAATTTGCCGATAAATTGATAAATGGCAAGGGAAGAACACCAGCAAAGCAGTTTTTCCGAGATTTTTGCTTTATAGCAGATCAAAACCATTCCAATCGTAAGACAGGAAACGGTATTATAGCAAAGCAAACGCGTGATGAGATAGGCGCCTTCGGTAATTTCCGTATTGACAATGGCCGTTCCGTAACAGATCAACGTTCCCAATACGAGGCAGCCAATCACGCGAAGGAGAAAATAGTTGTGCTTTTCATGTTTTCGCATCATAATGATGAGTATACTCGCGCATTGCCAAAAGAACAGCACGAGAGAAAAGGTGTTATAGGTGTATTTTCCGAGAACTGAAGTGATCCAGGCTAACATAAGCATTAACCTCCTTTTGTGTAGGCAACGAACGCCTCGATAAATTGTTTTTTCTTATGGCGACTAAACTCAAATTGTTTCCCTTTGACGGTTACGAAATTTTCCATAATCCCATCAACGTAGAATAGATTAATTAAGGTATAATTGTTGCATCTGTAGAAGGAATACTCCTTTAGAATTTCTTCCACCGATTTTAAAGAACCATATTGCTTATATTCGCCGTCTACCGTGGTGTAAGTACAATGATGATTGGTTACTTCAACGTATAAAACATGGTCAGCTTGGAGTTTTTTAATGCCAAATTCAGTGGGAATGAGAATCTCTCCCTTTCGATTTTTCCTACTTAAAATATCAATCGCCTTAGCAAATTTCAAAGCAAACTCAAAATAACCAATGGGTTTGACCAAGAAATGTAAGGCGCTCACTTCATAACCCTGAATGGCGTATTGCCCTAAACTGGTTGTGAAAAAGAGGAGGACATCATTGTCGAGCTCGCGCAATTTATGAGAAGCGGTCATGCCGTCCATATAGGGCATTTTAATGTCCATAAAAATGATATCGTATTCCGGTTTATAATTCTCCAAAAACACGATGGCATTTTTAAAAGTTTGAATTTGAAAAGAAATCTTGTATTCTTCTCCGTACTGCATAATATGCTTTTTGAGTACGTCAATACAAGATAGTTCATCTTCAACAATGGCTATCTTAAACATTCTTAAAACTCCTTAAAACTCCTTAACTTTAGCCAGCCAAGAATAATACGAACCCACCTAAAAGAGGTTTTTTTTCGGCATTGAATGGCTAGGCAATCATTGTGTCTAAATATAGTTTACCATAAATAGAAAAAATGTCAAGCGTATTTACAAAATAACCGCGTAAGTTGTCGTTTTGACCGCGCCATTTGCACTATTTGCAATTTGTGTGCGTCACGAGGGACAAGCTACGCGGTGGTAAAAACAGTTTACGCGGTGTTTATTGAAAGGGGGAGGGGAATGTTTTATAATAGAGGGCACAGAAGCAAAACTGCTTCAAAATAAAATAATTTCCAAAGGAGTAAAGGAAAAATGAAGAAATTCACAAAATGGATGACTGCCCTTGTATTGGCAGTGGTAGCAATGTTTTCTTTCGCAGGATGCGAAATGTTGGGTGACCTTTTGGGCGGCGGCGAAGCTGCAATTAAAGGCGTTTATCTTTCCCCTAGCCAGATGTCTTATGCAAATATGCGTCCTACCTATAACTACTATTTGACGACGTTTACGCATCAAGAACTCACCATCTACGAAGACGGCACCTATTGCTTGATCGTTTCCTCTTCGCAGTTCTCTGCAGTTGTACTTCCCGAAGAAGGTAATGCAGCTTCTGCAAATGAAAGAGAAAACAAAATTACGAAATATTACGGCACCTACACGGCAGTTCAGAACGAACTTGACACCGATCTTTTGGACATCTCCTTGTCCTCCCCCACGAGAATCGTTTACAATGCAGACGGCAACTACTATGTAGACACCGCAAACTGGACGGAAGCAATGGGTAAGGCTACGAGAGTTCCTTCCGGTGTGGATATGGGTACTGGTCAGCCCATCATTGACGCAAACACCCCCAACACGACTGCTGAAGAATACTTGGCAAGAAACGCGTTTGAAGCAACGACCGCACAGGCAAACACGGTAAAAGCTTCCTTCGATTACATCACCCTTACCTTCCCCAAGACAAAATAATTTTAAGGCAGGAAAAGGATTCAATTTATGAAAAATTATAAGAAATGGAGAGGGATGACATCCCTCCTCATTCTTGTATTATGCCTTTGTATCTTTTTGACGAACTTGGCATTTACAAGAGCGGGCGATGTCAATTTATTCCTCGGTACGTTGGCTCCCTCCGTAGAAGTGGATGAGAATACCAACTATTACCCCAGTGACTTTGAAAACCAAGAACAAATGCGCGCGGGCTTGAAACAGCATATTATCGACGCGCAGATCGAAGGGAGCGTCCTGCTCAAAAATGACGAAAACACCCTTCCTTTGCAACAGAAATCGGTTACCTTGTTTGGTAGTGGCGCGGTAAACTCCATTTATCACGGCGGTAGCGGTGGCCCTGCCAATACAGGTATCAATCTTTATGACGCATTAAAGACGGAAGGATTCGAAGTGAACGACACCATGTACAACATGATGAAGAGCGCGAATACTTCTTACAGCAAAAAGGGAAACTTGGGTGAAATTCCCGTTTCCTCTTATCAGAATCTCGAATCCTCGTACGCTTCCAAATACAATGACGCGGCAATCGTCGTGCTTCGCCGTTACGGCGGGGAAGAAGGGGAACTCAACCACGGCTTGGACGGCATTTGGCAGGACGGCCCCGTTGGCGTACCCGAACTTTCTTTGCATCAGGAAGAAAAGGATTTGCTCAACCTCATTAAAAATTCTAACAAGTTCGACAAAGTTATCGTGCTTGTAAACAGCGGTTACGCGATGGATTTGGGTTGGTTGGAAGAATATGGTGTAGACGCTTGTCTTTGGATCGGTTACCCCGGTGCGTACGGCTATCTTGGGGTTGCGCAAATGCTTGCAGGTAAAGCAGATCCTTCCGGCAGACTTGCAGATACGTATGCAACCAATTCTCTCTCCTCGCCCGCTATGCAGAACGCAGGGGATTTTCAATTCACCAACCTCAACACCTTGTATAAGGATCGTTATTTGGTGTATGCAGAAGGTATCTACGTAGGCTATAAATACTACGAAACTCGTTATCAAGACAGCGTTTTGGGTATTCACAACGCCACCTCTTCCAAGGGTGTCTTTGCAAGCCAAGGAAACGCATGGAACTATGCAGACGAAATGGCTTACACGTTTGGTAGCGGTATGTCCTACGCTGATTTCACGCAGGAGCTCACTTCCGTAGTTTGGAATAAAGAAACGCACACCGTGAAAGCGGAAGTTAAAGTTACCAACAACGGCGCGGAAGGATATACGGGTGAATCTCGTGACGTCGTACAGCTTTACATTCAGCTTCCTTGGACGGAAGGCCAGGCGGAAAAATCTGCCATTCAGCTTGTCGATTTTGATAAGACGAAGGCATTGAAGGCAGGGGAATCGGACGTCGTTACCTTAGAATTCAGCGATTATATCTTCGCAACCTACGACGAAAAAGCAATCAACGGCGCAGATACGACGCAGAAGGGCTGTTACGTATTCGACGAAGGGGATTACTACTTCGCAATCGGTAACAACGCGCACGACGCGCTCAACAACGTGCTTTGCGCGAGAGGAGTAACCGGGCTTTACGACGAAGAAGGCAACACCGTAGCAGGAAACGCAAACAAGACGCAGAAGGAAAGCTTGAACGCCCTCGACAATACAACGTATGCCAAATCGCAAAGAACGGGCAAAGTGGTATCCAACCTGTTTGCAGACAGAGATTTGAACTACTTTATCCCCGGATCGGTTACTTATATGACGAGAGCGGATTGGAATACCTTCCCTGAAGCGATCAAAAATGTTACGGCAACCGCAGAAATCAAGGATTTGATGGAAAATTCGCAGTATGAAAAACCTGCAGACGCTCCTAATATTTCCGCGTTTAAGTTTGCGCAAGACAACGGGCTTACCTTCCTCGATATGAAGGACGTACCCTTTGAAGACAACGAAACGTGGGATAAATTCGTCGACCAGTTGACGGTCAATGAACTTTGTCAGGTACTTGGCGACCAAATGGGTGTTGCCGCTTTCAAATCGGTAAATATGCCCGCATATTCGGGCGGTGACGGTCCTGACGGACATCAGGGTGGCGTACTCTTCAACGCGGAAGTCGTAATCGCTTCTACGTTCAGCAAGGAAAGAATCACGGAAAGAGGCTTCTATTTTGCAGAAGAATCCTACTACATCGGTTTCCGTCATATCTACGCGCCCGGCGCAAACTTGCACAGAACTCCCTACTCGGGCAGAAACTTTGAATATTACTCGGAAGACGCCAATATGAGCTATATCTGTGGCGCAGTGCAGACGGGTGAAATGGCAAGAAAGGGCTTGGTAACCACGATTAAGCACTTTGCAGGCAACGATCAGGAAACCAACCGTCACGGCGTGGCAACTTTCATGACCGAACAGACCTACCGTCAAGGGCCTTTGAAGGGCTTTGAAGGGGCGCTTGCAGACGACAATTCCTTGGGCTTGATGACGGCGTTCAACCGTATCGGTTGTAAGCCTACGGCGGCGGACTATGAAACCATGCAGACCGTTCTTCGTGAAGAATGGGGCTTCAAGGGCATCAATATGACCGACTCTTCCAAGGACTCCGTTTCCTATATGTCTACGGAAGATTGTATCCACGCAGGAAGCGAACTTTTCAACAACGATCCTAACCGTTCCAACGACGCGAAGAAACTTTTGATCAACGTCAAAGACGGATATATGTGGTCGAGAGTGAGAGACGCTGCAAAACATTACTTCTATGCAATGAGCCGTTCCAATCATATCAACGGGCTTTCCAATGAAGTGGAAGTGCAAGACTTCGTGCCTTGGTGGCAACCTGCAACCATCGGAGTTTGCGTTGCGGTTGGAGTATTGACGTTGGCGTCCGCAGTTATGTTCGTTGTAACGGCGTATGGCAGAAAGAAGGAGGCATAAAATGGCAAGAAAAGTAAATAAAGTAGGCAAGGAAAAGGTCAAAAAGACGGCAGGTGCGCGCCTTTCGAAATTCGCAGGGATTGTGGCAATTCTTTCCGCGCTGGGCTATATTGCAGTTTATCAATTGGGCGCAAAGGGGGCGGTGGATCGTGTTTTCCAAATGCAAAATTTCCTCTTGATGCTCGTTGGCGGTCTTTTGGGGCTTACCATTGGCGCAAGCAAAGTGAAATTTGGCAGAATCTTGCCCGTAGCTTGCTATTCGGTAGCGGTAGCCAGCCATTACGTAGAATCGGCATACCCCTTGGCTGATGCCTTGACGGGGGTAAACTTCCTCGGCGGAAACTTGACGTTGGCGATAGTGTTTGCAGTTGCGTTCACCATTACCGCATTGCTTTCCATTCTTGCATCTTTTAAGGAATAAGCGTCTCTCTGCAGGCTTTTGCCGCAGTTAAAAAATAGAATGGCTAACTCCTTAACATAAAGGAATTGACGGGGGCTTTTGGGAATAAAATTCCTTTTTGGCAACCGTCAATTTTCTAGGCAACTTACGCGGTAGTAAGGGCATGTTACGCGATAGTCCTTGAAAAGAGAAATATATATTGTATAATAACCAAAGAAATATGCGCGCAGCGCAAAAAATAAGAAAAAAAATATGTCCGTATTGGACAAGGAGGAAATTTTATGACATTCAAAAAACTTACAACCAAATTGTTGGCTGGCGTTCTCGCTTTGAGCACCATCGCAAGCCTTGCATCTTGTTCTCTTTTAGAACAGTACATTCCTGGGTTTGGCCCTCAAGACAGCTCGTCCTCTGAACCTGCTCCCGTTGAAAAGAAGAGCTATCAGCTCACGGGTGAATTCAAAGAAAACTTGGCTGCGCTCGGCAACGGCTTTGACTTCATGTTGAACTTAAACGAAGACGGCACCGCTGTTTTGGCTCGTTACAATCCTTTCAACTATGATGCAAGTGACGCAGCAACCAACAGAAACTACAATGCAGAATACATGAAGGGTACTTGGAAAGAAGCGCAGAAAGACGGCGTTGACTGCTTGCAGATCAAATTGGCTGTACATAAAGAAGACGGCACGACGACCAACGACATTACGGCTTATGCGTATGACGTTGCCGGCGTTTACTCCTTCGAATTGAACTTCCCCCTCGTTGTTGGTATGTCCTTCACGAGAAAGACGACTCTTTCCGGTGGCGAAGGCAAGACGTACGCAGACGATAACGCGTTTATTCAGGCAAGAAAGTTGACCTTTGAAGAACCCGCATCCGTTGCTAAATTCTTGAGCCAGGACGCAGAAGGTAAACCCACCGGCGGTACCGTTTACGTACAGGAAGACGGCACTGTATTGATGTATTCCGGTTATACCGAATTTGCACAGGGTACGTATGCAAAGGCAGACGGTTCCTTCAGCGTAACCGTTGGCGAAACGGTTGTAGAAGCTACGATCGAAGATAAGAAAGCTTCCTTCGAATACACCTATTCCATGGGTGGCGGTTATGATATCGTTTATAACTTCGTTTGTGAAGATTACACCGTAATCCCCAACATGGGCGCTGTTGCTCCTACAGAAGTAAAATACACCGGTTCCTATAACGGCGCAACTTACAGCATCACGGTTACGAGCGAAACCGAATGTAAGTATGCAAACGAAGCGTACGTTGCAATGGGTCTTAGCGGATTCGAATGCACCTACACGAAGAACCAGTATGGTCAGCTTGTTTTGACGGCAAAAGAAGAACCTACCAATCCTATGCTTCAGGGTATTTGGGCAAAAATGAAGGATTTGAAGTGGGTTCTTAACGAAGCAGATAAGACCATGAACATCAAATACGTTGGTACGTCGGGTGATATGACCTGCAGTATTACGATTTTGAGCGATACCGAATGTAAGTATGCTGATGAAGCGTATGCAGGCTACGGTCTCGGATTCGAATGCACCTACACGGTTGCTGAAAATGGCGTTATTACCTTGACGGCAAAAGAAGAACCCACCAACCCCATGCTTACGGGTATTTGGACGAAGATCAAGGGATTGAGCTGGACGCTTAATACCACCAATAGCACCATGACCATCACGGCTGCTTAAGTAAAAAAAGTAAGTAGGGTGGCGAGCAAACGCTCGTCGCCCTCTTTTAATAGGTGAAAAGGATGAAAATGAAGAAAATAAGCGCGATCATGGTAAGTTCCATGCTCGCTGTATCTACGTTGCTTTCCTGCGCTTCCTGTTCGATTTTAGAAGGGATTCTTGCAGGGCTTAATGGGGATTCGTCCTCTTCCTCTTCAACGCCTTTGGAAACGGTTGTTCCTGAAACGGGCAAACCCGATAAAAAGGACTTGGTATACGGAACTGCGATTGAAGGGTACAAGAAGACGGATTTCACGGCAAATTGGATTTGGACAAAGACGACGTCGGACGATTCTTACGTGGCAATCAGAAAGACTTTCACCCTCGATAAAGACGTGGAAGAGGCTACCATGTATGTGTCCGCGGAATCTAAATACTTCCTTTGGGTGAATGGCGAACTCACCGTTTACGACGGAAGCACCAAACGTGGCCCTACCCTTTATGATAGCTACTATGACACCGTCACTTTGAAAAATTTAAAGAAAGGGGAGAATACGCTTGCCTTCTTGGTTGCCTACAACGGCAGATCGGGGGATTCTTCCATCGACGGGGAACAGGAACTTGGCGAAGGGAACGTACAGGGCGGTTTACTGTTTGAAATGCAGGCGGGCAACCAAACGGTGCAATCGGACGCAAGCTGTAAAGTGTTGCGTTTGACCGCTTACAAAAACAGAATGCTTCTTGGAAACGCATACCCCAACTATCCGCAGATTTCCATGCTTGCAGAGCGTGATCTTTGGTATGACGCAAGGGATAGTGTTGGGAAGTTTATGGACAAGAATTTTGACGATTCCGCTTGGGAAAACGCAAGCTTAATCGCAAAACCCGGCAATCTTCCCTTTGGTGATTTGTACCAATCGATTATTCCCCTCATTGCCTTTGACGACGTGGCTATGCTCAATCTTGGAGAAAACCAAACCACCTTTACGAAGGATACGACGATCGTTTTGGATTTGCCGGAAAATATGCAATATTCTGCCTACTTCGAGTTGGATGCTCCTGCAGGCAAGAAGATTACCTATTACCCGGATACCTTCCAAATCGGCAATACGACGAGTTATACCTTCAAGGACACCTACGTTACGAAGGAAGGGGAGCAGGCGTATGAAAGCTATCCTTGGCGTTCGGGTTCTCAGCTCATTTTGGAAGTGGAATCGGGCGTTACCTTGAAAGGCGTTGGGTATAGAAGAAGTTATTATAACCAAGAACAGGTGGGCAATTTCACCTCTTCCGACGAAGATTTGAACCTTCTTTGGGAGAAGTGCGCAAATACGGTGGATATCTGTATGCGCGACACGTATATGGATTGTCCCGACCGAGAACGCGGCCCTTATATGGGTGACGCAACCAATGAAATGGACATTGCTTACTATGCATTTGATGAAAATGCAACGGCATTGACCAAGAAAATGATTTTGTCGGCAACCGCTTGGACGGGGAAAGACGGATTGATCCCCAGCCGTGCGCCCAGCTTTAAAGCGCATGAAATTCCCGTGCAGAGCCTCGCATTCTCCACTGCTGTCTATAATTATTGGATGCAGACGGGGGATAAGGAAACGGTGCAGGCATATTATACCGCCCTCATCAATTATTTGAAAGTGTACAAGATGAAGAGCAACGGTATGGTAGAGATGAGAAACGGCGAATGGACTTGGTACGATTGGGGTGAAGCGCCCGTCGATAAAGAACTTCTCGTGGTTTGTTGGTACTACTATTCCTTGCAATCGGCGCAGAAGATGGCAGACGGCTTGGGAATTACGGCAGATAATGCATTCTTGAGTGAACGCATGACGTCTATTAAGAGCAATTTCAGAAGCGTTTACAAGAAAACATTTGGCTATTCGAGCGCTACGACGGTAGACGAACGTGTGAATGCCTTGGCGGTTTTGACGGGGTTGGCAAGCGAAGAGGATTATTTTGAAATTGCCTTGATCTTGTCGAGCTCCCTTCACGCAAGCCCCTATATGGAACGTTTCGTTTTGCAGGCGCTTTGCAAGATGGGCGAATACGAATTGGCGCTCAACAGAATGAAGACCCGTTATCAGCCTATGATTGATGCGAAGTATTCCACCGTTTGGGAATTGTTCAAGCTGGAAGAAGGTACGTACAACCACGGTTGGTCGGCAAGTCCTTTGCTGATTATGTCCGCTGAATTTATGGGAATGAAACCCACGAAAGCAGGCTGGGCAAGCTATGAAATCAAACCTGAAAACCTCTTTGACAGCGCAAGCGCAACGACGGATACCTGCAAGGGAACTATCTCCGTTTCCTACATGAAAGAAGGGGGCAAGACAACGTTCACCGTTCAGACGATTGAAGGGGAGGGGACGATTCGTATCCCCACGTCGTTTGGTGAAAAAGTGACCTGCGCTGGCGCAACAATCGTTGGGGTAGAAAACGGATATACCGTTCTCACCATCAATAAAGCAGGCACGTATACGATTATTGCAGAATAATAAAAGGAGTATATTATGAGTAAAAAGACGCAAAAGACAGAAAAGAAAGCAAAGCGTTCGTTTGTTTCGACCATCATTTTCGCATTGTTGACGATTGTTTGTGTGGTTGCAACGTCCGTGATGACTTTCTACGAACAGCCTATCAATTTGTATCTGGATATCAAGACGCAGGAAATTATTCCGGAAGAGGGCGCAACCATTCGTTACTGGACGGAATATCAAACGAAGGAAGAACTGGTTGCTTACGAGAAGGAACTTTGCGAACGTATTGAAGGAGAGGGCGCAACCCTCTTGGTTAATAAGGACAACACCCTTCCTCTTGCCAAGAACAGCAAAATCAGCTGTTTCTCTCAATCCTCCGTTGATTTGTTGTACGGCGGTACGGGTTCGGGACAGGTATCTTCGGAAGACGCCATCAGTTTGAAGGCGGCATTGGAAGCGGAAGACGCGTTTGGCGAAGGCAGCGTCAATCCCGATCTTTGGAAATTTTACGTAACTTCCGGTTATAAGAGAGTAAACGCTGCAACGACGGGCGGCAACCAAGGGCAATATCGTATCAACGAAGTGCCTTGGAGTAAATACAGCCAGCCCTTACAGAACACCTTTGCTAATTATGGAGACGTAGCGCTCGTTGTACTCGCTCGTTCGGGTGGGGAAGGCGCAGATCTTCCCAGCGCTTTGCCTGAATTGGAAGCCTATTTGACGGACGGCGACTATTTACAGCTCTGCCAGGAAGAAAAAGATTTGCTTAGCAATTTGACGCAAATGAAGGCGGCAGGCGTATTTAAAAAGATTGTCGTTATGCTCAACAGCGCAAACTCCTTGCAGTTGGATTTCTTAAACGACTACGCGATTGACGCGGTATTGTGGACGGGTGACGTCGGCATGACGGGTATCAACGCAGTTGCGGATATTTTGTGCGGAAACATTACCCCTTCGGGCAGATTGGTGGATACCTTCTTGAAGGATAATCATTCTTCTCCCGCTATGGTGAACTTTGGTTCTTACGCGTATACCAACGCGGAAGAATTGAAGCTTGGTACGGCGCAGAATAATATGGACCCCGATATTGCAAAGTGTAATAAAAACTACGTTGTTTATCAGGAAGGCATTTACGTTGGTTATCGTTACTATGAAACGAGATATGAAGATTACGTTTTAAATCAAGGCAATGCAGGCGTATACGACTATTCTAAAGACGTAGCCTTCCCCTTCGGTAGCGGTATCTCTTATACGACGTTTGCTTATTCTAACTTTGAAGTGAAAGAAACTGAAGACGGCAAGAGCTTTGAGCTTTCGGTAGACGTTACCAATACGGGAAAAGTGGA
>JAFTMD010000043.1 GCA_017452585.1 Clostridia bacterium
AATTCATGAGAAGCGCCCTTACAGAGTACCACCACACGAGACACCTTTAATCCGCCGCCCGTGCTCCCTGCGCACGCGCCAATAAACATCAATAATACAATGATACAATTGGAAAATGCTGGCCACAGGTCAAAATTCTCCGTTGCGAACCCCGTCGTAGAAATGATAGACGTCACGGCAAAAGACGCGTGTCGAAAAGCCTCTCCCCACGTATATTCATACGCCACTGACGACGTCCACATCAAATTGCAAGTAATCATGACAATCGCCGCCACAACAATGCCGATAAAAACCCGCACTTCCAAATTAAACGCATCTTTAATTCGCTTGCAAAGGATCAGGAAATAGGCGTTGAAATTGACAGCAAATAAGAACATGAAAATGATCACTATCCACTGTAAGTAAGGAGAATACCCTGCAAATCCGTCTGCTTTTACAGAAAAACCACCCGTCCCTGCCGTGGCAAACGACGTATTTATCGCATCAAACACGGGCATTCCGCCTACAATGAGCAAAATAAACTCCAACAACGTCAATCCAGCATAAATAGAATAGAGAATCATGGCCGTGCTACGAATTTTCGGCACGAGTTTTCCAACAATCGGCCCGGGGCTTTCCGCCTTCATGATGTGCATATTTCTCCCCCCGCTCAAGGGTAAAAATGCCATAATGAAAACAAGCACGCCCATACCGCCAACCCAATGGGTGAAACTTCTCCACATCAACAGAGATTTTGGCAATGCCGCCACCGCTTCACCGCTGGGCAAAATGGTTGCCCCCGTCGTGGTAAACCCAGACACCGTTTCAAACAAGGCATCAATGTAGTTGGGAATTTCTCCAGAAAGGAAAAAGGGAAGCGCGCCAAATAGACTCATCACGATCCAACTAAGTGCGACAATTACCATACCCTCTTTCGCATAAATCGTATCGCCTTTGGGTTTGCCGATGAAACAAATTCCGCCCACGCCTGCGCACGCTGCCATAGTGATGAGGATAGAGAGTAACGTACTCCATTCTCCATAAACGATAGCGGTGATAGTCGGCACAAGCAAAAAGATGGCTTCAAAAAGCAAAATCCAACCAAGCGTCCTTTTGATAATTGTGTAATTCATATCTCTCCCACCTTTATTGCAAGACGTCGGTAATATCCTGCAATCCTAAATGTTTGGAAATAATAACCACCATATCATTGGCGCAGATCACGTCATTCCCGCGCGGAAGAATCAATTCTCCCCCGCGATTAATTGCCGCAATCAGCACATCCTTTTTCAAATTAAGATCTTTTAAAGCAATGCCCGACATAGGAGAATTTTCCTTGACCAAAAATTCGGATACTTCCACTTTGTCTTGAATGAGATTATACAAGCTTTCAACGTTGCTTCCACGCGCGTTACGCGCTGCGCGCACATAACGCAAAATAATATCGGAGGCAATATTGATGGGACAAATCACCGTTTCTAAATCTAAACGATTGATGATGGTGTCAAAATCGGTACGCTTGATTTTCGTAACCAATTTCTCCCCTTCAAATTCTTTTGCAAAGAGGGACAGAAGAATATTTTCCTCGTCAAAATTGGTGAGCGCAACAAATGCGTCCGTATTTTCAATCCCTTCTTCTAACAGGAGTTCCTTATTCGATTTGCCACAAATCACGTCCACTTTGTCCCAACGGATACTCAACTCTTCACAAGTTTTATATTCCTTTTCGATGACTTTTAAAGCAATTCCGCTGTTCTCCAAAAGCTCGCAAAGGTAATGCGTGATAATATCGCCCCCGACAATCAACGCGTTTTTGATGACGCGTTCTTGCTTGTCAATGCGCTTTAAAAAATCGTGTACAAACTTCGGTTGCCCGATCAAGGAAACAATATCTTTTTCCGCAAAGACAAAATTCCCGTCCGCAATAAAGGCTTCTTCGCCGCGTTCAATCGTCCCGACAAGGATCTCCGACGGATATTTCGCCATCATTTCCTGTACGGAAAGACCAATGAGTTTATTCCCATTATTCAGCTTGATGTTGATGATCTCCACCTTGCCCTTGGCGAAACGTTCGATCTTCAACGCCGCAGGAAAACGAAGCACACGCGCAATTTTGCGAGCGGCTTCATATTCGGGATTGATAACCATCTCCAATCCGAGTTGTTCCTTCAAATACCCCACTTCCTTGCTGTATTCGGGGTTTTTAACACGGGCAATCGTCTTGCATTTCCCTTCCTTTTTCGCGACAACACAGCAGAGCAAATTCATCTCGTCAGAATTGGTAACGGCAATCAAAAGATCCGCCGTCTGAATCCCTGCCTCACGCAATACCGTGTGCATAGCGCCGTTGCCGACAATCCCCAAAACGTCAAATCGAGAGGTAACGTCTTCCACTTTGGAAGCCTGCATATCCACTACGGTAACGTCATTTCCGTCCGCATTTAATTTTCCGGCCAAATTTAAACCAACTCGGCCACATCCTACAATAATAATTCTCATATACTATTCTCTTTTTTTGGCTATATCACAAAGAATGGGACAGAGCCTTACTTTTTACGTTTGCGCGTGGTGCGATGTTCTTCCCCAGCCAACAGACGCAAAATATTCGCTCTATGCGCCCACCATGTGAGGAAATTGATGGCAAGTAAAACCATGTACAAGCCTACCAGGTATGCGTTGAATTGTGTATTTCCATAACGCATCAGGAAAATAATCATCTGGATTACCGTACAGCCCGACACACCAATCAAGGAGCCCAGCGAGCCCATTTTTGTCGTTTTTATAAAACCAACCAAGAAGAGAGCAATCAATCCACCGCCTAATATCCACCAAAGATTGTCGCAGGAAAGGCTAAACCAAAAAGCACCCATCGTTGAGGCAATTCCCTTTCCACCACGAAAGCCCATCGTGACGGGATAAATATGCCCCACAATAACAAATAACACACAGAAATACCGAATAAAATCAGAAATGAGCACTTCCGTCCCGGCAAAGACAAATCCACGATAGAGAAAATGACCAATTAGGAGAGGAATACCACTCTTCAATGCATCGCACAAAAAGGTAAGCACGCCTACGCCAAAGCCAAATTCACGCGTCATGTTCATCGTCCCCGGATTGCCACTGCCCATCTTCGTAATATCCTGCCGTTTGATGGCAGAAATGAGCTTTGCAAAATTAAAGCAACCAATCAAATAGCAAGCAACGGCGATCAATAGAAATTGCCACCAAACTTGCGTCAAGGCCAATTCTTTCATACTTTATCTCCACAAAAAATTGATTACGAGCATACCAGGTATGCGTTCACATACAAAAACGCCCCCGGAGCCTTCCTTAGTCATCGTCCTTTTTCTCACGCACGGTTACCTTAATCGGCGTCCCCGTGAAGTCGTACGCGCGACGAATGGTATTTTCCAAATAGCGCTGATAAGAGAAGTGTAACAAATTTTCATCATTGACGTGCAAGACAAATACGGGCGGGCAAACGGCCACCTGCGACGAGAAGAAGACGCGCATACGACGCCCCAAATAGGAAGGGGGTTCTTGCAGACGAACGGCATCCCCAATGAGATCGTTCAACTCCCCGGTAGGCACTCGGAAGCAAGCGTGCGCATACACTTCCTCAGCCGCCGCCAAGATCTTTTCCACGCGCTGTCCCGTCTTTGCGGAAATGTAGATGGATTTATAATAATCCATAAACTTTAAATCCTCTTTGAGTTGCGCCTCAAAGCGGTTGACCGTGTGGGTGTCCTTCTCAATCAAATCCCACTTATTCATTACGATGACGGAAGGTTTGCCCTGCTCGTGTACATACCCGATAATCTTGACGTCCTGTTCTGTCAATCCCTCGTTGGCATCCACCACCAACAGGCAGACGTCACTTCTGCGCACTGCATCAAAAGCGCGCATATTGCTGTAATATTCCACGTTGTCGTCAACATTCTTCTTTTTACGGATCCCTGCCGTATCAATGATGGTGTACGCCTTTTCGCCACGATAGAACAGCGTGTCGATTGCATCGCGCGTCGTTCCTGCCATCGGCGTAACAATACTTCTTTCATGGCCAAGAATTTTATTGACCAAACTTGATTTACCCGCATTCGGTTTTCCGACGACGGCGATTTTCAGCGACGGAACGCTTTCCCCTTCCGTATCGGGGAAATACATAAGTGCTTCGTCCAACACGTCGCCAATCCCTTGGGAGTGTTCTGCCGAAATCGCAAACGGCTCGCCAAGGCCTAAGGAATAGAATTCAAAGACCTGTTCAGGGGAATAGTTATCAATTTTATTGACGACCAAAATGACGGGTTTTTTACTGCGACGAAGAATATCCGCCACATCATAATCGGAGGCGTGCACCCCCTCTCTACCGTCCGTGAAAAGCAAAATGACGTCAGCGGTGTCGATGGCGACGTCCGCCTGTTTTGCAATTTCCTTCCACATCACGTCCTCGGATTTGAGCTCGATACCGCCCGTATCCACCATTGTAAACGTTTTTCCACGCCACGTTGCGTCCGTATACAAACGATCGCGCGTGACGCCCGGTCTGTCCTCCGTAATGGAGATTTTGCGACCTGCTACCTTGTTAAAAAATGTACTTTTCCCTACGTTGGGTCGCCCAACGAGAGCCACCAAGGGGTTTGCCATATTATATAGCCTCCTCTTTTATATTCTTTCATCTATCGTAGATAGAATATCCACGAATCCATATCCCCCTTCTCGGTTGATACGGATATTTTTAAATTGCAATTTCTCTTTAAGTGCGTCCAGCGTCATTCCGCAAAGAAAGACGTCCTCAAACTCCTTTAAAGTATTTCCGGGCAAGATAATCTCGTCCATGGTATGCCCATTTTGCCGATATTGTTCAACAGCTAAACAAATATCCCGCCCTGTCAATAGGCCTGTACAGGTGACGGTCGGGCCAAAAAAATCGTTGACTACGGGCAATACGTCCACCGATAAATTGCCTATCTTTTTTGCGCATTCTTCCGCCAATTGGCGGTTGATTTCTGTGGCGCTTACGCCACTGATGATCAAACTCTTTTTTGCAGTGGGCAAAGTAAATGAAGCGGGGAGTTCGTCCAGCGCAAAGCGCGCCTCACTCAAAAATTTACTCGTCATGCCAATGCCGTTTTCAATCTGTTCAAAGTCGCCGTAAAAGTTTTCCTCTTTAAACGGTCTGCCCGCCTTGACAAAATATTCATCAGCCGGAAGCAGGAAATTAACCCCAAATTCCGCATTCAGTTCATCTACCAAATCGAGAAGTTTTTTGCTGTATTCTCCATCTACGTCAGAGATGGGAAAAAGCCCCTCGCGATATTTGGTGATCCCCGTCGGCACGCAAGCCAGATCGCGCACCATGGGATAATAGGAAAAGAGCTTCCGCGCCGTGTAGGCAAGTTCTTCCCCGTCATTTTCATGGGGAACAAGCACGGCTTGACAATGGAGCTCAATCCCGCCCTTTGCCAGCCTGTCGATCTGTTCGACTATTTTTCCGGCAAACCGATTTCTTAAAAGCTTGACGCGAAGTTCAGGATTCATCGTATGCACGGAAACATAGAGCGGGGAAAGTTTTAAACGAATAATGCGCTCCAATCCCTCCTCCGAAAGATTGGTCAACGTGACGAAATTTCCGCAAGAAAAACTCATGCCATAATCGTCGTCTTTCACGTACAAACTCTCACGCATGCCCTTTGGCATTTGATCGACAAAGCAGAAAACACAGCGATTGTGACAGGTGCGAATCGACGTGTTTTTCTCAAATTCGACGCCTAAATCTTCCCCTTCTTCCTTTTCAATTTCCGCCGTTACTTCCTCTCCCGTTCGATGATCTTTCACTGTCATCGTGAAATTCTCCGATTCGAGATAATAGAGATAATCCAGCTCGTCTTCGCAAGGATAGCCATCGAAGGCGAGAATCTCATCTCCCACCTCTAAACCTAATTCCTTGGCGATTGAACCACCCTTAATTTTCGTGATTTTCAGCATATATGTCCCTCTTCAAACAGATAAGAAATCGCAGCCAAATCCACGTCGTACTGTTTGCAAAGTTTTTGTAATATTTCCGCAAAGGAGGGGGGCAGGGGTGCGGTGAAGGACATTCTTTCCCCACTTGTGGGATGTGTCAACTCCAACCGAAACGCGTGCAAAAGCTGTCCGTCTCCTTTGAGTTTTTGTTTTTTGTAGCCATAGACCGGATCGCAGGCGATCGGATGCCCCAAATGCTTGGCGTGCACACGAATTTGATGGGTTCGGCCCGTCTGTAAATCGAACTTGCAGAGGGTGAACTCTCCCCCAAAATGGGCAACTACCTGATAATCGGTGATGGCAATTTTGCCCTCTCCTTGCGGTAGCACCGCCATCTTCAAGCGATCGGTGGGATGACGACCAATATCGGTTACAATATGGCCCTTTTCCTCTTTCAAATTCCCTTCCAGGAGGGCGTAATAGGTGCGTTTACAACTCTTTTGCGCAATCTGCGAAGCGAGAGAAACGTGCGCCTTGTCATTTTTGGCAACCACCAACAGACCCGTCGTATCCTTGTCAATTCGATGTACGATTCCCGGCCGCAACACCCCTCCGATGCCACTCAAGACGTCGAGCGCATATAAAAGCGCGTTGACAAGCGTGCCACTCTCATTGCCGTTTCCGACATGCACCGTCATTCCTTTAGGTTTGTTGACAACGGCAAAATCTCCGTCCTGATAGACGATATCAATGGGAATATTTTCCGCTTTAGCGGTGTACTCCACCGCTTCAGGAATGGTGATCAACACACGATCCCCTTCCTTTATTTCCACGCCTGCTTTGGTGACAGGTTGTTCGTTGACGCATACCTGCCCCCCTTCTATCAACTTTTTAAGGCGCGAACGCGTAAAATCCTCCATCTGTTCCGCAAGGAACACATCCAACCGCGCGCAGCGCTCTTCTGCAATAAACAGACGCTGTTCCATCAGGAAGATTGCTCCTCATTCGACGCATCTTTTTCTTCTGATTGCGTGCACTCTGTCATAGTTGTCTGCACAGCCAAACCCTTCGCTTGCTTTGCGATTTTCTTCGCTTCTTCCCTTTCTTCTTCCTCTTTGGCAAGCGCTTTATATTTTTCCGTCAATGGGAACATTGCCATGGAGTCAAAAAACAAAAGCCCCAACATCATGACAATTGCGCCGCCAACGATGAAGAAATCGGCAAAATTGCAAACGCCAAAATCCATAAACCAAATTTTCAGACGCACCATGTCGCGCACACCCAAGGGGAAAGTGGCGGGATCCCACACTCGATAGTATACTCGATCAATGAAGTTCCCAATCCCACCTGCTACGACAAAAACGAGGGCTATACGCAAGACGACACGGCGTTCGTCCATTTTAAAAAAGAGTATCCCCAAAACAACAAAAATGATACCCGTACCGATGATCAGGGCGATTTTTGCCCACATGGGCGCCGTAGAACCAATGCTGAAGGATATCCCTCGGTTGTAGGCAATACAAAATTCTAAATACCCCGGAATAAGGGCAATAGAATCGGGCGAATCCGCCTTAGAAAAATAGGCGTCCGCCACCACTTTCGTCACCAAATCAACGACGATGAGCAAGATAAACAGAAGAATTGCCCAAAGGTTTTTCTTCATAACCTCGACCATGCCCCCGTCCTTTTTTGTTTTTATCCAATTATTCATATTTCTTTCCCTTCTTCGCGTTCGTTTGACGAATGTTGTCAATCATACCAAATTTCAATGCGTGAAGCCCGTTGGAAAGGTCGACTTTATACAACTGGGGCAAGTCCAATCTCAAATATTCTTCCCAGAATTTAGAAAGCTGATTTTTCGAAAATTCCTGCACTTCCTGCAAGGTGGGGAAGGTGTACACCAATTGCCCGTCCTTGACGATGGTATGTTGCAATTTTTCCACACGGAAATTTTCCACTTCGTGCTGTTTCCACGTTTCCACGGGGTGAAAGATCGTCAACGGCTTTGAATCGTCAATCACTTCCTCTTTGAGGGTAATCAAATCGGCACCTGCCATGCCCGTTTCTCGATCGTACAGACGGTACAAATCTTTAAACCCGGGATTGGTAATCTTCGCATGGTTATCGGACAGCTTGATTTTCGGCGTACTCGTTCCGTCCTCGTTGAGTATCGAAGACAATTTATACACCCCACCGAGGGAGGGCAAATCTTCCGATGTGATGAGCTTTGTGCCAATCCCCCACGAATCAATCTTCGCCCCCTGTTGCAAGAGGGAGTTGATCAAGCGTTCGTCCAAATCACCCGAAACGCAAATTTTTGCTTCGGGGAAGCCTGCCTCGTCCAACATCTGACGCGCCTGTTTAGAAAGATACGCCAAATCCCCACTGTCCAAACGAATCCCCTTGGGCGTATGCCCTTCTGCCTTGAGTTCTTGGAAAACTTTAATGGCGTTGGGAACACCGCTTCGCAACGTATCGTACGTATCCACGAGGAGCATACAGCTGTCGGGATATGCGTTTGCATACGCACGGAATGCCTCGTATTCGGTGGGATAATCCATGACGAAACTATGCGCCATCGTCCCTGCAACGGGAATGTTAAACATTTGTCCCGCCAATACGTTAGAGGTAGAAGATGCGCCGCCAATGATGGCTGCTCTTGCCCCATAAATACCTGCGTCCGGGCCCTGCGCGCGACGTAAACCAAATTCCATCACCGCGCCCGTTCCATTGGTGGCGCGTGTAATCTTGGAAGATTTCGTGGCAATCAACGTCTGGTGATTGATGATATTGAGAAGGGCCGTCTCTGCAAACTGCGCTTGAATGAGCGGCGCTTTGATCGTCAAAATAGGTTCACCGGGGAAAACGGGTTCTCCTTCACGGACAGCGTACACGTCCCCCGTGAAGCGCATTTCCTTTAAATATTGCAAAAATCCTTCATCAAAAAGATTTAAGCCACGGAGATAGGCAATATCCTCTTCATCAAAATGCCAATGTAAGAGATAATCCATCGCCTGTTCCAACCCTGCGGCAATCGAATAGGTGATCAATTCCCTTCTTCTGAAAAATAAGTCAAAAGTAACGATTTCTTCGTGTTTACCATTCTTATAAAATCCATACCCCATCGTCAATTGATAGAGGTCGGTCAATAACGTCAAATTTCTCATGCCTTTTGCTCCTCATCCTGCGATTTTTCCGTTGCGTCTTCCTGTTTCGTTTCCTGCGGTTCTTCCGCTTTCTTTTCCGATTGTTTTCCAAACAGAGCTTTTGCCTTTTCCTTCCATGCTTTCAGCAAATCCAAGGATTTTTCTTCCGTTTTTTCCCCTTTGGCGGGCTGTTCGGGATAGTTTTCAGGATAGATCGCACACATCATATTGAGATTGTTTTTATATTCCACTTCCTCTTTAGAGTCAGGAATAAACTTCGTAATGCCGTATGGTTCTCCATGAATCGAACCGATAAGTTTCCCCTCTTTTTTGCGGTTTAACAGAAGTACAACCGTCAGGAATATCACCCCTCCGACAAACATCAACAGGGAAAATACCAACGACCAAGGCACACCGCCACCGTTCAAGATAAAGGTTGGATCACGCAAAGGTTCCATGATCGAACGCACCCCACCGTATACGATAAAATAGCAAGCCGAATTAACGCCGTTGGGTTTATAGGGATTTTTCCAAGCGTTCAAAAAGAGCAAAATTGCCGCCGTCAAGGTTGCCATGCTTTCATAGAAGAAGAAGGCGTAATGCCATTCGCCCAACCCTTCAATGTAGACGGCGAAGGGGAAGAACTGCAACGCTTCGTTGTTGACAACCGCGCCATAGACTTCCTGATTGACAAAATTTCCCCAACGACCAATGGATTGAGCCAACAATAATCCAACGACGACACAATCCCCTACGCGCAGGAAATTAACTTTTTTAACATAGGCAACCACGGCAACACTCACCGTCCCGCCAATGATCCCGCCAACGATAGACAATCCGCCACTGCGTAAAGATTCCCAACTGAACCATTCCGTGATGGGCATTCCATCGGTGATACAGTAGAAAATTCTCGTCGTCAAAATGGCGATGGGCAAGCAGATGACGAAGAATGTCATGAAGAGATCCGCGGACATATTTCTGCGCTTAAAGAGCAAAGAAATGACAACAAATGCCGCCAACATACCCAAGACAATGATGATGGCATACCAATAAATCTGCACGCCAAATACGGTAATGTACGGATGATTGGGCCAAAGTAATGCGTTTACATTCATAATTTTTCCTCCCGAAATGGGTTTTTAGGGTAAATCCAATTCTACCCCATTATTTAGCATTTATTATTATACCATAATAATAAAAAGCCGTCAACTACCTTGACGACTTTTTTACAGAATTCTCACAATCAACTTAGAATTTTCGTTTTTTCCACAGCGGAATAAACAGAAAAAGCAAGGCGTAATTGACCAAGCTGTTCCAAATTTGCCCCTGCACGAAGAGCCTGGAAACCAAATACGTCCAATAATCCGTCTTAGAATAGAGCAACCAAAACGCCGTTGTATTGATGCCAATCGTACAGATGAAAAAGCTCAAGAGGGCAATCAACGCAATTTTTACATACAAAAACCAGGTGGAGCGTTCGGGAATGCCCTGCATGATAAAGCCTGCAATCAAGGCGGTCAGCCCCATGGAAATGCCAATCCACGGCATATAGACAAACCCGGCGGAGTTATACAAAAACCCGACCAGATCCCCTAAAAAGCACGCGACAAACCCAAAGACGGGGCCGAGCAAAATTCCCGCAACCACGGACACGGCAAGCGTCAAAGAAAACTGCGTGTCGGCCAATTTAAACTCGAAAAAGATATTCGCCACCACCACAAACGCAGTAACAAGACCGATATAGGCAATTTTGTGGCTTGCATTTTTCCCAACTAACAAATTGGAAAAAAGCAACCGTTCCCACTTAGAAAATAAATTTTTTTGCATAATAAAAACCTCCTTTTGAGAGGTCCGCAGGTAAAGAAAAGAAAGCTCAACGCATACATGGGTATGCCTTTTACTTTTTTTATACCCAAAAAGCGGACGCGCTTCGGCACCGCAGGTATTTCCCTTTCGTCCATCGACAACGTCCCGTTCGATGGCACTTCACGCGCCAAAAGCTACTCTTATCTCTATTATACTCTATTTCTCCAAAAAACGCAAGCAATTACACATATTTTTTTGTTGCGTTCGCAAAATAAGTGTATGGGACTTATCTTTATCCGCACCATTTTAATTTTCATCACCCTATTCATCATCATGCGTCTGATGGGCAAACGACAGATTGGAGAAATGCAACCCTACGAATTTGTCATCACCCTCATTATTGCAGAGTTGGCCTGCATCCCCATGGAGGACACTTCTATCCCCCTTCTTTACGGCGTCGTGGCCATCCTCACCGTCTACCTCCTTCACCAGATCGTCTGTGTTATTGACCTGAACTTTCGAGGATTAAAAAACGTGCTCAGCGGTAAACCAAGCATCGTTTTAAATAAAAAGGGAATCGACGACACGCAGCTGAAAGCCAATAATCTCGACGTTTCCGACCTCATTGAAAGCCTGCGTGCAGAAGGATATTTTTCCCTCGACGCTGTGGAATATGCCCTCTACGAGGCGGAAGGCGTTTTTTCGGCTCTACCGAAAAAGGGGTTTGAATCCCTACAATCCTCCCTGCCGATCATTTTAATCGACGAGGGAAAATTTGACGAAAAAAATATCGCATTAACCAAGCGCACGAAGGACTACTATTTGGACGTTCTGCGGGGGCATGGTTGCGATGAAATAAAAAAAGTGCTGGTGATGACCGTCGATGGGGACGGAAAAGTTTACCTGCAAATGAAAGGGAAAACCTACGAAGTTTTCCATCTTCCGTGGGAAGAATCGTTGTGGTGAGGAGG
>JAFTMD010000044.1 GCA_017452585.1 Clostridia bacterium
ACAAGCCGCCGTATGATCGGAGGTACATTTGGAATAATAACACGTGATATCCTTGCCCGTAAAGGCGTTTACTTGCGCCCCCAAGCGGTCAAATGCGTCGGAAATTTCAAAGGCATTACGCTTGTGCGTACCCTTAAACTGCATATGTTCGATGAAGTGAGAAATTCCATCCTCGGCATCTGTTTCTACGCTTGCGCCCGTTCCAACGAGAATCCCCATCGTTACGGACATCAAGCCCTGCATCTGTTTGACAACGAGCCTTAACCCATTTTCGTATCTTTTTTCATATACCATAATATTTTTCATCCTTCCTTCTTTAGATTTTCGGAAACGGTAACAACCGCCCAATTTTGCGCTTTATAATATTTCAATATATCTTCCAATGCATCCGCCGTTTCCTTCATCGGATGCATCAATATAAATTCTCCCACAGTAACCCCTTGGGTGGCGCGCGAATAAATCAGCGCTGCATTTTTATCCCGCCAATCAATGGTATCCTTCGACCATAAAATCGTTTGCATACCCAAAAGGCCCGCCGCTTTCAAAGTATCTTCATTATACGCGCCTGAGGGGGGTGCAAACAGCTTGGGCGCTTCCCCCAAGGAAAGCTCTATAAACCGATTGCAAGAGGCAATTTCCTTTTGATTATTGGGCAAATCCAGCCTATCATGTTCCTTATGGAAATATCCATGATTGCCAATCTCATGTCCCTTTTCATAGATGGCGCGCAGACAATCCACATTGTCATCTGCCCAACACCCACCGATGAAAAAGGTAGCTTTTGCTTGATACGTTTCTAACGTATCTAAGATGCGATACACTTCTTCCGTTCCCCAATAGACGTTGAACATCAAGGAAATGCCAACACCGTCCTCTTTGGCGGAAGAATAGAGCTTAGAACTCTCCATTTCCGTCACCAAGGCATCGTCAAGCGGGGCTAAACAAAGTGCTCCCACGGACATCACAAGCGTACATATAATAAGATTGCTGATTACTTTCCTTCGTACGTAACGAATATTTTCATACTTATTTCCCATATCATCCTCATGAAAATTCAACTTACTTTATACTATTTTTCATAAGGATAAGATATGACTATTTGAGTTTAACGATCGTAACGCCCGTATCACCCTCTCCGTATTTACCAAGGCGATATTCAGCAACAATGCGCTGTGTACGGAGATAATCATGAATACCCGCGCGCAATTTCCCCGTGCCCATGCCATGCACGATACGCACTTCATCTAAATTGGCAATCACGGCTGAATCGAGAAATGCCTCCACTTCCGGCAACGCTTCATGCACCGTTAAACCGATAACATTCAGTTCGAGCATCGGCGCAGGCTTACTCGCCAACGTCTTTTTCACCTGTACACGTTCGCTCTCTTTTTTAACCTGCCATTTCGGCTTTTTCACCGTCTGCGCCTTTCCGACAACAACGAGAGAAAGATCGGAAAATTTACTGCGAATACGCATGCTTCCACACAATATTTCCGCTTCTCCCTTGTTCAAACGGACATTTTGAATACTGCCTTCCTGCCCAATATTTTTCACAAACACCCGATCGCCAATTTTCAAGGTTTCCGGAACAACGGGCACATATTGCGTCAAAACTTCCTCGTCCTCTTTCTCGTATATTTTATCAGCCAAGGTGTTTTTCAACGTTCTTGCCTTGATTAAATCCCCTTCAGAGAGGGTTTCTTTGGCAAAGATCTCTTCAATTTCATGCAGAATTTCTTCCGCCTCTGCTGTGCGATCGTTGATAATTCGACGGGATTCTGCCTTGGCAGAAGTGAAGAGTTTTTCTTTTTCTCTCTTAAGCTTTTCTCGTTCTATTTCCAACTCACGCAGTTTTTCCTGCCAAAGAGTCTTCATTCGATTTGTTTCAACGAGGGTTTCCTCTGCCTTAATGCGGCTTTCTTCCGCCGAGCGAACGATGTGTTCAAACTTCTGCGCACCTTCGGAGAGGTTGGACAGCGCCTCTTCTAAAATACTCTCTTTGAGCCCCAAACGACGTGAAATCGCCAAGGCGTTACTGGATCCTGGCAAACCGATGTGCATTGCATAAAGTGGCTGTAACGTATCTGCGTCAAACTCCATACACGCATTTTCAATTCCCTTCGCTTCAAAAGCAAATTCTTTCAATGCGGTATAATGCGTAGTGACAACCCCTGCGCAACCTGTTCCTAAAAGGTGGGAAACGATGGCTTTTGCCAATGCCTGCCCTTCATCGGGATCAGTTCCACCCCCTAATTCGTCAATAAGCACCAAACTTCTTTCATTGGCTTCATTGACAATGCCAATAATATTCGTTATGTGGGAAGAGAAGGTGGACAGACTCTCTTCGATACTCTGCGCATCACCTACGTCGCAATAGATTTCCTCAAAAGTGGAAATGATTGCGCGCTTTGCAGGAATAAACAACCCGCACATCGCCATCAAACAGAACAGACCAACCATCTTCAACGTAACGGTTTTCCCCCCTGTATTTGGCCCGCTGACCAACAAAAAACGATAGTCTTTCCCAAGAGATAAACTGACGGGAACTACCTTTTTTCGATCAATGAGAGGATGTCTGCCATGGTCGATATCAATGACGCCTACGCCGTTAATTTCCGGTTTGACACACGAAAGTTTATACGCATATTCCGCACGTGCGTAAAAGCTGTCAATCTCGTTTAAAACTTCGATATCCGTTGTCAATTCTTCCCCTAAAAAGCCAACTCTGCGGGAAAGTTCGCCCAAAATACGTTCCACTTCCTCTTTTTCGTCTACTTGTAAAGAACGCAGTTCGTTATTCATTTCCAAAACTTCTTCCGGCTCTATAAAGAAGGTTGCGCCACTTGCCGAGCGGTCATGCACAAATCCCTTAATATTGCGTTTATATTCTGCACGAACGGGCAATACGTAGCGATTATCTCGCATTGTAATGATGCCGTCCTGCAAATATTTCCCCTCATTCCCCGTCAGATATTCCGCCAAACGAGAACGAATACGCTCGTTTAAAAGGCGAATTTCCCTTCGCACGGAATAGAGTTTATCACTTGCATAATCGCTGACTTCCGTATCATTTAAAATCTTCGTACGGATATCTTCTTCCAATGTTTCATCAAAATAGAGACGTTCAGCGAGCAGATGAATTTCCGTAATTTCCTCTTCTTGAATAGAGGAGATGGAAGCGTGGGCAATGCGCGCTGAACGTAAGAGGTTTTCCGCTTTTAACAGCTCTCCACACGTCAGGGTTGAGCCTTTTTTAGCGCGCCCCAATTCATCTGTAAAGGTAGGAAAATGCTCAATTTTGGAAAGACCGTGCGTAAAGAGAAGTTTGACACATTCCTCCGTCAATTTTAAAAGGCGTTTGACTTCCTTAACCTCCGAAATGGGTGAAAAAGAAGTTAACTTCTCTCGCCCGCCTTCCAAAGTAGCAAATCCCCCTGCTATGGATAATATTTTATTGAGTTCTGTCTTTTCAATCGCTCTTTGGTTCATTTTATCATCCTTTATAACACGCCACGTTTGCTATGTCCTGACGTACGATTTTTATAAATCTCTTTTTGTTTTTCTTCCGTATCTGCAAGGCTTGCGCTACCTTTATCCTCTGTCAAAGTCAAATCGAGCAATCTCCCTGCATTTTTCACATCTGCGCCAATCAAATCGGCGCAATTATACACTTCAAATCGACATTCTCCCTTCGCGGAAAGATACCTTCTCACGGGAAATACGCGATCGTTTTCATCTGTCAACGTATAGATGTCCTTTTTATCACAGTCCTTACAAGTTTTCCCAAATGGACAATAGCAAAGATCCATCAGCTTGATGTTGCCGGCGCTTAAAACAAATGCATTTTCTCCACACAATACCATTCCCTCGCGCGCATTTAATTCCTTAGAAACTGCATAATATTTTGCCTTCTCTATGGAGAGAAATTCTTGCACGGATACGGTGTTCATCAAATTCAAACCCGTACCGCCAAAAATGGCCAAATCATGCTCTCTTGCAAAAGCAATCATACCGAAATTTTCAATATAGAGCCCGTCAATATAATCCTTTGCCCTTTCCAATATTGCCTGTAAATCTGCCGTCGTGTAGAAGGGTGGACAATAGAGGAATTTTTCAAACGCGCCTTGCAGAAAACTTGTCGGCAACGGCGCTTTACTATCCCGCCATTTTAAAATGGCAATATCCGCATGAACATCGGTAAAATCTTCTGCAATAACCGCCACTTTGGCATTGTTACCCTTCAGAGTTTCCTGTTGCCAAGGCGTATAGGCATACACCTGTCTTTCCCCTTTGACGATATGCTCGCTCAATTTTTCATAAAAAGCTCTCCGCAGAGCGTTCAGTTTGGATTTCGGGAGGAAAATATCCCCTTGCAATTGAATATCTTCAAAGTGAACGTCTATGGGTAAACCATCTGTTTTTGAAAAACACGTCGTAAGTTCTTCTTTCGTTAATGGTTGCTTTTGCGCTACTTCCAACCGTTCTTCCGAGGAAAGGCAGATACCTTCCCCTTCCACGACAGCTTTTTCGCCTAATATAAAGGATAGACGAAGGGATATTTGTCCTCTCTTTTCGCCTTGCAATGCTCTTTGATTGGCGGAAGTATCCGTCGTAATAAAAACCCCATCTCCATTCTTTAAACGATGCTTGGAAAAAAGAATAAATCCCCTTCCTTCTGCCTTCGAAAAGCTGGCGCCGCCAACCTCTTTTCCGCCTCGCAAAATCTTAAAGGCATCTCCTTGCTTGGGCTGAAATTTGCTTTCCACAAAGAATTTTCCGCCAATAACTTTGACAACCCCTACCTTTTCTCCAATATGCCCTTGAATGGCTGTCGATAAAAAGCGTTTATCCTGTCCAAAGGCAAGCCCTTTCGTATAGTTACCACGATTATAAGTTCGTTTTAAATCGGAAAAAAGTTGAATATTTTCCCTCTGTTCATCAATCAGGAAACGATAATATTTCACCGCCGCGCCAACGTACTCCGCACGGCGCATTCTTCCTTCAATTTTGAAAGATATAACCCCCGCTTCTATCAGCTTTTGCACATCCTCTCCCACAGAGAGATCGGAAAGCGAGAGCGCATAATTCTTTTCCGTGTTGCCATTTCGATTATAGGCGTATAACTTTCGACAAGGTTGCTTACATCTCCCACGATTTCCACTGTTTCCCCCTGCAAAGGAGGAGAAATAACACTGCCCTGAATAGCATGTGCAAAGCGCGCCCTGCACAAACACTTCCGTTTCCATAAAAGCGGCAATTTTTTTAATTTCCTCCAATGGAGTTTCTCGCGCTAAAATGACGCGAGAAAAGCCACATTCCTTGGCAAATTTAGCTCCATCCACATGGCAAACGCCTGCTTGCGTGCTCAAATGCAATACAATTTCCGGATAGACTTCATGGATGCGTTTCCCCAACAAGATGTCTTGCAGAATAATCGCGTCCACTCCCATATTCCAGGCATGAAGTAGCGTTTCCAAAAAGCTATTCAGTTCTTCCTCTTTGACGAGGGTATTCATGGCAGCATAGACCTTCACCCCTGAAAAGTGCGCCTTTTCCAAAATAGAGTAAAGCCCTTCCCAGTTAAAATTCTCCGCGCTCTGTCGTGCGGAAAAGCTGTCAAGACCTAAATAGATTGCATTTGCGCCGCTTGTAATCGCCGCCAACGCGCATTCTGTATTTCCTGCCGGAGCTAATATTTCTAACATATCTTCACGCCATAAATCCAAATTTCTCGATTACTTTAGCCACTGCGCCCTCTTCGTTCGTATATGCCATGATGTAATCGGCTTTTTCTTTCAAACTCTCCTCGGCATTTTGAACGGCAATGCCCAAGCCTGCTGTTTCTATCATCGGAAGATCGTTACATTGATCCCCGATTGCAATCGTTTTTTCAAGCGGTACTTGATACCATTTTGCCAAAAATTCCACCGCCGTTGCTTTAGAATAGTTTGCGTTGATTACTTCCACCAGATACTTGCTGCTTTTCGTAACTGCACACCCGTCAAAATTGGCTTCCTGCATGGCCTGCATCACGCGCGCATTGTCTTCTTCCTCCACCATCGCCAAAACTTTACAGCTTTGAAATTTATTTTCCCTGATAAATTGTGACATCGGCTTATCCGTAATCAATTTCGCCTTTCTACCCACTGCGTGTTCATAAAACTTTAAGGAGTCATCTGCGCGATTGGAGTAATACTCCCACGTATCATATATGTGTATATGCAATTGGAGTTTCTCCATCGCTTCTACAATAGCAAGCGTCGTTTCATAGGAAAGTCTGCCTTCCATAATTGTTTTTCCGCTTTCTATATCCAGAAGAATACTCCCTTGGCAACAACTTACAATGCCCTTAAGCCCCAATTCTTTCACCCGCGGCAGAATACCCATGGGTAAACGCCCCGTTGAAATGGCAAAATGCCCACCCGCTTGCATGTAGGCTGCAATCATTTCTTTATTTTCTTGGGAAATGCTCCCGTCACCGTTGACAAGCGTACCGTCAAAATCGGAGACGATCAAAGGATAATTGATTTGTTTCATTTTATAACGTTTCCTTAAAATAGGTATAAATTTTCTTAGCTAATTCAGGGCCGATTCCCTCTGCTTGCATAAGCTCTTCTTCATTGGCGCGCATGATTTTATCAATCGTGCCAAACTTCTCTAAAAGCGCCATACGTTTCTTTTTGCCTACCCCTTCAATCTCTGTCAATACCGATTCCAAATTTCGCTTAGAATGTAAGCTTCTGAAATAGGTTATCGCAAATCGGTGCGCCTCGTCGCGAATGCGTTGCAACATCTTCAAGGCGTAATCTCGATGATCAATGCGGATGCTCTCCTCGGAAAAGAGGGTGAACACTTCTTCCTCCTTTTCTGCAAGGGAGATGAGTTCGATATCCGTTATACCAAATTCATCAAAGACTTGCTTGATTGCAGAAAGCTGGCCCTTCCCACCGTCAATGATCATAAGATCGGGTTTCGGGAAACGTTCTTCCTCGTCCGTGCCCAGCTTTGCCAAACGTCTGCGCATCATCTCTTGATGGGAAGCGTAATCGTTTGCCCCTTCTACCGTCTTAATTTTAAAACGACGATAACTGCTTCGATCAGATTCCCCGTCAATGAATACGACCATTGACCCTACCTTATCCACACCGCTGATGTTGGAAATATCATAACACTCCATTCGTTTGGGATATTTTTTCAACCCCAAAATCTCTTGCAAACGCGCGCAGGCGTTTTTGGTCATGTCGTCC
>JAFTMD010000045.1 GCA_017452585.1 Clostridia bacterium
CCAACCCCTGCAGGACCGGATACGGCCATCAAAATGTGTTTCATAGCCCCTCCTTCCTCATTCGAGATTTTGCACTTGTTCACGGATTTTTTCAATCTCGTTCTTGAGCGCCAAACCTGCGCGGGTAATCGTTACGTCATTGCTCTTAGAACAGGTCGTATTCGCTTCACGGTTAAATTCCTGCACCAAGAAATCGAGCTTTCTGCCTACGATGCCTTCATTCGCAATATTTCTAAACTGTTCGATATGGGAACGAAGCCTTGTCAGCTCCTCGTCAATGTTACTCTTGTCGGTAAACACTGCCACTTCCGTAAGCAATCTCCCCTCGTCAATGTTGACGTTTTCCAAGGCTTCCTTAACACGCGCCGTCAGCTTTTCACGATATTCCTGCGCGATCATGGGCGCGCGTAAAGAAATTTCGTTGACGAGCGTTTCGATGGTGTCTATGCGAGAAAGCATATCCTCCTTCAGCTTTGCCCCTTCCACCTGACGCATTTCGTTCAAGCGATCGAGCGCTGCGTTTAAGGCGATATCGAGGGCGTTGGTCATTTCCTCGTCAAGGGAAACGGTGTCCTCCTGTTTCAACACTTCGGGATAGCGAAGGACGGAGGAGAGCGTTACGTCGTCAGGCAAATCGGGAAAGGCTTCCTTCAAAGCTTTCGCCGCCGCCACGTAGGACGCCGCCAAATTCAAATCGGGAGCAAGCTTGCTTTCCCGTTCGCGTTTATCCTTCAAGGAGATGTACAAATCTGCATGACCGCGCGTCAACTTTTTGCGTACGGTTCCACGAATGACATCTTCATACGCCGCAAAAATGCGAGGCGCTTTGATGGACACGTCCAAATAGCGGTTGTTTACCGTTTTAATTTCGCAGGTGAGTTCTAACCCGCCTTCTGCATATTCTCCTTTTCCATAACCCGTCATACTGAGCATAGGATCTTCCTCTTTTTCGTGTTTTTTAAGGCTATGTCATAGAAGATGGTTGATTTTAGCTGAATTGATTTCAGCGGCTTGACGAGAAAAATACAAGAAAGACAAGTGAAATGTGAGGGCGCAGACTCCATTCGGTCTGTAACCGAGCATTTTGCGCCGAATTTCATAGTATTTTTCCGTCAAAAATCAACCAGGTATGGGACAGAGCCTTTTTAATAGCCAATACTATCGACTATAACATTATAGCAGATATTTTCTAAAATTTCAAGTAGTATTCCCTCTTTTTTATAAAAAAGAGGAAAATTTTTCCGCCAGTCAAACTTGGCGGAAAAATATCAGGAATTTATCATCTTTTGAAAGGTTTCTTCATCTATGACTTTGATGCCCAGCTTTTGCGCCTTGGCAAGTTTACTTCCTGCCTCTGCGCCTGCCAAGACCAGCGTCGTTTTCGCCGTCACCGACGATTGACACACCCCGCCTCGCTCCTCAATCAGCTTTTGCGCTTCGCTACGCTTGAAATGCTCCAACGTGCCCGTCAATACGACGGATTCTCCCGAAAAAACACCTTCCTTCTTTTCGTTGGACCAAGTGGGCGTTACCCCCACCTCCGTCAGCGCATCCAATTCTCGCAAATTTTCCTCGTTGTGGAAATACGCCCAAATGGCGTTTGCCGTAATCTCCCCAACATTGTCAAGGGCAATCAATTCTTCCAAGGAAGCCCCTTTCAAATTGTCTATCGTTTGAAAGCGAGTTGCCAAATCTTTGGCGGCCACTTTTCCAACCCCTTCCACGCCAATTGCGTAGATGAACGCATCCATGGTAGGGGTCTTACTGTTTTTGATGGATGTTAAGAGGTTATCAATTTTACGTTTTTTAAACCCTTCCAATTGCGCCAGATCTTCCGCCGTCAACCGATATAAATCGGAGAAATTTTTCACCAAATTCTTTTCGATAAGTTGGAGCGCGGTGCTTTCGGAAAATCCGTCAATATTCATTGCATTTTTGCTGGCAAAATGATCGAGCATTGCCACGACGCGCGGCGTACATTCCCCATTCGGGCAGAACAAATGCGCTCCCACTTCTTTGAGCTCGCTCCCACAATAGGGACAAATGGTCGGCTTTGCAATCTCACGGCTGTTTTCGTAATGTTCGGTTGCCCCTAAAATTTCGGGGATAACTTCATTGGAACGGCGCACCAGCACACGGGAGCCCAACTTCACGTCCTTGCGGAGAATATCTCCGTAATTATTAAGTGTTGCACGGGAAACAGTTGCTCCGCCAAGCTCTACGGGCTCTAACAACGCCAAGGGGGTGAGTTTTCCCGTCCGCCCTACCTGCCAGATGACCTCTTTTAAGAGGGTGGTGACTTCCTCCGCCTCAAACTTATACGCCATTGCCCAACGAGGGAATTTATCGGTAAATCCAAGTTCTTCGCGAAGGGTGGCATCGTTCAATTTGATGACGGCTCCATCCGTCAATACGTCCAACGTTTTGCGCTCCTCTTGAATTTGCGCAATCGCCTTTTTCACCTCCTCAGAGGAGTTGCAAACGGCAAAATACGGGAAGACTTTAAAACCCTCTTTGATGAGGAACTCATGCGCCGTCGTTTGAGACATGGGTGCCCCGTCCGATAAATAATTGACGTCGTAAAAGTAAATTTCAGGCTTTCTAAGCTTGGTAATTTTCGGGTCTAAATTACGAATCGCCCCCGCCACCGCATTCCGCGCATTTTTCAAAGGCTCCGTTGCCGTTTGGTTATATTTTTCAAGAACGGAAAGACGAATGATCGCCTCACCACGCACCTCAAGGGTACCCATGTATGAGATGACGAGCGGAAAAGAGTTGATGGTGAGTACCTGCGCGGTAACATCCTCTCCCTCGACACCGTTGCCTCTCGTCGTCGCACGGACAAATTTTCCTTTGTCATAGGTCAAGCAAACGGTCAGCCCGTCAAACTTATATTCTACCGTATACGTAGGCTCCTGCCCCGCCAATTTTTGCACCCTCGTCAAGAAGGCGGTCAGTTCTTCCTCCGACACCGATTTATCCAAGCTGAACAACCGCGCAATATGGGTATGTTTTTCAAATCCTTTGATGGGATCTCCCCCAACGCGACGAGTGGGACTGTCCGGATACACTTGCCCGTCCTGCGCCTCCAAGGCGCGCAATTCGTCATACAATGCGTCGTATTCCTTATCAGAAACGGTGGGGTTATCGAGGACGTAATATTCATACGCCCATTTATTTAAAATATCGACAAGTTCTCTCTTTCTATCCATAGTTTTCTCTTCTTTATAACAGTGTCAACGGGGCCAATGAAGCAGAAAGTTGCTTAATGCCCAACCCCTCAAACGCAATATCCAAAATCATATTACTGCCCACACCTCGAACAGCAATAATCGTCCCTTCACCAAACTTGGGGTGACGCACCTTTTTACCGATGCGGAAGGCGGATAGATCCTTGCTGGCAGGCTTTGCCGTGGGCAATTTTCCCACTCCTCCGTACACCGTGCCAACGCTTTGATTTTCCGTTTTTCTTCCTCCAAAGGTACTACTGCCGTAATCGGCGCTCGCGCTCGTACTCCCGTAGGAGTTTCCATTCCAAGCCCGTTTTGTCGGGGTGGAGTTTGCATAATGGGAACTGCCATAGCTTCCGCTATATCCCCCGCCAAAGCTCGTCCTTCTGCCGCCAAATTCATCACTCGACGCATACCTGCCCCCACCGTACGCAGAATTTCCATACGAATCGGGATCGTCCCAATCGCTATATCCTCTCGCCATCGGGCGCACTTCTTTGGGCAATTCCAGCTCGGAGGAAAGCTCCTTTAAAAAGCGTGAACGCATCGTCGGTTCTCGCTTGCCGTAGAGGTAACGGCTCTTCGAACGGGTGAGATACAATCGTTCCTTCGCGCGCGTTATGGCAACGTACATCAAACGTCTTTCCTCTTCCATATCGTCGTCGTTTTCCACGGCGCGGGATACGGGAAGAATGTTATCTTCCAGCCCACAAATGAACACGCACTTAAATTCTAACCCCTTCACGGAATGCACCGTTGCCAACGTCACGTAATTGCCGTCATCCATGTCGTCGGTGTCCGAGGAGAGGGTAACTTGGTTCAAATAATCGGTGAGCGTCGCTTCGGGATTTAACCGACTGTATTCCTCCACCGAATTGACAAATTCGTCAATATTTGCGCGCTTGTTGATGCTCTCGTCCGAATCATCCGCATACGCCTCACGCATCTGCGTGTCGGCAATAATCTTTTTCACCAATTCATTGACCGCCATCTCTTGGCTGTCGATAATCCACATTTTTACAAGATCGCGAAAGCCGATCAGTTTTTGTCTGGTCGCGCCCGTAAAACCAATTTCATCAATATCCAAAAGAGCATCGTAGACGGACAATTCCGTTTCGTAGGCATAATTCTGCAACGCTTCCACCGTCTTTGCGCCAATCCCACGTTTGGGGAAATTGATAATTCTCGTCGCCGCTTCGCTGTCAAAGGGATTGTTGATAAGGCGCAAATAGGCCAGCAAGTCTTTAATTTCCTTGCGTTCGAAGAACTTGAACCCGCCAAACACTTTATAGGGAATTCCATCCCCCGTAAACTCTTGTTCGAAGGAACGCGTCAATGCGTTCAAACGCATCAAAATCGCAAAATCGGAATAACGATAGCCCTGCCGAAGCAAGCCTGCAATCGTGCGCGCGATATACCGCGCCTCGCCGCTTTCCTCATCCGCTTCATACACCTTGGGCTCTGCCCCATCCTCTTTCTCTGTCCACAGCGTCTTGCTCTTTCGTCTGCCGTTATTTTTAATAATGGTGTTCGCCAGCTTTAAAATGTTTTTCGTGGAACGATAGTTGCGCTCCAGCTTAAACACCTGCGCTCCCTTAAAATCCTTTTCAAAATGCAGAATGTTTTCAATTTTCGCACCACGCCAGCCGTAGATAGACTGATCGTCATCCCCCACCGCAAATACGTTGCCGTGCATGCTCGCCAACAGTTTGATGATTTCATACTGCACCTCGTTCGTATCCTGAAACTCATCCACGAGAATGTAGCGAAAACGACTGGATAAATACTCCCTTACCTCTTGATTCTTGCGAAGCAAATTTCTCGTTTCGTTGAGCAAATCGTCAAAATCAAGGGCGTTGTTCTCTCGGGTGTGCTTTTGATAGCGGGTATACACCTTGACAATCTCGTCGATCTGACGTTCGCCGGCATACTCCTCGGCATAGCGCTCAGGATCATACCCCAACATTTTTGCGTTGGCAATATGCCATTTGATATTTTTAAGAAGCTTTTCATCATCAAAATCACATTCCTGAAAGGATTTTTTGATGATATTATTGCGCTCCACCTCGCTGTAAATGGAAAAATTGGGTTGAATACCCGCATCCAGGGGGAACATACGCAAAATGCGCACGCACATGGAGTGTATAGTACACACCCACGAACGGGAAATGTCGACAATGGCAGAAAGACGTTCTTTCATCTCATTGGCGGCCTTATTGGTGAACGTGATGGCAAGAATCGCCTCTGCAGGCACATCCTTCCCCTCGATCAGGTTGGCAATTCGGGTGGTCAACACGCGTGTTTTGCCACTCCCTGCCCCTGCCAAAACGAGGACTGGGCCCTCAGTTGCTTCCACTGGCTTAATCTGTTCGCTATTCAATTGTTCTTTCAATTCATCAATACGTGTCATGGGTATTATTATACTAGAGAAGAATAAAACGAACCCGATTTTGAGTGGGGAATTTTGCCCTATTCTTCGTCGAATGCTTTGCCAAACCGTGCAGGTTTGCCTGCATCATTCTCCTTGATTATGTCTAAAATTGCCTAACCAAAATTGCATCGCACCTTAAAACGAAAATTTTTCGATAGATTTTGACAAAGGTGGGCGCAGTCGTATTGTACATACTACAAGAACACATTTGACAAAATATGCGGAAAAGATCGCTTTTAGGCGGGTTCGGCTTATTCTTATCTAGTATACCACAAATTCCTTCATTTTGCAAGTCTCTTGCGCACCGATTTTTACCTTTTCCCAGAAGGTTTTTTGAAGTTTACAAAATACATAAAAGGGATTATTGCAAAAATCCTTCACAAATAATCCCTAAAAAGTATCTCAACGCATACATGGTATGCCCTTTTTAAATATTGGACATGATTTTGCCCAATCCACATAACGCTTTCTAAGGTTTGCGCCCACCTAGTTAAACGCTGTGATTGAACGCGTCAAACGCGCATTCCTTTCGGAATTTTTCCAACGCGCGCAGATATTTTTCGCTCAGCGTCAAGGTGTATCGTTGCTTTTCCTCATACGAAAGCGTATCAAAATAGGCATGATCGGTAAGCCGTCCAATCGCGTCGCTCACCTCCCCTTCGCTCAAAAGCATTTCCTTCACTTTTAGATAAAACGCATCCTCCTGTCTGCCTTCAATCTTCGCCTCCACCTGCGTTTTAAAATATTGCCCCACTTTGCTTTCGTTTAAGCCCTGTTCCCTAGCCATTTCCTTTTTTTCGGAAAAATCTTCCTGACAACTCGCCCAAAAGCCGCTTTTTATGCGCTGTTTGGCAAGACGAGCTTCTTCCCGTAACGTACGACTGATTTCCTTGGACATAATCCACCTCCGATTGACAAATTTTGCAAAGAAAAAAGAGCTCACCAATCACGTGAACTCTTTTGTGTTTTCTTAGTTTCTGCTTCTCTTACGAGCTGCTTCAGACTTCTTCTTTCTTCTTACAGAAGGTTTTTCATAGAATTCCTTCTTTCTAAGATCACCGAGGATACCGTCTCTGGAGCATTTTCTCTTGAAACGACGAAGCGCGCTTTCAACGTTTTCGTTTTCACCAACTCTAACCGTAGACATTACTGTTTCACCATCCTTTGCCAACGCATTTCTCTTTACTATGATATTATAGCAATTAAAAGATTTTCTGTCAAGC
>JAFTMD010000046.1 GCA_017452585.1 Clostridia bacterium
GAAATGGAATTGCAAGTATCATATTGTTTTTGCGCCAAAATATCGTAGAAAAGTTTTTTATGAAGAGCATCGGCTTGAAGTTCGAGAAATATTAAGAAAGCTTTGTGAATGGAAAGGTGTAGAAATAATAGAGGGGGAAGTGTGTCCAGACCATGTACATATTCTTGTATCAATTCCCCCTAAAATGAGCGTTTCGGTATTCATGGGATATTTGAAAGGCAAGAGTGCAACGATAATATTTCAGAAGTTTGGAAATATGAAATTTGCATACCGAAATCGCGAATTTTGGTGTAAGGGATACTATGTTGATACAGTAGGAAAAAATACTAAAGCGATACAAGAATATGTCGCAAATCAATTAAAAGCGGATAAAGAGGCTGATCAATTAAGCCTCTTTGACCCGCGTGACCCGTTGACGGGTAGCAAGTAACACATGCATGACTGGCAGGTCAACCAAAGAGTACATTTGTGCTAGGCCAGTGAACAAGGGCTATGCCCGAAAAATAAAAACCACGTGCTATGCACGTGGATGATTATTAGCTCGTTCTTTTTATTCCACCCCAACATTTGACATAGAGTCAAAAAAGAACGCCTGAAAGCGTTCTTTTTCACTATTCTCATTCGTTATAAATCACTATTTGCGTGCGATACATTTCAAGCGTAAAAACGGTTCAAATGCAAGCAGTTCTAGAAAAGTCGAGCACCTCGCAGGGAGCGTACTGAGCGTACGTGACCAAGAGGCGCGCAGACTTGACAACGAAATGCGCCACATTTCAAGCGTAAAAACGGTTCAAATGCAAGCAGTTCTAGAAAAGTCGAGTACCTCGCAGGGAGCGTACTGAGTGTACGTGACCAAGAGACGCGCAGACTTGACAACGAAATGCGCCGCATTTCAAGCGTTTTTTTTAGGATTCGTCGGGAATGGGTACTACTTCCCCATCCACAAACCGCAAAATTAAATCGCTCATCTTACCAATATCGTTGGATACGACCGTTTTGAAACGCAAAGGACGATAGCGAAGCGCCAACAGACACTTGGGCGGTTTCATTGCCGTCAAAAGGTTTAAACGTTTGATTCCCTTAAAGCTGTCCTTGACGTCATTCCCCGACAATGCGTACAATACGTCCTGCGGGAATTTATACGGATTGGCGGTTGACAACACGATAACGGGGGTTCTGTCTTTGGGATCGTTCTTTTCACGTTCGTTATAATATTGCATATACACGGACAAACCCACACCCGTGTGCGTATCCATCGCATAGCCGTATTCTTCAAAGATCTCATACATGGCGTCTACGGTGTCATCTTCCGACGCGAAGCCTGCGTAAAAATCTTTTTCCAAAAGATTTCTTTCCTTGGGGGTAATGGAATACGTCTTCTCCTTCTTGAGCTGTTCCATACGATTTGCGGTGAGTTCAGCGTTTCGGCCACTCACTTCAAAGATTAGGCGTTCCAAATTGGAGGAAACTAAAATATCCATCGAAGGCGACATACTGCGCATCAACGGACGTTTTACGTCATAGACGCCCTTTTTGAAAAATTCGGTCAGCACTCTGTTTCTGTTGGACGCGCAAATCAGCTTACGCACGGGCAAGCCCATCTTCTTGGCGTACCAACCAGCCAAAATATCCCCAAAATTGCCCGTCGGCACAACGAAATCTACGTTGTCCCCTATTTCAATTTGATTGGAGGTTACCAGATCGACATAGGCAGAGAAATAGTACGCAATCTGTGGAGCAAGTCGACCAAAGTTGATGGAATTTGCGCTCGTCAACAAAACGTTACGCTTTTCCAATTCCGCTTGGAAGGTTTCCTCCGCAAAGAGCGCCTTCACGGCGCGTTGACAATCGTCAAAGTTTCCCTTCACCCCTGCCACGCAGACGTTTTTGCCGTCTTGAATACACATCTGCAGGCGTTGCATCTTGGCAACCCCTTCGTCGGGATAGAAAACCGCCACCTTTGTCCCGGGCACGTCACGGAATCCTTCCAACGCCGCTTTCCCGGTGTCTCCACTCGTTGCGGCAAGAATCAACACGTCTTTTTTTTCTCCCGTCAATTCTAAACTCTTTTTCAAAAGATAGGGCAATAATTGCAAGGCAATATCTTTAAACGCGCATGTAGGGCCGTGGAAAAGCTCTAAAACGTACAACCCCGTTTCTCCATCCACCTTAACGAGGGGAATGGGATCCTCCCCTTCAAAATTGCTGTATGCCTTTTCGCAAGAGGTGTTTAAAAAATCTTGGCCAAATTCTTCTCCAAGATATTTTCCCAAAATAAACGACGCGCGTTCGGGATAGCTCATCCCCGCCATCCCCTCCAATTCCTCATTGGTTACGAGGGGAAAGTTTTCCGGCACAAAAAGCCCGCCGTCTTTGGCAAGCCCTTGCGCAATCGCTTGCGCGCCCGTTACTTTTTCTCCACCTCTCGTGCTGATAAAATACATTTCTATATACCTACCTTTATTTGGTTTGTTTCACGCAGAAACGGGCAGTCGATCCGACCGCCATCTTTTTTTCTTATTCCTCACTTTACTTTACTAGCTTTTTTTACGACGGAGAAAAAATTTTCCCCGTCGCAAAAAGATTATGTCTTAAAAATACCTAATAAGTACCAAAAATTAGAGATATTTGGTTACGAAGTCGGGAAGTTCTTCCTGTTCAGCCGAAACGGAAACCGTGATGGTAACGTCGCTGTCTTTTGCCACTTTTTCAAGCATATAGAAGAACGCTGCCATTTCCTGAACGGGTTTGCCGGCAATACGAACAACGCCGTCGATAAATACGTATTCGTTATCGTTGTTTCCAGCGATTACACCCTTTACGAAACCACAGAGAGCTGCTTCGCCTGCGATATCATAATCGGTGGTATCAATGAAACGAACCTGACGATCCAATTCATACATACTACGTTTATTGTCCGTGATAAAAATCATATGCCCTTTGGCAACTGCAACCGTACCGTTTGCAGCATCGATCATCGTTTTTGTTTTACCTGTGCCTTTTGCGCCATAAATTACTTTAATCATAAATAAAAATCCTCCCAGATTTTTTGCTTACTCCAAGAATATTCTTGGGTGCTTATAGTTTAGCAGATTTTTCAAGAAATTTCAAGACCTTTTTGAAAAATTTTTTGCTTTTTTTTAAACTTTTTTTTACTTTTTTATGTTTAAAACGGAAAATTTACATTTTTTCTCTAAAAATCCACCATTTTTCCATCCAATCTTCCCGCTTTCTTTCCTGTAACCTTTCTAATTTTTCAAAAACTCCAACACGCGCGGAATAAAATCTTTCCCTTCCTCATAGAGCCCATGTCCAAAATCCTCATAGATGTAAAGTTCGCTGTTGGGGATTGTTTCTGCCATCTGCAAGGATTCCTCCACTGTAACAATCTTGTCCTGTCTTCCTCCAACAATCAAGGTAGGATGAAAAATTTCCGCAAGACGTTCTCGCGCGTTGTGTGTTAAAATAGACTGCGCTTGAATGATAAACCGATCAAATGAGCGAGGCTTGCCTATTTTCGTAATAATGGGATAGAACATTCTATATTTTTTTAAATAGCCCTCTGAATAAGAATTTTCAAAATTATCAATCATCAATTTGGCATATTCCTCTTTCCGCGCCATTTCTATCCACTTTTCCATCAAAGTTTGCAAGGTGGTGTTCTGTCCTGCAAAAGTTACCACCAAGATGAGTTTTCCCACCTTATCGGGATAGGTGAGGGCAAGCTCCTGCGCAATTGCGCCCCCTTGCGATACGCCGATAATATCCGCGCAATCCATGCCGAGCTTTTCCATCGCCTCAGCCTGATCTTTTGCCATCTGCGCAATCGTATATCCTTCAGGCAAGTTATTCTTTCTGCTGCATACATACACCGTAAAATCTTTGGCAAATTGCCGATATAAAAGCGCAAAAGGTATTGCCATTCCTTTCGCCGTCTTAAGGCCGTCCCCCAACCCGGGCAACATAATCAGCTTACGCGCGCCTTTCCCAAAGGAGATATACTCCATTACCTGTTCTCCAATCTGAACCTGTCCGTTTTTCGCCTGATAAAACATTTCTACTCTCCTTTTTTCCTTATTGTATCATCTTTTTATTCATTTGTCAAGTTTCCTTTAGTCACTCGAATCTTGTTCGGCTAACAAACAGGCGGCGGATACAAATCCGCCGCCTACTTTATCAATTATTTCAATTCCGATACAAATTTTGCAATTCTGCGCAAGCCTTCTTCCATGTCCTCTTCGCTTAAAGAATAGGACAAGCGCACGCAATCGTCTGCGCCGAAGGAAATTCCAGGCACGGTTGCCACCTTTTCCCCTTCTAAAAGCGCGTTGGCAAAGTCGATAGAATTGGTGAGCGCTTTACCTTGATAGCACTTCCCATAAAGCCCATCTACAACGAGCATGACATAGAACGCGCCGTCCGGTTCTACGGCTTTTACGCCGTCTATTTGCGCAATCAAATCGAGCAATTTAGCCCTGCGCTTATCGAAGATTTGCACCATCTTCTGCACTTCCTCTTCCGAGGCGCTCAACGCCTCCATCGTTGCGTATTGTGAAATGGAACTTGCGTTGCTGGTTGCGTGGCTCTGGAAAGAGTCAATCGCCTTGGCGACGTCGTGAGGCGCTGCCAAATAACCGATACGCCAACCCGTCATGGCATACGTTTTGGAAACGCCGTTGACGGTAATTGTCAAATCCTTCATCTTTTCACTGCATTTTGCAATAGAGAAAGGTTTTACACCATTGTAGCAAAGTTTTTCATAAATCTCATCTGCCAGCACGAAAATTTCCGCTTCTTCGCAAACTTTTGCAATCGCGCGAACTTCTTCTTCCGTGTACACCGCACCCGTGGGATTGGAGGGAGAATTGAAGATGAGCATCTTCGTTTTGGGGGTGATGGCAGCCTTTAATTCTTCTGCCGTAAACTTGTATTTATTCTCTTTCGGGCATACCAGGTATGTAGGCACGCCGCCACACACCTTGACAACTTCGGGATAGGTGAGCCAATAAGGCGTGGGAATAATTACCTCGTCCCCCTCATCCAATAACGCATAACAAGCGTTGAAAATGGAATGTTTCGCGCCGTTTGACACGATAATTTGGGAGGGTTCGTAAGAAATTCCGTTGTCTTTTGCAAACTTCTCGCAAATGGCTTTACGCAAAGGCAACAGCCCCGAGGAGGGAGTATATTTCGTGTTACCGGCATCCAGCGCCTCTTTCGCCGCTTGAATGATGTGTTCAGGCGTGTTAAAATCGGGTTCACCAACGCTGAAGGAAATGACATTCAGCCCTTCCCTTTTCATCGCCTTTGCTTTGGCTGAAATCGCCAACGTCTGCGAGGGGGAAATGCTGTCCATTCTCTTTGCAATTCTGTTGTTCATGCACGCGTATCTCCTGTATTCTTTTTTGGTCTCTTTCGACGAACGCCTTGTTTGTCGCATTCGGGCCGACCTGTACCATTTTACTCTTTTTTTTTAAATAAAGCAAGTTTTATAATACGCTTTGCAGAAAAAATAATTGCCGTCTTTATAAAAAATTTTTCAACAATTTATTTCCTCGATTTTATCCCCAAAAAAGGCTTTATCAATCGAAAAAATCTTTACTCTTTTTCCGAGGCGAGCAACGCTTCTCTGTCGGCAATCGCCAGCGCCTCTACCATACTGTCAATGTCGCCCGTCATGAACACTTCCAAATTATATTGGCTGAGCCCAATGCGGTGGTCGGTAACACGGCTCTGCGGAAAATTGTAGGTGCGGATACGCTCGCTTCTATCCCCCGAACCAACCATGCTCCGTCGATTTTCCTCACGTTCTTTTGCGTTTTGACCGTTATAAAAATCATACACACGGGAGCGAAGCACTTTAAACGCTCTCTCCTTATTTTTAAGCTGGGAACGTTCGTCCTGACAGGTAACGACGATCCCCGTAGGGAAATGGGTAATACGGACGGCAGAAGCCACTTTATTGACGTTTTGTCCGCCTGCCCCACCGGAATGGAAAATGTCAATGCGGATATCCTTATCGTTGATTTCCACCTCCACCTCTTCCGCTTCGGGAAGGACGGCAACCGTCGCCGCGGAAGTGTGAATTCTACCCTGTGTCTCGGTAGCAGGTACGCGTTGAACGCGATGAACGCCACTTTCGTATTTCAATAATTTATACGCCCCCACCCCTTTTATGTTGTAAATGGCTTCCTTTACGCCACCCAATTCGGTGGTGTTGATATCCATCTCTTCCACGCGAAGTTTGTGCGATGCGCAATAGTTTTGATACATTCTGCAAAGCTCGGCGGCAAAGAGCGCCGCTTCCTCTCCGCCCGTTCCGGCGCGAACCTCCAAAATACAACTTCTTTCGTCATTTTTATCCTTGGGAAGAAGGAGAATTTTCAGCTCGTCCTGCAAGGTGGCCAGACGTTCTTTACAATCGTACCCCTCTTCGAGGAGCATCTTTTTCATCTCAGCGTCCGTTTCCTCCTCTGCCATGGCAAAGGCGTCCGTCATTTCCCGTTCGCAAGCGAGATATTCCTCATATTTTTCCACCGTTTCCGTGAGGTCGGCTTGCTCTTTAGAATACTTCTGCCAAGTACCCATGTCTGCGATGACGGACGAATCCATCAATTTTTCGGACAAAAATTCATATCGTTTTTTAATGTCTTGTAACTTATTTAACATACTGCCTCTTTTTGAAAATACGCCCGATTGTCGGGCGTATTTTTCCTGTTTATTGATGATTACTCTTTCTTTTACATCACGATTTTGACATAGCGCTCTACGTCATTAAAGTCTTTCAAAATGATGGCGTAGGAGCTATTTTTAAACAACTTAATAACGTCTTTTGCCTGCCCTTCGCCAACTTCCAACAAAATCGTACCGCCTTGATTTAAATATCTAGATGCATCAGCGGCAATTCTGCGATAGATATCCAATCCGTCTTCCCCGCCGTCAAGCGCCAAACGAGGTTCGTAATTTTTCACTTCACGCTGTAAGGAGTCAATCGTCTTGGTGGGAATGTAGGGAGGATTGGATACGATTAAATCAAATCGAGCATGCACCTTCGAGAAGAGATCGGATTGGATAAAGGTGATCTCCGCCTTGTTGGCTGCTGCGTTCTCTTTGGCAAGTTCCAATGCATCCGCGCTGATATCCACCGCCGTCATCTGCACTTTACGACCTGCTTTTTTCAATTCTTGAGACAGCGCAATGGCAATCGCACCACTACCCGTACAAAGATCCAGCACACTCTGCCCTTCTTCCGCCGCCGTCATCGCCATCATGACGAGTTCTTCCGTTTCAGGACGAGGAATCAATACGCGTTCGTCCACTTTAAGTTTATATCCGCAAAAATCGGTGTCCCCAATGATATACCAAAGAGGTCTGCCCGTCAAGCGTTCGTCCACAACGTCTAAAATTTCCTTAACCTGCGCTACCTTCAGCATCTTTTCTTCCGCAGCAACTGCGCTTTTGGGAATACCCAACTTCAAGGCGAAAATCCATTCAGCCTCTTCCTCTTCAATATTGTTGGTTGCAAAACGCTTTTTCGTATTTTTCAACAGCTCGCGCATCGTGGAAGCCATTACGAAGGTCTTTTCCGGAACGGTGGGATCCGCGTCCATTTTCAAAACCATATTGAATGCAGTGATCGCGCATTCAATCATGCCGTCTTCGGGTTCTGCCGTCGTCAAACGTTGCATCATCAAGCCAGGGAATTTAAAAATGAACAAGAATTTGTTGTCTGTTTTTGCCAAAAGGCGAAGCACCTCATAGGATACGCCCGCCACCACCGGAAGCATGAGAACTTTCAATATTAAACGTATAATATTGTTAAAACGTTCGTTATCAGCCACGTAAATCCATTGGCTTGCCAACAGATTTACCAACGAGAATACGAGAATACTGACAAGCATAACCAAGAACAGGAAAGTCGTTCCGCAACGATCGTGTACACGTTCGCATTTGCGTACGTTTTCCACCGTCAATTCCATTCCCGATTCGTAACAGGTAATCGTCTTATGTTCCGCGCCATGGCACATGAACACTCGTTTTAAGGAAGGAATAAAGGAAATTGCCACGATATAACCGATAAAGATGAGGATACGAATCCCCCCCTCGCAAAGATTAAAGAGGACGCTTTCCCAACCCTGCGCCGTTTTATCGAAGGGAAGGAAACCGGTGATCCACTGTGGCAAGGCGATAAAAATCAACAGCGCCAACACGATTCCAAACACCATAGAAACCGTGGTGATGATTCCATTTATATCAATCTTATGCTTTTCGTTGAGCAGTTTTTCCGCTTTGGTCGGTTCTTCGTCATCAGGGAAAGCCACTTCCGCGCTTCGCATCAATACGCGATTCCCGTCAATGAGGGAGGTGATAAAATTAACCACACCGCGAATAAACGGCCAACTCATCAATTTACTACGTTTTTCAGGGGGTGTCAAGCGTTCGGTTTCGATTTGAATTTGACCTTGCGGATCTCGCACTGCCGTAGCCATGGCCGTTTTGCCACGCATCATAATCCCTTCCATAACCGCTTGCCCGCCAATGTAAGTGCAAGTTTTTTTAGTTTGTTCTTTTTTCATATTTATATTACTCTATTTATTATTGCTAGGCAACTATGCCTAAAAAATGTTTTTTGTTGGTTCTGCCACAAGAAACGTTTGAGTTTGGTTTAGCGCAAGCTTGACAATGTATTTCGTAGCAGATTGTCCATAACGTCAACTCAGGCATATTTCATAACAGATCGCCCATAACGTCAACTCAGATGCAAGAAAGACAAGGAGAGCGCGTATTTGTTGCAGGGAGTGTACTTAGCGTACATGACCAAAACAAAGCACAAGCTCGACGATGTATTTCGTAGCAGATTGCCCATAACGTCAACTCAGATGCAAGAAAGACAAGGAGAGCGCGCATTTGTTGCAGGGAGTGTACTTAGCGTACATGACCAAAACAAAGAGCAAGCTCGACGACGTATTTCGTAGCAGATTGTTGACGTTATTACAAAAAAGAAGAAAAGGCTTTGGGTTAACACCCAAAGCCCACGGCTTACCAATTAAAGACCAGATCTCTTTTTGAACTTATCGATACGTCCACCGGTATCAACCAACTTCTGCTTGCCTGTGAAGAAGGGATGGCAATTGCTGCAAATATCCACTTTCATTACGTCGCCGTCTTTCGTCGTACCCGTTTTGAAAGTTGCCCCACAAGCGCAAGTTACAGTTACTTCGTGATATTTGGGATGAATATCAGGTTTCATTATTTTCACCTCGCTGTTATTTTTTCTAACTAATGCTTATCAATTATACCTCTTTTTTTAATCTTCGTCAACTGTTTTTAAGGGAATTTATAAAAATTACTTGCAAAATTCCTTAAAATGGGTTATACTTATCATGTCGACGCATATTTTTTTAATATCTAAGACAAAATTCATTCAAAAAAGGAAGTTCCTCATGAAAGTTTGGCAACTCTCTTACCCTCACAACTTACAACACGTAACCGCACCCGATTTAAAGCTTTCGGAAAATAAAGTGAAGGTTAAGATCACAAAAGCACTCCTCACCGAATCGGACGTCGCCGTCTATTCGGGCAACGTCAAAGTGAAGTCCCCCTTCATTCCCGGGCGTTTTGCAATCGGTCAAGTTACCGAAGCGGAAGAAGATTCGTTCATTCATAAGAGCGAACGAGTTTACCTCGCAGGCACCACAGAAGATGAATGCGCGCCTGATGGATTGAATATTGCAGGTGAAACGACGGACGGCTTCTATCGCGATTTCGTTTTAGCGGGCGTAGATGACGTCTATCCTTTGCCCAACTCCGTTTCCGACGAAGCGGCCTTCCTCATTGACGCCATTGCACAGGCGGAACACGTCATCGATGAAATGAATATTGAAGTTGGACAGCATATCTTGGTTGTCGGCGGCGGATTATATGGCAATATCCTTTCACAAATCCTCATCTATCACCGCGCAGTGCACATTTTGGCAGATAACAATGCCGAACGTTTGGCGCGCGCAAAACGCAGTGGGATTTATTACACCTTCCCCAATGACGACACCTTAAAATCGCGCATTTTGGAAGTTACGGGCGGTAAGCTTGCTGACGGAGCCATTTACCTCGCCTTTGCCAACCGATCCGAACCCTCCGTTATGTTCCCGTTGGTGAAGAGAGACGCACACGTTGCTTTCTGCTCCATGACCAATAAACCCCTGCACGTCAATTTGGAATACGCCTTGAAGAACAACATTACCATCAAAGGCATCACCGAAAGCCGTGAATTTATCTCCACCGCCATCAACCTGTTGGCGAATAAAGCGGTGAATTTCTCCGAATTTACCTTCAGAAGCTATCGCGAGGAAGAATTGCCCGAACTCATGCAAAAGTATTCCACCTTGTATGAGAGCAATTCCTATCTTCCCGAACAGTTTGATATCATCAAGTTTATCTTTTAAATAACTGAAATAGCTATATAGAGGAAGAAATTTCTTAACTCAACGCATACATGGGTGCCTCGTTTGACGATTTTTGTCGAATGATACACCGAAGAAAAAAGAAGAGGTAGTTATGAAAATACTATTTGCATCTGATATTCATGGTTCTGCGCATTGGTGCGAGGCTCTTTTAGAAGCTTTTGCTGAAGAAGGCGCAGACAAACTGGTTTTATTGGGCGATCTGCTCTATCACGGCCCGCGCAACGATCTGCCCACCGGGTACGATCCTAAAAAAGTGTTCGCCATGCTGAACGGCCTGAAGGAAAAGATTATTGCCGTACGCGGAAATTGCGACAGCGAAGTTGATCAAATGGTGTTGGAATTCCCCATGATGGCGGATTACGCCCTTTTAGAAGCGTGTGGCAGAACCCTGTTTTTGACGCACGGGCATTTGTTCAACGCAGACATGCCCCCCTTACTCAAGGAAAATGACCTGCTTTTCAACGGTCATTTCCACGCGCCACAAAATTATAAAATGGAAAACGGTGGCGTCTATATCAACGTAGGCTCGGTGTCTTTACCCAAGGACGGTACCCCCCATTCCTATCTCATTTTGGACGAAAACGTGCTCTATTGGAAGGATTTGGAAACGGGTGGAATATTTGATTGTTTGGAGTTAAACTTATGAAAAAAGCATTAGTAATCATTGATATGCAAAACGATTTTGTAGACGGCGCGCTTGCCAATCCCATGGCGCAAGCCATCGTAACCCCTATCGCAGAATACATGAAAGCGTTTGACGGGGATTTGATTGCCACCCGTGATACGCACGCAGAAACCTATCTTGCAAGCAGCGAGGGAAAATATCTTCCCGTCGTTCATTGCGTACATGGTACCCATGGATGGGAAATTGTGCCAGAAATTATGCAAGTTTTGACAGAACAAAACGGCAAGTTAATCGACAAACCCACCTTTGGCAATTTAAACTGGGAATGCCTGCAAGGGTATGATGAAGTAACCCTCGTTGGCACCTGCACGGATATTTGCGTGGTGAGCAACGCGCTCATTTTAAAGGCGCAATACCCCGACATGGTTGTCAAGGTGAAGGGCGACCTCTGCGCTGGAACGACGAAGGAAAATCACGAATCGGCGCTCGCCGTCATGGCTTGCTGTCAAGTGGAGCGCATTTAAAATTTGACAAAAATCGACCTTTGCGGTTACCCCCATATGCGGGTAACCGCATTTCTTTTTTTGCTGAACTTTTTCTCTGCACAATAGGGGACTTTTCCACTTTATATGCGGTTCAACGCATACCTGCCCCCTTCTGCCGTTATTTTTTAATATGCGGTTTCCGAACTATGCGGGCTCCCCCATACGTGCGAAAACGACCATTTTCGACCTGCGAATTCTGTCGTATGCACCTGCGGGCATACTTTGCCACCAACCCTTGTTTCATAAAAACTGTTTATA
>JAFTMD010000047.1 GCA_017452585.1 Clostridia bacterium
AAAAGCGGCACATGCCTATGCCTGTTAATATCATGAGGAGCGCATTGAAAATGATTTCGTCGTTGCGGAGTCGGCATTTTAATAATTTATGTAATAAGGCTTTTGCGGCAATGGAAAAAGTGGCGGAAAGTAAGAAAATAATTGCCGCGAGGAGGACTTTTTGCGTGAGGGGGGTGAAAGAGAAATTATTCGAAAAAGGAGTTGGGTAGGCTGTAAAAGGCGCGAGGGCAACAAATAGCGCAAGGGCAACGAACAAGCCTAACATGGGGAAGGCTCCGTTTTTTGTATAGGGCATATTTTTTATTCGTTTTTGCAACCAAAAACCGAGAAGGAGCAATAGATTTTGACCGATGTAAAGAAGGATGAGAATGATGTCGCCGCTGAAAAGAGAGGGGAAGATGCCGAGAACAACGCAGGTGACAGGGGGGAGCCCTGCGGTGATGAGTGCGTAGGAAAGAGCAAGGGAAAAGGGTTCGCCGTTGTTGCCTATGAAATAGAGGCAAGTGGCGGAAAAGGCGAAGAGGAAGTATAAAAAAAGACGAAAAAAATCGATTTTTTTATAATGAGGGACTGATTGCATGATGTTACCTCCGATAAGGATTATTGCGAATATTATATAATAAAGATTGTCGCAAAATTTGAAAAAGTTTGTATTTTTCGGTCGGATTATATGAAAAGTGTTTTTTAGGATAGGAAATCGCGAACAAAAAGGAAAAATCGCCCTCAAAGAGCGAGGACGATTTTGATAATATAGCGAGGAGGTGACAGGCTAAAATGAAAAATTGTAAAAATAAGAAAATTATAAAAAAGGAGAAATTATGAAAAAATCAAGAATTTACGGGAAAGCCAAGGCTGATAAGAATGGCACGATTGACGCGATTCATAGTGGCTGGGGGGAGCTCGCCGATGCGCTCTTTTAAACGTCGCTTATCCAAAGTGCGGATTTGTTCTAAAAGGATGACGCTGTCTTTGGCTAGCCCATACGCCGAAGGCAATTCAATGTGCGTGGGGAGTTTTGCTTTGTTGATTTTGCTGGTGACCGCGGCGGCGATAATCGTGGGGGAATATTTATTGCCGACGTCGTTTTGCACGACGAGGACGGGGCGTATGCCGCCCTGCTCACTGCCCACCACGGGGGATAAATCTGCATAATATAATTCACCGCGTTTTACGTTCAACATGAACTCACCTCTTTTGAAAACCGAACCAAACTCCTTAATACATTGTATGTAGAGGGGAGATTTTGCGTGACGGTTTTCTTTGTTTTAAGTATATCCCGATTGTTCGGCGTCTATACATAAAAAAGAAAAAAATACCCTCGAAGAATATTTTTCGTTCGAGGGTACCATGTCCTTATTGAAATTGTTGTTATTGCGCTACATATAGGGCAGGTACGCGTTGAAAATTTCTGGTTTTTATTCAAAAATTATCAAATGATGCAATTTTCATCCTTTGCGGGAAGGGAATCGAGTTCCTTTTTCTTTTCCGCATAGCCTGCTTTGCCAAGAAGTGCGAAAGTTGCCTTTTTGCCTTCTTCTACGCCAGGCTGATTGAAGGTGTCAATATTCAGCATAGCGCCGGCATAAGCGGTCTGCAATTCAAATAAGAACAACAATTGTCCCAAAGTGAAAGCGTTGAGTTCGGGAATCCACAGGGTGTAGTTCATTCTGCCTGCCCTTGACAGCGCGTAAGCCGTTGCGGCGCTTTCAGCCTGAATAAGTTCTTCCATGGTGTGACCACCGAGGAACGCCACGTCGGGAATTGTTTCGCATCCGTGGGGGATAGGCATTTCGCAGGCATATTTTTTCAAGGAAAGGAAGGTAACGACTTTATCGTAAGGGCCTTCGGTGTAAAGCTGTACTTGCGAATGTTGGTCGGTAACGCCGAGAGATTTTACAGGGGTCTGCCCCACGTTGCAAGGGGTGCCGTCAAGGGTCACGTTCTTACCGAGGGATTCTGCCCAAAGCTGACAATACCAGTCTGCAAGGAATTTCAAATTATCCGAATAGGGCATCATGACGCCGACGTTTTTGCCTTCTTCCATAGCGGCGATTTGTAATACAGCCGACATGAGAGCAGGGTTGCGGCGCATAACGGGCTTGTTGCAGATGGAATCCATGTAAGCCGCACCGGCGAGCAAACCAACGATGTCAATACCAACAACTGCCGCAGGCAAAAGACCTACAGGGCAAAGCTGCGAAAATCTGCCGCCAACGCCGTCGGGGAGAATGTAACTCTTAATGCCGCCACATTCGTCGGAAATCTTTTTAAGGTTACCTTTCTTTTCATCGGTCGTGAAGATGACGTTTTCTTTTACGTTCACGCCTGCTTTGGTAAGTAAATCAAGGATGATGAGGTATTGCGTCATCGTTTCGCTGGTCGCGCCCGATTTGGAAATAACGTTGAAACAAGTCTTTTCCGGTTCGATAACATCCAAAAGGTCGCGCATACGAACGGGGTCAACGTTGTCTTCTACGTAAAATTTGGGGCCCTTTCTCTTATATTTGGGCAAATCGTTATAATGTAAATGGCAAAGCGCATTAAAAGCCATGATAGGGCCGAGTGCGCTGCCGCCAATGCCAAGTACTACGAAGTACTGGAATTTCTTGCGTATATCCTTTGCTGTCGCCTGAATATCGGCAACGATTTCTTTTTGATTGTAGGGGAGCTCCGTCCAACCCATATACAATTCATCTTTGCCGCGGTTTTCCTTTACGAAACGGAAAGCGGCGTTTGCTTTCGTTGCGTAGGAAGCAAGCTTTTTATCGGAAAAGCCTTTATCGCCTAAAAATTTTTCGGTCATGTTGTTGTAATCCAGCGTTACGCGCATGGAATTACGCCATTCTCTCGTTTTGTATCCCAT
>JAFTMD010000048.1 GCA_017452585.1 Clostridia bacterium
CTTCAAGAATGAAGATGGCGATATTGATTACAGCAACTTTATCTACTATTCTGGTAAAGTGAACTTCACTGAAACGCAGACGGCTGCAGGTTTCTTCAATGCAACCACCGAGCAGTACAAAGCGCTTTCCGCTGTTAACGAATTGATGTTCGCATACAGCACCGACCCCGGCTGTTTGAATACCTATATGGGTTACTCCGTATCTCCCTACGGCACCAACTTCGTTAAGGAATTCGAAAAGGCAGCGCAGGATGTTGTTGCAGAAGGCGTTGGTAGCTACGCAGTATGTTTGACCGATTACGGTTGGCACATTGTATATTGTTCCTTCAGCTATAAGGCTGGTTATGTTGACAACAATATGGTATACGGCGCATATAACCACAGCGAAAAGGATACGGAAGGCACCTTCTCCAATCTCTTCTATGAATATATCAAAGGAAAGGCATATTCCAACTATTCAACGGAAAGCCAGAACAAGATTTTGAAGAAGTATGAAAACTGCGCAGAACGCTTTGAAAGCAGATACAAGGATTTGTACGAATTTGATAAACGTTAATCAGTAAAAACAAATAAGCAAAGGCCGACTGAAAAGTCGGCCTTTTGAATGATATGGTAAAAGTTATTAAAAAATAGGAGAGAATTATGACGGAAAGGATTCGTTTATCCGACCATTTTACCTATAAAAAATTATTTCAATTTGTGCTCCCGTCCATTGTTATGATGGTGTTTATTTCCATCTACGGGATTGTGGACGGATTTTTCGTGTCGAATTTTGCAGGGGAAATGCCCTTTGCGGCGCTCAATCTCATCTATCCGTTCATCATGATTTTAGGGGCAGTGGGATTTATGTTGGGTACGGGCGGAAACGCCGCCGTGTCCAAGCTGCTTGGCGAAGGGGATGGAAAAATGGCCAATCGCGTTTTTTCGATGCTGATATATGCAACGCTCATCATTGGCGGTGTGTTGGCATTGATTGGCATTTTGTTCGTTCGTCCCATTGCAGAATTGCTCGCTTCCGCTGAGAAAAATTTATCCGAATCCGAACGGGCGCAACTCATTGAATACTGTGTCATTTACGCGCGGATTATTTTATCGGCGTTGCCCATGTTTATGATACAAAACGCCTTTCAGGGATTTTTCGTCACCGCAGAAAAACCTCGCCTTGGGCTGTACGTAACGATTGGCGCCGGGGTAACGAATATCCTTTTAGACCTATTGTTTGTTGCAGGCTTTCAAGGAGGATTGGTCGGCGCGGCGATTGCCACAGCGCTTTCGCAGTGTATAGGGGGCGCTTTGCCACTCTTCTATTTCTTCCGTAAAAATGACAGCCTTTTGCGCTTGGGAAAAACAAAATTTCAGGGGAAAATATTTTTGGATATATGCATCAATGGTATGTCCGAACTGATGACCAACATTTCTATGTCCGTGGTAACCATTCTCTTCAATATGCAATTGATGCGTTACATTGGTATTCAAGGTGTAAGCGCCTACGGCATCATGATGTATATCGGTTTCATTTTTATTGCCGTATTTATTGGATACTCCATAGGAAGCGCGCCGATTATCGGCTATCATTTTGGCGCAGAAAACCAGACGGAATTGAAAAATATTTTAAGAAAGAGCGCGATAAGCCTCACGATTGCGGGGGTGGTGATGACGTTGTTGTGCGTAATGTTTGCCAAGCCGTTGTCGCGTATTTTCGTACCAGACGACCGTGAATTGTTACAATTGACGATAGAGGGGCTTCGCTTATATTCTTTAGGATTCCTCCTCTCCGGGTTGAATATTTTCGCTTCTTCCTTCTTCACGGCATTGTCGAATGGGGTGATTTCGTTGGTGATTTCCTTCTTCCGAACATTCCTTTTTCAAGTGGTAGCGGTGTTGCTTTTGCCCTTGATTTGGGGCGTAAACGGCATTTGGTTGGCAAGCGTAGTTGCCGAACTTTTCACACTTTTCCTGTCCGTTTGGTTGATTTATTGGAAGCGAAAAAAATACGGATATTTATAAAATGGGCATACCATGTATGCGTTGAGTTAAAAAATAATGGGTTTTGCGTGGAGCAAAACCCATTTTCAACAGTTGTTTTTTTATTGGCTCTGTTACATCATCTGGTTGATTTTTGACGGAAAAATTCTGCGAAATTTTACGCGTTTTACTCGGTTACAGACCGCTGAGGGTATGCGCCCTCGCGTAGCCAATCGCAATCGAATAGAAATAGCCTCAAAGGTGTCTTTTCCGCATCTTTAGGCAAAAACTCTCTCGCTGTATTTGTATACAGCCATGTTCGCCTTTGCCAAAATCTATCGAAAAATTCACTCTTTGAGGGGCAAAGCAGTTTTTGCTGAGCAGATTTAGGATAAGACAAGGCAAAACCGCAGAGCAACCAGAAGGTTTATCGAGGATTTTAACGCAGTATTAGACAAAATCTGCCATCAAAAACCTAATTCTATTCGGTTACGATTGGCTATCTTGTCTTTCTTGTATTTTTTTCGTCAAACCGCTGAAAATAAATTTCAGCTAAAATCAACCATTCTCTGTGACATAGCCTTTATTCTTTTTTCTCCGATAAAGTGAAGCTAAACTCCACGTTGGGATTTTTCTCGCGAATGGCTTGTACGAGATCGTTGTTCCATTCGGGAGAGGTTACAACACCAAAATATTCTTCCCCCATATAGATGGTCAGCTTGTGGTTGTCGGTATCTAAGAGAATGGAAGTAATTTTCTGCAAGGAGTATGCGCTCTTGATAAATCCAAACTCCGTGATAAACTGGGTGTCCGTTACCAAATAGCGCGAACGGATCAGCGTGGCTGTAAGCAGGACAATCGCGAACAAGCAGATGGCGATGAGAAAAGGGGATTGCAACGCATCCAGTAGGCTGTGAATACCCAAAAGGACGATGCGATGAATGCTCAAGATAATGCCGAGCGCGCAAAGGGCGTAAATGGCAATGGCAATGACGATCATCAAGCGTGTAAATTGAAATTTAAATGTAGTAGCCTCTTGGGGCGCGTTCGTTTTCTTCATAAATCTATTATAGCACGCGCCGACAAAAAAAGCAACCCCTTTGTGAAGGGAATATGGTAAGATTGTGTAGAAATATAAAATTCTCTCAAAAAAAGAGGGGGTAGAGGCTTGCAAAAAAGAGAAAAAAGAGGTATAATAATAGGTGATTTTTTCAACGAAGGAGGATATATGCAAAAAGAAATATTGATAGAGTCGGAAGAAACGATTGCGGCTCGTGAGAGAAAACAATTTGAAAAAATGACAAAAACACCGATTGCAAAGCTGGTTATTAGCTTGGGGCTTCCCACGATGCTCAGCATGATGGTTACCTCCCTCTACAATTTAGCAGATACGTATTTCGTCTCCCTCATTGGGGAAGATCCCATTACGGCGGCAGTCAGCAATTTGCTCGCGTTGATGTCCATTATCCAAGCGATTGGGTTTACCTATGGTATGGGAAGTGGAAGTATCGTGTCCAAGCTTCTTGGCAAACGTGATCGAGAAGGGGCGGATAAAGTGGCTTCTTCCGCATTTGCCATTGGTGCGGTCAGCGGGCTGGTTATTCTTGTGATAGGCTTTATTTTCCTAAAGCCGATGCTTTGGCTCTTTGGTTCAAGAAGTGAAGCGGTGCTGGGCTATTCGATAGAATATGCCGTATTTATTCTCTTGGCTGCTCCGTTTATGTGTATGAGTTTCGTCATGAACAACGTACTTCGCGCGGAAGGAAAAGCCGTTTTGTCTATGATCGGGTTGATTGTAGGGGCGGTTGTCAACGTCATTTTAGACCCCATTTTCATCTTTGCGTTGGATATGGGAATCATGGGCGCGGCGCTTGCCACCTGTTTGAGCCAGATCACCAGTTTTGCTGTACTGTTGAGTATGTTCCTACTCCAACGTTCGATTGTGCGTATTCGCTTTGCATCTATTTCCAAGCAATTTTCCGTCTATCGCGACATTATTGAAACGGGTTTTCCCTCCTTCTGCCGTCAAATTTTGGCAAGCCTTTGTTCGGTATTCTTAAATAGCGCCGCGTTTGAATATGGCGGAGATGCCGCGCAAGCTTCGTTGGGGGTCGTGCAAAAGGTATTCATGTTTGCCTTCTCCATTTCCTTGGGGATTGGACAGGGTTATCAACCTGTTTTGGGGTACAATTACAGTTCCAAAAACTTTGAAAGAGTTCGCTCCGCCTACCTGTTTACGTTGCTATTCTCAACATGCTTGATGGTATTCTTCGGGATCGTCTGTGGCATTTTCGCCGCTCCGATTATGGAAATGTTCAGCCTTTCGAAAGAAGCGACGAAAATTGGGGAATTGACCTTGCGTCTACAATGCTTAACAATGCCGTTATTGCCGACGAATTTCATGGTCGGATTGACCTACCAAGTTGTAGGGGACAAGCGAATTGCAACGCTGTTGTCCGCCTCCCGTCAAGGGCTTTTCTACATTCCTTCGGTGTTGATTTTGCCTCGAATTTTTAAAATCCTCGGCGTGCAATCCTGTCAAGCGGTGTCCGATTTCTTTGCATTTTTCTTCGCATTACCCTTTACCTTTATGTTCTTTAAGACGTTAAAGGCGGAACAAGCGAAACATGCAAATATGCCGGAAAATGAGCCTGAAGGTGAGAAGTTTGTCTTTGATGAAATGAGTTTTGAATAAAAAATAAAATACTGTATAAACTGCGTTCCAAGAAGAAACTTGGGACGTAGTTTTTTTGTATAAGGAACTGTTCAAATGGGGAAGAATTAATTTATTTCACGCAAATAAACTCCATGGGGAGCTTTTTTCTTCGCTCTTTCATATACTGAAAGAAGGAGGGCGTGCTTATGTGTGGAATTGTAGGCTATATCGGGAAAGGGCAGGCGAAACCAATTTTGTTGCAGGGGTTGAAGCATTTAGAGTATCGTGGATACGATTCGGCAGGGATTGCCGTTTGGGGGAAGAATGGATTACAAATTCTAAAAACACACGGTCGTGTGGAGGATCTTTCTCAGCAGGCTTCCACTTGGGAAGGAGAGGGGAATTTAGGCATTGGCCATACGCGTTGGGCAACGCATGGAAAACCCTCCAAAAAAAATGCGCATCCGCACATAAGCGCAGATGGGCAAGTTATTTTGACGCACAATGGCATCTTGGAAAATTATCTCCAAGTCAAGCAAACCTTGCAATTGGAAGGGTGGAGTTTTTCCTCCGATACGGATACGGAAGTGATCGCAAATTGGTTAGCAAAACTGTTTCAGCTCCACAATCAAGATCCCATTGCAACGTTGACGGATTTTTTAGGGCAGGCGCAAGGCTCGTTTGCATTGGCCATTCTGTTTCGCAATTTCCCCAATCGCTTATTCGCCCTACGCAAAGAAAGTCCGTTGGTGGTCGGGATAGGGGAAGGGGAAAATTTCCTCGCCTCCGATCTGCCCCCCTTGCTTTTACACACAAGGCGCGTGTATTATATGGAGAATGGGGAAATTGCTTGTCTGCAAGCGGATAAGGTGGCTTTCTATTCTGACAAAGGGGAGTTACTTTCCAAAAAGGCGGAGGAAATTTCCTGGCAAACGGAAAAAATGGATAAGGGAAAGTATCCGCATTTTATGTTGAAGGAAATTCATGAACAGCCCGAAGCAGTGGCGCGCACGTTGCGCTATTTGCGAGAGGGTGGAATGGATTGCGCCAAGCATTGGTTAAAGAATGTGGAGCAGTTGACCATTATTGGTTGCGGTTCGTCCTATCACGTAGGGATAGCTTTGCAATACGCCATAGAACGTCTTTGTCAATTGCCCGTTCGGGTGGAGTTAGCTTCCGAGTTTCGCTATCGGGAGATACCCATGCAGGGATTGGTTGTGGCAATCAGTCAATCGGGGGAAACGGCCGACACATTGGCTGCCCTTCGCAAAGCAAAGAAAGGGGGGTGCGCCACCCTTGCCATCGTTAACGTGGTGGGGTCTGCCATTGCCCGAGAGGCAGATTGCGCTTTGTATACGCAGGCGGGCATGGAAATTGCCGTGGCAACGACAAAGGCCTATTTGACGCAACTCATCACAGGTTACTATCTCGCCGTGCAGTTGGCTGTGGAAAGAGGAAGTATAGATGTTTTCCAGGCGAGATGTCTGTTGGCGGATTTGTTGGATTTGCCTGAAAAAATCAAAGAAATTCTCCGTCAGAAAGAGGCTATTCATAGGCTTGCCAAGCGTTGGAAGGATATGCAGTATTGCTTTTTTATCGGGCGTGGCATGGATTATGCGGTCAGCATGGAAGGGAGTTTAAAACTCAAGGAAATCAGCTATATTCCTGCAGAGGCATACGCAGCTGGCGAACTGAAACACGGCGCTATTTCCTTAATCGAGCCCGGGACGTTGGTGTGTTGCGTCTGTACGCAAGAGGGCGTTTTTGACAAAATGCGTAGCAATATGCAAGAAGTGCAGAGCCGTGGTGGGGAACTACTTACGATCTCTATTCCAGGTGGCGTAGCGTGCGATATCTGTCTACCGAAAACGGAGGAGATGTTTATGGCAAGCCTGTCGGTGATTCCCTTGCAGTTGTTTGCCTATTTCGTCAGTGTGGAACGGGGCGAAGACGTGGATAAACCGCTCAATTTGGCAAAAAGTGTAACAGTAGAATAAAAAGTGGCTTGACTAATTAGGCAAAAGGTGGTATAATAGAAACCGATTTTGGGAATTTTACATAAATAGGAAATACGAGGTTAGTTATGGAGTATACATGGGTTACCATTGTTGGGATTGTTTTTATCTTTTTGATGACTACTTTGGGCGGGGCGTTGGTCTATTGTTTTAAAACGCAGCTGCCACAAAAGTTGCAGTCTATTTTTTACGGCTTTGCAGGTGGTGTAATGACGGCGGCGTCCATTTGGTCGTTGTTGTTGCCCGCCCTTTCGGAGGCAGAACCCACTTGGGGAAAGCTCTCCTTTATCCCCGTAGCCATTGGTTTTCTGCTGGGAGGATTGCTCATTGTCCTGGTGGAAAAATGGCTGAAATTACCCAAGGAAGGGGAAGAGGGAAGGGCGAAAAAACTCTTCATCTCCGTTACGGTGCATAACATTCCCGAAGGGCTTGCCGTTGGGTTTGCATTTGGCGCAGCGCACAGCATTGGTACGCCTGCCGCCTATTTTGCAGCGTTGGGGCTTGCCATTGGTATGGGTTTTCAAAACTTCCCTGAAGGGGCGGCGGTAACGTTGCCCATGCAGACGGCTTTAAAGAGTAAAAATAAGGCGTTTTTGTATGGGGTATGGAGCGCTTTGGTAGAACCTGTTTCAGCGGTAATAGGGTTGTTATTTGCCACGTTTTTGCGTGTGTTGCAGCCGTGGTTATTGGCGTTTGCGGCGGGCTCCATGATCTTTGTCGTTGCGGAAGAATTGCTTCCCGCCAGCAAAGCGGAAGACCATTCGTGGGGCGCATGGGGGGTCATGTTGGGTTTTGTCGTCATGATGATCCTCGACATTGCCTTGGGTGCGTAAAAGGTTTTTTGATGGAATATATTCCATTGATTAAACCGACTTAAAAAAGAATAAAAAAACACCTGCCCTCTTCAAAACGAAGGGGCAGGTATGCGTTGAGATACTTTTTATTCAGGTTTATAATTCCAAACGACGGGGCAATAACTGGTGCCGTTGGAGTTACTATAACAAAGATGCCAAATATCATCCCAACCACTAGGTTTAGAGGTTGCTTCGCAATAGATAGTTAAATTTTTACAACCGTGGAATGCATCCCTAATGGAAGTAACACTATTGGGGATAACAATCGAAGTTAAACTGGTGCAACCATCGAATGCACCCCATCCAATGGAAGTGACACTATCGGGGACAGTAAATTTCGTTGCCGTTTTTCCGATTGCATATTGGATAAGAGTTTTTCCATCCTTTGTATATAAGTTGCCGTCTATTGATTGGTAATTAGTATTGCCTTCGCTTACTGTAATGTTAGTCAAGCTGCCACAATCACTGAATGGCGCACCCCTAATGAAAGTGACGCTATCAGGAATTTCAATTGAGGTTAAACTAGTGCAATATTGGAATGCAATACTCCCAATGGAAGTGACACTATCAGGAATTTCAATTGAGGTTAAACTAGTGCAATATTGGAATGCCCAATCTCCAATAGAAGTGACACTGTCGGGGATCACAACCGAAGTTAAACTACTACAGCCCGAGAATGCACCCCATCTAATGGAAGTGACAGGCAAACCGTTGTATATATATGGAATGACAATATCTGTATCCGTACAAGAACCCATTCCACTGACGGTATAGAAAGTTCCATCTCTAGAAAGAGTATAACTCAATCCTTCACTTATCTTTTCTAAAATAGGGAGGGTGACTGTTTTGATTTTTTCATGGCATACTGTACATTCTGTATGCTTTGAACCTTCTATTTGTAAAGTAGGTACTGTATCAATAATCCAATCACTTTCCGTGTGGGGAAGTTTTTCAGTAAAAATCACACGAACATATCCACATTCCACGCAATAATACAATTCTTTGCCCATAGCCGCGCAAGTAGCCTCCTCGATTGTGGATAATTTTTCCCAAGTGTGTTCGATCGTCTGCGGTGTGCTTTCGCTGGGGGTAGAACTATTCTCCCCGTTCGTGCAGGCGGCTATGCACGCCAAAGTGGCGCTCGCCAACAACAGAGAAATCAGAAATTTTTTAATTTTCATCTTTTAAAAATCTCCTTATAAGGATTTTGCTCTTTCATTATACCACTTCTTATTTTAAAAAGCAACAGTTTTGGGTAATGTTTTTCTTCCCTATATTATATATAAAAAGCCATAGGTGAACCCTATGGCTTTTTGTACGTTTGTTTTAACCGACGATCAAGTTGACCAATCTACCCTTGACGATGATGCATTTTTTAATGCTCTTGCCGGCGATGGCTTGCGCTACGTCTTCATAGGCGCAGACGGTTGCCTGGATATCTTCGTCCGACAATCCTTCCGGAATCATCAGCTTTGCCTTGATTTTGCTGTTGACTTGTACAGCGTATTCCACTTCGTCCTTGATGAGCGCCGATTCTTCGAAAACGGGATATTCCATGGTGAATACCGAGGTCTTATTGCCAAGCACTTCCCACAATTCTTCTGCAAAGTGGGGGATGAAGGGAGCAATCATCTTGACGAGGTCTTTCACACATTCCTTATAGAAGGCAGTGTTTTTATCCTGCACGTCATTTTCGTATTTCTGCATAGCGTTGACGTATTCCATCAAGCGGGCAACGGAGGTGTTGAAGGAGAATTCTTCCACGTCGCGCGTGATATTTTTGATTGCGTAATGTTTTGCATAATTGAGGTTCTTTTCTGCGGTGGTCATATTCGAGTGTCCACCCGTGAGTTCGATCGATTTTCTGACGATACGTTCGATACGATCGGCAAATTTTGCCACCGATTTAATACCGTCGTCATTCCAAGGCCCGCCTTCGGTATAGCTGAAGCCGAACATCAAGTACAGACGGAACATATCCGAGCCGTATTCGTCGATATAGGTATCGGGGGAAACAACGTTGCCGTGGGATTTGGACATACGGTTGCCGTCGGGTCCCAAGATGATGCCTTGGTGAACGAGACGCTTGAAGGGTTCGTCAAAGTTGACAAAGCCCATATCGCGGAGTGCTTTCGTGATGAAACGCGCGTACAAGAGGTGCATACAAGCGTGTTCAGAACCGCCAACGTAAACGTCTACGGGGAGCATCTTATTGATATATTCGGGATTAAACGCCTGCTTATCGTTGTGCGCATCGGGATAGCGGAGATAATACCAGCTGGAACAAACAAAGGTGTCGAGGGTATCAGGGTCGCGTTGTGCTTTGCCGCCACATTCAGGGCAACGGCAATTCATAAACCCTTCATGCGTAGCCAAGGGAGATTTTCCCGTAGGACGGAATTCCACGTCATAGGGGAGTTTTACAGGCAAATCCTTTTCGGGAACGGGTACAGTGCCACACTTTTCACAATGGATCATAGGGATAGGTGCACCCCAATAACGCTGACGGGAAACCGACCAATCGCGAAGACGATAATTGATCTTCTTGCCGCCTTTGCCGATTTTTGCAAGGTGAGAAGCAATCGCGTCGCGCGCTTCTTCGCCAAATAATCCGTCGAAATCGCCACTGTTCACCAAGATACCATCTTCGGTGTAGGGGAGCATCGTTTCACTGCCGCTCTTTTGAATGACTTGCGTGATGGGCAAACCATATTTGGTTGCGAAAGCATAGTCGCGTTCGTCATGCGCAGCAACTGCCATAACCGCGCCCGTACCATAGGAGAAGAGGACGTAGTCTGCAAGATAGATAGGAAGCTGTTTTCCCGTCAAAGGATGGGTTGCATAAGCGCCCGTGAAGACGCCTGTCTTTTCACGTGCGGTGGAAAGACGATCAATATCGTTGGCTTCCGAAGCGTAACGAACGTATGCGTCAATGGCTTCTGCCTGTTCGGGGTGCGCCACCTTCAATTTTTCCACGAGGGGGTGTTCGGGGGCAAGCACGACGTAGTTTACGCCAAATACGGTGTCGGGACGTGTCGTAAACACGGTGATATCGTCGCCTGTTTCACATTCGAAATGAATTTCACAACCCGTCGATTTACCAATCCAATTCTTCTGCATGAGCTTGGTTTTTTCCGGCCAGTTCAACCCTTCCAAATCGGACAAAAGTTCTTCGGCGTAATCGGTGATTTTCAAGAACCATTGCGTCATGTCCTTTCTGAGGACGACGGAATCGCAACGTTCGCATTTGCCGTTGATAACCTGTTCGTTTGCAAGCACGGTTTCACAGGAAGGACACCAGTTGATGAGGGCGTTCTTTCTGTAAGCGAGCCCCTTCTTGTAAAGTTGCAAGAAGAGCCATTGCGTCCATTTATAGTAATTTTCTTCGCAGGTAACCATTTCCGCCGACCAATCGAACATAGCCCCCATGGCTTTCAATTGTTTTTCCATGGTTGCGATATTTTGTTCGGTGGAATCTTTGGGGTGAATACCCGTCTTGATTGCGTAGTTTTCCGCAGGCAAACCAAAGGCGTCAAAGCCCATGGGTTGGAACACTTCGTAGCCCTGCATTTTCTTAAATCTTGCATACGTATCGGTAGGGCCGTAGTTATACCAATGCCCAACGTGCAATTTTGCGCCAGAAGGGTAGGAGAACATTTCCAAGACGTACAGTTTCTTGTCCATATTCTTCTTGTTGAAATTGTTTAATTTGGATTTTTCCCATTTTGCCTGCCATTTACTTTCTACAGACTTCATATCCATCATAATTATGACCTCCAAAACCAAAAACTGGTTTACTTTAATACAAGGCTCTGTCACATCACCTGGTTGATTTTTGACGGAAAAATGCTACGAAATACGGTGCTTTTTGCTCAGTTACAGATATTTGCATTCTGCGCCTTCACAAAAAACTTGTCTTTCTTGTATTTTTCTCGTCAAATCGCTGAAATAAATTTCAGCTAAAATCAGCCATTCTCTGTGACATAGCCAAATACAATATATAATACAATATAAATTTATTATAAAGTTTTTTTTCAAACAAGTCAAGTAAAAAAGTGGGTAACACGGGAAATATTCTTCACTTGTCGTTTTTCTCTCTTTTCAAGATAAATAATTTTGCTTGGAGCGCATACAATAAATGTGTGGAAGAAATTAAGATTATTCAAAACGGCTTAGACAGCCTATATATGTCCTATCTGTTTGGAAAGGTGCGCGAACGTTTCTCTTTCTTGCCTGCCACCTGCCAATTAGAACAGGTGGACGATTGCACAAAAATTGCCTTTCAGACGGACTCTGCCTACTGTCCCTATGTGCGCAAATACGCAGAAGAACATATCGTCGACGTATTGGCGGTGGGGTATAAATATGCATTCTTTGAAAAACAACTCCCTCTGCCTATGTTAGAACCCATTAAAAGAAGGATTCTTCTCACGGCGTTGGTGGCGGCGGATTATCCCGAGGATAAGGTGTTGATTGCCCGTCGAGTGCGTGGGTTCACTTCCTATTGTTTAGACGGTCTGTTTCACTTCCGTTTGCAGGAATTGAAAAAGCGTTGGGAGGAGGTGATCAACTACGTTCCCCTCGACATGGGAGAGGAGGGGATGGAGGGGTTTTTAGAGTTTGTGGCAGAGGACGGACAGGGGAAAATCTTTTTAAAAAGCGGCAAAGCGTACGACGAGGAATATCGGCCATTGACAAAGAGTCTTTTAACCGGCGTTTCCTCCTTGATCGGGGAAGTGTTGTTGAGCGGAGCAGAGCGCATTTACTGTTTTGGAGAGGTCGACGAGGAAACGGCAAACTTTTTAAAAAAATATTATCGAGAAAAAGTCATTTTCTGCTGAAAAAAAGTTGACAAATGTATGGAAAAAGACTACAATAGAATACGTAAAGACAAGTAGCGTCGTTTTGGTTTTTGCAGAGAGCTCGTCCTTTGGCTGTGAGACGGGCAAACGGAAACGAAAGGTGAAACCACTTTATAGCGTAAGCTGAACAATTCCATTATAAAAGAGTGGCTGTATTGTTTTACGGCAAATAAGGTGGAACCGCGCGAGAAATTTTGCGTCCTTAACTTTCTCATGGATGGGGAGTTTGGGGCGTTTTTTTATCGTTTTGACACAATTCCCATGTTTATTGTGGCAAAGTTTTTTATAAATTGTAAATAATCTTTCAACACATAAGGAGGACTAAGACAGTATGAACATCATTTTAAAGAGTGGAGATGCATTGGCAGTAGAAGAAAATGCAACCGCATTACAGGCAGCGCAGGCCATTTCCGAAGGCTTGGCAAGAAATGCCGTATGCGCAAAGGTCAATGGAGAATTGGTTGACCTTTCCTGCGCATTGAAGGAAGGGGATAATTTGGAAATTGTAACCCTTAAAGACAAAGAAGGGTTGCAGGTCTATCGCCACACTTGCGCGCACGTTTTGGCGCAAGCGCTCAAGACGGTTTACCCCACTTGTAAACTTTCCATCGGGCCCGTCATTGAAAATGGTTTTTATTATGACATCGATTTCGTGACGCCTATTACGCAGGCAGACCTTGCCAAGGTGGAAAGCGAAATGCAGAAGATTATCAAGAGCAATTTGCCCATCGAACGTTTCACCCTTCCCAGAGAGGAAGCTATCGAGCTTATGAAAGAATACAGCGAAGACTATAAAGTGGAGCTCATTCAAGATTTACCTGAAGGGGAAGTTATTTCCTTCTATAAGCAAGGCGCATTCACCGATCTTTGTCGTGGCCCTCACCTTCCTTCTACGGGAAAAATCAAGGCGTTCAAGCTCACCTCTATTGCCGGCGCTTATTGGAGAGGGGACGAACACAATAAGATGCTCACCCGTATTTACGGTACGGCATTTGCTAAGAAGGATGAAATGGAAGCATACTTCACCATGTTGGAAGAAGCGAAGAAGCGTGACCATACGAAATTTGGCAAGGAATTGAAATTGTTTGCAATCATGAACGAAGGGAAAGGTTTGCCTTTCTTCCTTCCCAACGGCATGGTTTTGAAGAATCAATTGATCGATTATTGGAGACAGATTCATACGCGTGAAGGATACGTAGAAATTTCTACGCCCATCATGCTCAATAGAACCCTTTGGGAAACGTCGGGACATTGGTTCCATTATCGGGACAATATGTACACGACCAAGGTGGACGAAGAAGATTTTGCAATCAAGCCCATGAACTGCCCCGGCAGTATTTTGGTCTATAAAAATGAACCGCACAGCTATAAAGATTTGCCCATTCGTATGGGAGAATTGGGGCTTGTACACCGCCACGAAAAATCCGGTCAGCTTCACGGTTTGTTCCGTGTACGCGCCTTCACGCAGGATGACGCGCATATCTTCATGACGCGTGAACAGATTAAGGACGAAATTAAAGGGGTTGTTCGTTTGATCAACGAAGTGTACACCCTCTTTGGGTTTAAATATCACGTAGAACTTTCCACTCGCCCTGAAAATAGCATGGGTAGTGATGAAGATTGGGAAGTAGCAACCGAATCCTTGCGTGGCGCATTGAACGATTTGGGGCTTAACTATGTTGTCAACGAAGGGGACGGCGCTTTCTATGGCCCTAAGATCGACTTCCATTTGGAAGACTCTATCGGCAGAACGTGGCAATGCGGTACCATTCAGCTCGACTTCCAGCTTCCTCAGAGATTTGAAATGGAATACGTAGGGGAAGACGGCGCAAAACATCAGCCTATCATGGTACACCGCGTTGCGTTTGGTTCTATCGAACGTTTCATCGGTATTTTGATCGAACACTTCGCAGGGAAATTCCCCGTATGGCTTTCGCCCGTACAGGCAAAGATTTTGCCCATTACGGATAGACAGTTTGCCTATGCAAAGGAACTTGCAGGCAAGATGAAGGAACTTGGTATTCGTGTCAGCGTGGACGATAGAAACGAAAAGATTGGGTATAAGATTCGTGAAGCGCAGCTTGAAAAAGTGCCTTATATGCTCGTCATTGGGGACAAGGAAATGGAAGAAGGTCAGGTTGCCCTCAGAAGACGCGATAAAGGGGATATGGGCGCAGTGAAAGCGGACGAATTTATCGCTACCATCTTGGATGATATCGCAAAGAAAACAGCATTTTAAGATGCCTCTGTTCAATTCTCTGTGATATAGCTAAAAATAATTAAACTTTTTTGAAAAAATCATGAAAATTTACTTGACAGAAGGATTGCTTTGTGGTATGATATATAGGCTAAGCAGAAGCAAACCTTCTCGCCGTATGGTTATGATTGATACGGCTCAATAATTTTTCGTTTTTTCAAAACGGGTGGATTATGTAGAAACAAGGGTTGCTTTATGTGAAGCAACCCTTTACTATTTGCGAGAGGTATACGACTATAAAAGAGCAGCATCAAATCAACGAAGATATTCGTGACAGAGAAGTGAGAGTTATTTCCGATGCGGGCGAACAGCTCGGCATCATGAGCGCATCTGCAGCATTGCAACTTGCCATTGATGCGGATTTGGATCTTGTAAAAATTTCCCCCAATGCCGTGCCCCCCGTTTGTAAAATTATGAACTACGGCAAGTTCAGATTTGAACAGGCAAAGAAGGAAAAAGAAAATCGTAAAAATCAAAAAGTGGTGGAACTCAAAGAAATCTATCTTTCGATGACCATCGACGTAGGCGATCTCAACGTCAAGGCAAAAAAGACGATGGAAATGCTTGCTGATGGCAACAAAGTGAAGGTTTCCATTCGTATGCGTGGCCGCCAACAAGCGCACGCATCCATGGGTGTTGACGTGATGAACCGCTTCTTTGAAATGCTTGGTGGCAAAGCAGTTATGGACAAAGCCCCCAAGACGGAAGGCAGAAACATCTTGATGATTTTGTCGCCGGCAAAGTAAGGATAAAACTTGGACAAGCTTCACATATAGGTGGATTGTTATATAAAAATCAGTAAAAAATTTCGGAGGATAAAAATATGCCTAAACAGAAAACACATAGCAGTACGAAAAAGCGTTTCTGGTTGACCGGTTCCGGTAAAGTAAACCGTGCACACAGCGGTAAGAACCATAAAGCAGAAACCAAGAACAGAAAGAGAAAGAGACGTTTGCGTCAGTGCGCTCTTGTTGCTTCCACGCAGGAAAGCACCGTAAAGAGCATGATGCCCTATAAGAAATAAGAAAGGAGACAGATGAATTATGCGTATTAAGAGAGCAGTGAACGCAGTTAAAAAGCGTAGAAAAATTTTCAAACTTTCCAAAGGTTATTACGGAAGCAAGAGCAGATCGTACAGAATCGCAAGAGAAGCGGTAATGAAGTATTTGAAATATGCTTATGTTGGCAGAAGATTGAAGAAGAGAGATTTCCGTCGTCTTTGGATTACCAGAATCAATGCAGCAGCAAGAATCAATGGCATGTCTTACAGCAAGCTTATGCACGGCCTTAACAAAGCAGGTATCACCCTTAACAGAAAGGTACTTGCAGATTTGGCAGTAAACGATGCAGTGGCATTTGCACAGCTCGTTGAAAAAGCAAAAGCAGCACTTTAATTTGAAAGAATAAAAGCCTTTTATCCAAAAGGCTTTTTTCACATTTTAAGAAAATGATATTAACCTCAAAAAACAATCCGCTAATTAAAGAAACGGTGGCGTTAAAGGAGAAAAAAGGCCGCAAGGAATTAGGTATGTTCCTTGTAGAAGGTCGCAAAATGGCTTTGGAATGTTTAAAGAGCAATTTTGTGCTGGATCGCGTCTTTGTTTCGGAAAAGTATGAAGGGGAGCTTCCCTTTTCGCGAGAGTTAATCGTGTCTGTTTCCGAAGATGTCTTGCGTTATTTGTCTGATGAAAAAACGCCACAGGGCATTGTTTGTCGGGTAAAAATTCCGAAGTATTCTCTTTCTGCGCCCACGGGCAAGTGTTTGCTTTTGGATGGCGTGGCAGATCCGGGCAATTTGGGTACGATTGTTCGTACCGCAAATGCAGCGGGATATAGTGAAATTTATTTGACGGAACAATGCGCCGATCCGTATTCTCCCAAGAGTGTTCGCGCCAGTATGAGTGGGGTGTTTTTCACCAAACTTTATCGCGCAAAACAAGCGGAAATTTTATCGGTTTTATCGTCCACGCCCATAATCGTTGCGGACATGGGTGGGACCAATGTCTTTTCTTTTACCCCTCCTGCGCAATTTGCGCTTGCCATTGGCAACGAGGCAAACGGCATTTCGGAGGCGGTATTTTCCAAAGCTTCGCATACGGTTAAAATCCCCATGACGGCAACGCAGGAAAGTTTGAATGCGGCAATTTCCGCAGGGATTATTATGTATGTTTTGCAGAAAGATGAATTTCAAAATTAAAAATAGAATAAAGGAGAAATAAAGATGTCAGGACATAGCAAATGGCATAATATACAGGCAAAGAAAGGTAAGGCAGACGCAGCGAAGGGTAGAATCTTCACGAAGCTCGGCAGAGAAATCGCCGTTGCAGCAAAAACCAACCCCAACCCCGACACAAACAGCAAGCTTGCGGATATTATCGCAAAGGCAAAGGCTGCCAATATGCCCAATGATAACATTCAACGCAGTATCAAAAAGGCTGCAGGGGAAATGAGTGGGGCAGATTATAAGGAACTCACCTATGAAGGATATGGCGTAGCAGGTTCCGCCGTTATCGTTGTTACCCTCACGGACAACATCAATCGTACGGCAGGGGATGTTCGCGCAATCCTCGGTAAACATGGTGGTCAGCTTGGTCAAAATGGTTGCGTAAGCTACAATTTTGAAAACAAGGGTTACATTGTTGTAGAAAGAACGGTAGAACTTGACGAAGATACAATGACGGAATATGCCCTCGAAGCAGGCGCAGACGACGTTGTTGTCAGCGATGACGTGTATGAAATTTACACCGCGCCCGAAACCTTCTCCGAAGTTCGTAAATATTTGGAAACGAAGAATGCCGAACTCATGGCAGCAGCGCCTAAAAAGAGAAATGAAGAGGAAGAACCCAAGATTCGTTTTGTGCAGGCAGAAGTTGCCATGATTCCTCAAAACAGAATTACCCTTCCCGAAGATAAAGTTGCTACGTTTGAAAAGATGATTGACGCGCTTGAAGATCACGACGACGTACAAAACGTATATCACAACGTAGATCTTCCCGACGAAGACGAAGAATAAGAAGAATAGTTATTCGCTAATCGAATAAGATAAAGAAACATCCATCATAGGTGAAAATCTGTGGTGGATTTTTTCTGCTTGCCTTTTGTGAAATTTCTTTTCACGGGAAGAAATTTCCTGTAAAACGCTTGACAAAGGGGAAAAGCTGTGTTATAATACTAGTATAGTCCCATTGAGGGAGTAGCGAACGTGGCGCTTTTGCCATGTGACAAGTCAACAATACCGACTTAAGCAAAGTCTGGCTTGTCTTAAATTGCGAGACTCAACGTAGAAGACATGCCGTCTGTTATCGTGAGTTTCATATTATTTTTCGAAACGAGGATAATCGGATGCGCGTGTTGCATTCGATTTTTTTTATTGTTATCATATTTATCCTTCGCAAGGGATAAAATAATATATAAGGAGTATTGCAAATAAAGCATTATTGCGAAGAAAAAGACGTCGTCTTATCCGCGCTTGGCACTGTGGAAAAAGAGGGGCTTTCCTCTCAAGAAGCAGCAAAACGTTTGGAAGAAAACGGCAGAAACAAACTTGCGGCAGCGAAGAAAAAATCGTTGGTGCGCAGATTTTTAGAACAGTTGTCCGATCCGATGATCATCATCTTGATCGTGGCGGCGTTCATCAGTGGTGTGATGTCCTTCTACCATATCAGCAAAGGGGAAGAGGGCGAATTTGTAGACGTCATCATCATTCTTGCGGTGGTTATCATCAACGCCGTGTTGGGTGTATTCCAAGAAAGCAAGGCTGAAAGGCCATTGAAGCTCTGCAAGAAATGTCCGCGGCGCAAAGCAAAGTGTTGCGTGACGGAAAGGTCATCTATGTCCCCAGTGAAGAATTGGTTGTGGGGGACATCATCTTGTTGGAAGCAGGGGATGCAGTGCCTGCAGACGGCAGAATTTTGGAAAATGCCAGCTTGAAGATTGAAGAAGCGGCGCTCACGGGGGAATCTGTTCCCGTAGATAAAAATGTGGACGCGATCAAGCTTAATGACGCGGCGAAAGATGTTCCTCTTGGCGATCGCAAAAACATGGTATACATGGGCAGCGTCGTAGTGTACGGACGTGGCGTAGCTGTTGTTACGGCAACGGGTATGGACACCGAAATGGGTAAAATTGCAGGCGCATTGTCGCAGGCAGAGGAAGGGAAAACTCCCTTGCAGATCAAGCTTGGTCAGCTCTCCAAAATCCTCACCTGGCTCGTACTTGGTATCTGCGTAATCGTATTTGCTGTACAGTTGATCAGAAACGGTGGATTTGACTTTGAATTTGCGCTCAGCGCGTTCATGGTAGCCGTGTCGCTGGCTGTTGCGGCCATTCCCGAAGGGTTGGCAGCGGTGGTAACCGTCGTGCTTTCCATCGGTGTAACCAATATGTCCAAGCGTAACGCCATCATTCGTAAATTGACGGCGGTAGAAACCCTCGGTTGCGCGCAGATCATCTGTTCGGATAAGACGGGTACGCTCACCCAGAATAAGATGACGGTTGTCGATTATTTTGGAGAAGAAGAAAAGAAAATTGCCATTGGTATGGCGCTCTGCTCGGATGCGGAACTCTTTGAAGACGGTTCCTTGACGGGTGAACCTACGGAAACGGCGCTCGTTGCTTGGGCAGATAAGATCGGTGAAAAGAAATATACGTTGAAATCGATTCTTCCTCGCGTAGGGGAAGCTCCCTTCGATTCCAACCGTAAGATGATGTCTACCGTTCACGAAAGAGCGAATGGCTATATCCAGTATACGAAAGGCGCGCCCGACGTTGTCATTGACAGATGCGCGTATTATTTGGAAAACGGCAAAGCCGTACCCATGACCGACGCATACAAGGCAAGTATTTTGAAGGCAAACAAAGACATGGCAGACAAGGCGCTCCGTGTGCTTGCTTGCGCAGAACGCGTATGGTCGGAAAAACCTGCATCCTATGACGCAGGGGAATTGGAACAGGATCTTTGCTTCGTAGGTCTTTGTGGTATGATCGACCCCGTACGTCCCGAAGTAAAGGATGCAATCGTGCGTTGCTTGGGGGCAGGTATTCGTCCAATCATGATTACGGGCGACCATATTGATACGGCAGTGGCCA
>JAFTMD010000049.1 GCA_017452585.1 Clostridia bacterium
GGGCGAAATCGAGGTGGAAGGAGTTCCACCGGAAAATATTGCAGCTCTTTTGCATAAATTGCGTGAAAATGGTTGCAAAATCTATGCGAAAAATGATAAAATAGAATTGTACAGCGATGGACGATTGAAATCCGTCGATTTGGTGGAGACGATGCCCTTTCCTGGTTTTCCTACCGATATGCAGGCGCAGTATGCGTCTCTCAGTTGTACGGCGCGTGGTTCAACCCTTATCGTCGAAAATTTATTTGAAACGAGATATCGTTACGCGGCGGAATTGAAACGCATGGGCGCAGATATTACCGTCAAAGGACGCGCGGCGCTCATTCGTGGTGTGGAAAGTCTGCATGGAGCTTCGGTCACGGCGAGTGATTTACGCGGTGGCGCGGCGTTGGTTGTGGCTGCGCTCAAAGCGGAAGGTCGTAGCGTAGTATTTGATCTTAGCCATATTGACAGGGGATATGCCAAGTTAGAAGATAAGCTTAGCAAACTTGGCGGTAAAATTAAACGCGTGCATACATAAAACAAATCCAACAAAAGAGGAAACGAGTATGGAGAAAAAACTTTTGGTTATTTTGCTTTCAGCAATTATATTTTTGTCTTGCGCAGTGCTTGGCGTATCAACCGTATATCGCATTGAGAAGGTTACCGTCGAGGCGTCCCTGGTTTCTGAGGAGGCAAAAATGGAATCGGAACACTTACAAAAGGAATTGGAGGAGCTCTATCAAAGAGATAGCATCTTCTTTGCGGGAACGAGTAAAGCAAAATCGTTGTTGCAAAGCTATCCTTATTTCCGTATTACCGGCTTTAAAAAGGTTTATCCAAACGTTTTGATCTTCCAGATAATCGAGGATGCAGAAGTATACGCCGTGGAGAAAACAATGGGCGCTGGATATTATATCCTTGGAGAGGACGGCACCATGTTGGGTGAGAGAGAAACTCCGATCAACCCTTTGACGGGCGCGGAGAACGTCGTGCTGAAAAATTTGAATGTCTCCTGCCAAATTGGTGAGCTTCCAAAGGGAGATGACGAAATTTTGCCCCTTTTACAGCTCTCCAAAACCCTCTCTACCGCACTGGGCGGCATTCGCAGTAATGTCGTAAGTGTGGAGGTTTATTCGAGAAGTCCACAAACGATTTATCGGGTGACAATGAGAGAGGGCGTCAAGCTGTATTTTGGTACGCCGTCTGAGAAGACGGAGGAAAAGGTGAAAGAGGCCGTGGATAAATACATGGCACTCACCTACGAGGAAAAATTGACGGGAAGAGTTGTCGTTTCCGAGGTTGGTGGAAAAATTTTCGCCTCTTATGCAACAAAAGATGAATTTGACGTCTAAAATTAAGAAAACACGCAAATTTGCGTGTTTTTTTTCTATCTTTTTTTGGCAAGCTTATTGACATTTGCTTATAAATAGTGTATAATAAAAACAAGATTTGCTATTTTTCGATAAAACGTTTATAGGCGGAGATGTTATGAAGAACAAATGTGTTGCGGTTTTAGATATACGATCAAACGAGATAACCTTTTTACTGGGTTCCCGTGGTGTGAACGGCACGTTTGTTTTCAATGGAATTCAGAGCGAAAGATATGAAGGCTATTGCTTGGACGGGTTCTTTGACGAAGGTTCTTTTCAACGCGCGGCAATGCGTGTAATCAGCGCCGTACAGCAGACCTATCAAGGTGTTATTGAGGAGATTCACGTTGGCGTTCCTTCCTCTTTCGTATCGGTAAAAACCAAAGGACACACCGCTTCCTTCCATCGAAAACGTAAGGTTTCCTCGCAGGATGTGGAGGCGCTTTATGAAAGTGGCAAAAACGATTTACTTGAATCGGGTGAATGTATCCGCAAATCGGCCATGTATTTTGCATTGGGGGACAATCGGAAGTATTTTTCCGCAAATGATTTATATTCGGTGCCGACCAATATGCTGAAAGGGGCGTTATGCTACTATTTCGTGAGTGATTATTTCTATGAATTGATTACGACGCTCTTACAGAATATGGGGTTTCAAAAGATTAAGTTCATTCCTTCCACGTTGGCGCAAGCCTACTATCTCCTTCCTGAAAAGAAGAGAGAGGGATATGCATTTTTATTGGACGTTGGATTTATGACCAGTTCGATTTCCGTGGTCTATGGAAATGGGATTGTGCATGAAGAGAGCTTTGATTGTGGGGTAGCCAGCATTTTGGTGCAGCTCATTCAACACTTGGGCATTGACTATCCCGTTGCGGAAGAATTGTTGGCAAATGCAAATATTTCCGGTGGAATCGTGCCTAAAGATATGGCATATATTTCCGAAATTGACGAAAAATCCTTCCCAGTGCAGAAGGTGAATGATATTATTAAATATGCGCTTGATGAACTCTGCGAATGGGTAGATTTGTTCTTGAGAACATATTATAAAGACAAGGCGTCTATGATGATGTCGGTAAATCCCATCAGCATAACGGGTGAGGGGATTAGCGCCATCAAAGGCGGGGCAGAACATATTGCCAAACGAATTGGCTGGTTGACGGAGATCGTCTATCCCGATCTGCCTTATTACGATAAGCCTATGTGCTCTTCTCGGATTGCGCTTCTTTCCACGGCGCTGTCCGATCAAACGGAGAATTGGTTGGAAAAAATTATGAATATACTCGGAGGAATTAAAAAATGATGGATCATTATAATGAAAGACGCGGAGAATACGGGTATCCTGAACAGACAAAACCGGTAGATTCTGATAGATTTAATACGTTTTCTGGCGCAGCTAAGATAAAAGTAATTGGTGTTGGTGGCGCGGGAAATAACGCCGTCAATCGTTTGATCGAGTCGGGGTTAAAAAGCGCGGAATATATCGTCGTAAACACCGACAATCAAGATTTGGCACTCTCCAAAGCAAGCACCCGTTTGCAAATTGGTGTGGAATTGACCAAAGGCTTGGGCGCAGGCGCAGATCCCAACATTGGGAAGGCAGCAGCAGAAGCGGACAAAGACGTTATTCAAAAGGTGTTGAAAGATACCGATTTGCTCTTTATCACAGCCGGCATGGGTGGTGGTACTGGTACGGGCGCAGCGCCTGTTATTGCCAAAATTGCCAAGGAAATGAAAATCCTTACCGTAGCGGTGGTTACCCTTCCTTTCGCTTTTGAAGCAAGATTAAAGATGACCAATGCCTTGACGGGTGTGGA
>JAFTMD010000050.1 GCA_017452585.1 Clostridia bacterium
CTTTGGGACCGAGGACACGACCGATACGACCAACCATACCCATCATGTCGGGCGTCGTGATCATAACGTCGAAATCGAACCAACCGCCCTGAATTTTAGCGATAAGTTCTTCTGCGCCTACGTAGTCAGCACCTGCTGCCTGCGCTGCGTCTGCTTTTGCACCCTTTGCGATAACCAAAACTCTCTTGGTTTTACCAGTACCATGAGGAAGGACGAGAACGCCACGAACCTGCTGGTCTGCCTGACGAGGGTCTACACCCAAACGAACGTGCAATTCGATGGTTTCGTCAAATTTTGCTTTTGCCGTTTCCAACACTTTGGAAACTGCTTCAGCTGCTTCATACTGTTTGCTCAAATCGAAAGCTTTTACGCTATCCTGATATTTCTTGCCGTGTTTCATCTTTTACCGCCTCCTCGATTATTCTTCAACGGTAACGCCCATACTGCGAGCGGTTCCGGCGATCATGCTCATTGCGCTTTCAAGCGACGTGCAGTTCAAGTCAGGCATCTTCGTCTTAGCGATTTCTTCTACCTGTGCTTTCGTCAACTTACCAACTTTAACGGAGTTGGGTTTTGCGCTTGCCGTTTCCAAACCAAGAGCTTTCTTGATGAGAACGGGAGCGGGAGGGGTCTTCAAAATAAACGTGAAGGAACGATCTTGATAAATCGTTACAACAACGGGAATGATGAGACCGGGTTTGTCTGCTGTCTTTGCGTTGAATTCCTTGGTGAAGCCAGGCAAATTGATACCGAAGGGACCAAGCGTGGAACCTACGGGAGGAGCCGGGGTTGCTTTACCAGCGGGAAGCTGCAATTTTACGACTGCTGTAATTTTCTTAGCCATAAATTTATTTCTCCTTAGTGGTTATACAAGATGCCCTGAAAGTGTATTTGACATCTCTCCCACATTTTTAACATTTGGAAACGCCGACCTGAGCCGGCATTTTGGGATGCTTTATGCGTTTTCGCCTTCTTCCGTAGCCGTTTCTTCTACGGTTGCATCCATTTTTTGGATCTGAATGAATTCCACTTCTACATCCGTCGTACGACCAAACATGGTGGTCGAAACGGTTGCCTTCTGCGCAGATTGATTGACTGCCTTTACCGTGCCGGTAAAGCCCTTTAAAGGGCCGTCTTCAATGGATACCATATCCCCTTCCTGGAAGATGTCTTCTACGGTGGGAGCTTCCAATTTCATCTTGCGGATCTCCTCTTGTTTCATGGGGATAGGTCTGCCTTGAGGGCCACAGAAACCCGTTACGCCGCGCGTACTCGTGACGTAATACCAAATTTGGTTGGTGTAGATCATTTTGATGAAGACGTAGCAAGGAAGGAGCTTTCTTTCCACCACCTTCAATTTGCCGTTCTTCTCTTCCACGACCTGTTCCATGGGAATCTTTAAATCGACGATGTAGTCGCCCAGATTGTTGTTTTCAATCAACTTTTCCAGGCTATCTTTTACCATCGCTTCATAACCCGAATAGGTATGAAGAATGTACCATTTGGGTTCTTCGTTCATCGGCATAGTTTTTCCTCCGAATTACGAGATAAGGCCCAAAAGTAACCCCAACACTGCGTCGATACCCGTGATGATTGCCAAGAATGCGGCTACAACCACAAGAACGACACCGGTCGTCTTAAAGACGGTGGGTAAACTAGGCCAGCTTACTCTCTTAAGTTCGGAGAAAGTTTCCTTTAACTTTGCGCCTACGCGACGAATCCAACTGGGTTTTTGGTTTTTTGTCTTAGTTGCGTTTGCCATTTGATACCTCTTGCGCGCCCACGCTAAAAGGAACGCCTCTTAACGCGCGCTTTTAAAATAGAATTATTTGGATTCTTTGTGTTCCGTGTGCTTCTTGCAGAACGGGCAGTATTTAGAGAGAACCAATCTGTCAGGATCGTTCTTTTTGTTTTTAATACTGTCGTAATTTCTATGCTTGCATTCGGTGCACTCAAACGTGATTTTGTTTCTTGCCGTTTTAGTTGCCATAGTAAAAACTCCATACAAAAAATTACACCCCTCTTTGGGTGCGTATGATAAGTTTACCATACTTTTGAGGGGTTGTCAATCTTTTTTACTCAATTTTTTTTAACTTTTTTAAGAAAATTCAAATTATTTTAAAATAGGGGAACTTTTTTAAAAAATATGGGGAAATAAAGGGAATAATACTTCTTACACGCGCGATATTCCCTCTTCCCATTCACTTCCAAAGCCTTACGCTTTTTGCCCAGGCTATGTCGCAGAGAATGGTTGATTTTAGCTGAAATTTATTTTCAGCGACTTGACGAGAAAAATACAAGAAAGACAAGTTTTTTGTGAAGGCGCAGAATGCAAATATCTGTAACTGAGCAAAAAGCGCCGTATTTCGTAGTATTTTTCCGTCAAAAATCAACCAGATGATGGGGACAGAGCCTTTCTTATAATCCGTATTCTTCTGCCAATTTTTTAAACAACGGCAACGCGCGTTCGATACGTTCCGTCTGTACGCAGTAGGCAATGCGCACCCAGCCGGGCGCGCCAAAATCCGTGCCGTTTACCAACAATAATTCGTATTTCTTTGCTCGTTCGCAAAAGGCTGCTGCGTCTTCTTCCGCCGCCTTTAGAAACAGATAAAACGCTCCGTCGGGATACAAACAAGTAAATCCGCACGCCGTCAAGCCATTGTACAGTAAGTCGCGATTGCGTTTGTAGATGCTTAAATCCGCCGTCAAACCGTCACATTCCGCCGCCACACGTTGAAAGAGAGCAGGCGCGCAGACAAAGCCCAATTCTCTACCCGCGCCACACACCGCCGCGTACACCGCTTTGCCGTCCGTTGCTTTAGGGCTCACCGCAATATAGCCAACACGTTCTCCGGGCATAGAGAGGGATTTGGAATAGGAATAGCACACAATCGTGTCGTCGTAGTACGCCATTGGACAGGGAACAACCGTTTCCTTATCATAAATGAGTTCCCGATAGGGTTCATCTGCAATCAGATAGATGGGCGCGCCAAATTCTGCCGATTTCTTTCTCAATAAGTTTGCCAGCTTTTGCATGGTCTCCTCGCCATAGACAACCCCGGACGGGTTGTTGGGAGAGTTGATCAAAACCCCCTTGACGTGGGGATTGAGGGCAGATTCCAACCCCTCAAAATCAGGCAACATCGTCCTTTCATCCGCCTGTAAAACGGTGCATTTTGCGCCTGTGCCATTGATAAACACTCTATATTCGGGAAAATAGGGCGCAAAGATGATAAATTCGTCCCCTTCGCAGGCGAGCGCGCGCAACGTAATCGTCAACGAAGCCGCCGCCCCACACGTCATATAGAGATGATCGCCCGTGAGAGGAATCCCAAACCGTCTTTGATAATTTTGAGCAATTTTATCGCGAACCGCCTTATCCCCCTGGGCAGAGGTGTAGCCGTGCAATTCCACCGAGGGCATTTCCTGCACAATCCGCTGAATGCTGGCGTTTACCTCTTCCGGCGCAGGAACGGAAGGGTTGCCGATAGAGAAGTCAAATACATTCTCCGCGCTAATTTCTTCGCTCCGTTTTTTGGCATATTCAAAAATCTCACGAATGGTGGAGCGTTTGCTCCCCAATCTATATGCATTTTCGTTGTACATAATCGCGCTCCTTATTTATTAATTTATACTCAAAGGGGGAGAGAATCTATCCCTCCCCCTTCCTTAATCTTTATATTTTTTGAATGGAAAGCTTACATATAGAAGAAAGCTTTCGTTCCCGAAAGAAGTTTTTCGTCCAAGATCCATTCGCCGTTGCTCTTTTGCGTCAACCCAAACGAACATTCCTTCGCCGCTTCAAACAGGTCATGTCCGTCGTAGCCGACAATCTTATCCGACATACTTTCCAAAATGCGTTTTGCTTCGGGGGTAAAACGGGAGGTCGTGATGAAAATCCCACGGCAGTGTTGCTTGCCGTCCTTTGCCTGTCTACAAGCGCACGCGCCAATAAATTGTTGCAATAAGGTCTCCCCTACGATCCACAATCGTTCGTCCCCCTTGTCGGGATTCCAATTTTTCGATTGTATGTAGATGGTTTCCTTAAATCCAAGCTTATCCGTAAGCTCGATCTCTCCGTCAATGCCACCATCGTTGTCACCGCCACAGATGCGAAGCCCTTCTAGACGTCTGCCGTTTTTGATGGAGTAACGCTCTAAGAGATAGACGGAGTAGTATTCAAAATAATCTCCTCCCAACGTACGGAGCCGTTTCAAGAACGCCTCGCGCAATTTTTCCTCGGCTGTAAGCGGTCTTTCCAACGTCTTTTTGATGCCTCTCGCAGGGAGTTTTCTCACGTTCTTCAAAGACATGGGTGCCTCCTTTTCCGTTTTGGAGGGTTCTACCGTCTTCGGCGCAGGTGTTTTCACGTTTTTGTTATTCTCTGCTTTAGGGGCGGGTTTTTGTTCCGCTTTCTGGACGGGTTTTTGTTCCGCTTTCGAGGTAGCCTTGCTCTGCGTTTGGGTTGCATTCCCTTTTACCGCAGATTGCTTTTCCGCTTGCATTTCGACTTTGGGCTCTTCTGTTTTGGGTGTTTCCGTTGTGATACCTTCTGTTTTGGAATCCTTTACCTTTGCAGGCGTTTCCTCTTTACGGGGTTCTGCAACGGGATCTCCCGTCACCTTGGCTTTGGGCGTTCCAAACAAAAAGCTCATATCCATCACCGGCTTGATTTCCGCCTTTTCTTTGACGACAATCGCCTGTTCAGCCGTGGGCGCTTTCGTTTCCGCCTTTGCTTCCGCCTTTGCTTCCGTTTCCGTTGCCTTCGGCGCTTCTTCCGCTTTGGGAGCTTCTACGACGAGTTCTTCTACTTTAACTTCTTCCGCCTTGGGAGTTTCTTCTTTGACTTCTTTAACTTCTTTAACTTCCTTGACTTCTTTCGCGGGAACGGCTACTTCTTCCGTCTTGTCTTCGGCTTTTTCTTCCACCTTCGCCTTGGGTTTTCTGCCACGTTTTTTAGGGGCAGGTTTTTCTTCCGGCGCAACCTCTGCCGTCTGCTTGGTTTCCACTGCAGGTTCGGGCGCAGTTTCCTTCACCGTTTCTTCTGCTTTTTCCTCTACCTTCGCCTTGGGTTTTCTGCCACGCTTTTTAGGCGCAGGTTTTTCTTCCGGCGTTTCAACAGGCTTCTCCTCGGTGGGTTGTTCCACCTTGCTTTCCACCTTTTCTTCTTGGGGTGGAGGTTGGGGCAAACGAGCCTTCAACGCATACATGCCCCCCTCGTAAGCGATATCGCTTTCCTTTTTCATGATGTCGAGAACGGAACCGATCCGCCCCTTGACATCATTCATATTTTCCCCGCCTTCGCCAAAGCGTTCGACGTAAAGTTTTGCGCCTTCTTCAATAAGTTCGTTATGTTTGTACGGCTTTACCGCCAACATTTCTCTAATGAGATTTTTCGCGGCGTCCTTTTTTTCCGCGCGCGTTACGACCACTGTCGTCTGTTCATTTTCCTTTTTTTTCGTTGTTCTTGCCATATTGGCTCCTTTTTCATCATTTTTTTAATCTGACGCAACGGCCCCTATACGCCCGTCGCATCCTCTTCATACAGACGAAGGAGTTCGCCCAAATTGTCAAACTTTCCCTCCGTCTTGTCCGAAAGATAAGCCCTCAAAAGACGCAAGGCGCGTTTTTTACCCCCAGAAAGCTCCTCTTCCCGATAACTTAATCCTGCGCATTTTCGCAAGGTGTAATAGGTAGAATGGCTGGCTCGCTCTCCCCGTTCGCAACGCTCTTCCGTCGAAAAACGCCCGTCGGCAAAATCAAACCAAATCCGCCCTCCTATATCTCCGCCACATTCCTCTAAATATCCCAAATCCATGGGATAACCACACTCCCTCAACGCAATCAGCGCAAAGGTGATCACTCCCTCCGCCACGTCGTCTTCCGCCAAGGAAAGGGATTTTAAGCACTCCACAAAACCAATGAACAACCCTTGGTGATGTTCATTCTCTTGCAGAATGGCAAGGCAGATTTCCGAAGCAGCACAAGCGGCATAAAAACGGACGATATCCAGACGCAAAGAAAAGAAGCTTTCATACTGGTATGCGCCCGTCAACGTATACCTGCCCCCCTTCTCCGCCAAAATGTACTCGGCAAAACAGAAAGGTTGCGCGGCAAAAGACAGCTTTGCCTTCGGCTTTTTTACACCGCGCGCACCCACCAAAATTTTACCCAACGTAGGAGAAAAGAGGGTGAGAAGTTTGTCATTGTCCTTATAATCCATTGATTGCAAAACAATCCCTTCCGTCTTAATCTCCATGTCTTTCTCAATCCTTTTTTATCAAATCGTAATAGAGCATATAATAATTGATGCTCCCCGTTCGTTTAAAGAGTTCCCAAGCCATCTTGGCCGCCCCATTTTCCGGTTTTTTATCGTGCATAGACTTCTCCTTCTAGCCAAACAAGAATAATACGAACCGGATTTTGAATGACAGATTTTGCCTGATACTTCGTTAAAATCCTCGGCCAATTGTCAGATTGCCCTGCGGTTTTGCCTTGCCTGACTACGCTTAGTTTGCGGAAGGGGGAAGAAAACTATGCATTGCGCATATCGACGGAAAGGGAGAGGTTCTCTTTATTCCTTGTATTCTTCGTAGCCGTATTCACGCAAAAGGCCGGGCTTGTCACGCCAATCTTCTTTTACCTTGACGTAGGTCGTCAAAAAGACTTTCGCGCCCAAAAATTTCTCCATGTCTTGACGGGCAAAGGAGGAAACTTCTTTGATCGCGCGCCCCTGCTTGCCAATCAAAATGGCCTTATGATTCTGCCGTTCGCACACGATATCGAGATTGACGTCATATACGCCGTTTTCCAAGCGCTGGAAGGTGTTGATGACGATGGCAATTCCGTGGGGAATTTCCTTGTCGAACTTCAACAAAATCTTTTCGCGCATGATTTCGGAGATCATGAACTTTTCACTCTTATCCGAAACGATATCCTGCACAAACGCCTTTTCCCCTTCGGGCATCTGTTTGACGAGAAATTCCTTCAACTGCCGTACGTTTTTCCCCTTACGCGCCGAAACGGGAAAGACGTCGAGGTCGAGGTCAGCGTCGGCAAACTTCGCCATATCGAGGGGGATATTTTCCTTGGGCATGATGTCGATTTTCGTATAGGCAACCGCCATGGGAATGTTGAGGGCCTTGTACTTTCTGATGAGTTCAAAATCCTCCTCACGCACCCCTTCGTGGCCGTCGAGGACAAAGAGAATATAATCGACCGATTTTGCACTCATATCCGTCGTACGCATCATCATATCCGTCAGGGCGTTATGCGCCTTGTAAATGCCGGGCGTGTCGACAAAGACGATTTGATAATCCTCCTCTGTCAAAACCCCCAAAATGCGATCCCTTGTCGTTTGAGGCTTGGGGGAAACGATGGACACCTTTTCCCCAACCATTACGTTGATGAGCGTGCTTTTTCCTGCGTTTGCTCTGCCGATTACCGCTACGTATCCGCTTCTCATGCTTTCAAAAATACTCCTATTTCTTTTCTTTTTTCTCTTGGGGAAGACCTCTTCCCCGCCCACAAGCTTGTCCTCACGCCCTCGTGATGCCCAGCTTGTTTAAAATATATTCTTCCTTCTCACGCATTTCCGCCTTTTCTTCGTCCGTCATGTGGTCGTACCCCAAACAATGCATGATGCCATGCACCAATAAGTAGTGCAACTCCCGTTCGAAGGAATGTCCATATTCTTCCGCTTGCTCCTCAGCGCGTTTGACGCAGACGGCAATCGAACCAATCATCAAATTCCCTTCCTCGTCAATTTCATAGGGGAAGTCTTCCGCGTACAATGCCTCCCCTTTGATATCCTCCAAAGAGGGGAAACTTAAAACGTCCGTAACCTTGTCCGTCTTGCGAAGCTCACGGTTCAAACGACGAATTTCCTCCTCGTCCACAAAGACAAACTCCACCGAAAGGGGAACGTCCCCGTCAATGAAATCGGTCATTGCCTCTTCCAACGCCTGTATGCGTTCTTGGGGGAATTCTTCCCCGTCCGAATAGATGATAAATCGACTCATACTTCCCCTCCGTCTACGGAGCCGTTTGTCGACTTCTTATACTTGATGTTGGGATAGGTTACACGGTGATGATATACCCCCGTCAACGTGTTGATGAGCGCCTCTTTAATCTTGGTGATCTCTACCATGGTAATATCACACTCGGAGAACTGTTCCAAATCCATTCTCTCTTCAATGATGCCACGAATACATTTTTCTACCTGTTCCGGGTTTCTTGCGTTAACTGCGCGCACCGCCGCCTCCGAAGCGTCAGCGATCATGATGATCGCCGCAAGTTTGGTCTGCGGTTTGGGCCCCATATAGGAGAAGTCCTCAATATTCAATTCCCCGTCCGTCATCTTCAACGCTTTTGCGTAGAAATAGCGAATGGGCATTGTGCCGTGGTGTTGCAGCGCAATGTCTGCCAAAAATTCGGGCAGGTGATTGGATTTGATCAATCTGTACCCGTCCTGCGCGTGCAGACGGATAATATCCGCTGAAAGCTCGGGGGATAATTCGTCGTGCAAATTGTATTCCCCTTGGTTTTCCGTGAAGTGATCGGGGTGGTGCAATTTCCCCACGTCGTGGTACATGGCGGCTGCTCTTGCGCAGTCGATATCCTCGCCAATGGCTGCCGCGCTCGCTTCCGCAAGCTGCGCCACCACCATACAATGGTTGTACGTACCGGGGGCGTTTTGTTTGAGTTCACGCAACATCTTGGCGTCTTGGCTGGTGAGTTCACGCAGACGATAGGTCGTCAAACAATTAAATGCCACTTCAAAAATCGGCAAAATAGCAAGGAAAAGAATGGTGGACATGACACCGCCAAACAAACCAAAGCCCATGTGTAACAAGATGTTACGGAAGGCTTCCATCGGAGTGATCACCCCTTCCACGAAGGTGGAAACTTCCAAAATGAGAATGGTGATGTCGATCGGCACGACAATGGCTGCACCTACGGCAACGATATGCAATCTCGTGCGCGCGCGGTTGCAACAGAAAATAGCAAACATACCTGCCGCAAAGGTGATGATGAGGGAGGAGTAGTAGACGTGATCCGCCGTCATTCCCCCTGCAAACGTATCTACGACAAAAATCAGCAGGGCGGAAATGATATTCATGAAAATCGCCGAACGACGGTCGATCAAGACGAAGGCAAGCAATGCCATAAGCGCCATCGGACGGGCATAAATATTCAAATATTCTCCAATCAGCCAGGAAGCGACGAAGGATACGTCCAGCAACAAAAAGAGCAAGGAAATATTCTTCCCTGATGAGATCATGGTTTTGTCTTCAAAATAATAGTATAAATAGATGATGATGACCAGCATGAGCGCGCAAATCAGCACGTAGAGATACGCCGCGCCAAACTGCTTCATGTGCGCTCCTATCTCCCCAATCTTATCCCCAAATAAGAGAATGCTGCCTATCATCACCAACAGCATAAAATGCAGGAAAAAATACAGAATACTTTTATACATATTCTGTTTTGTCCATTCTTTTGTGTATTGTTTCACTGCCATCGTTCGTTAGTCTCCTTCCTTGCTTGCGCGTGTACGAGGTTTCTTTTTCTCCTCCGCCTTTTGCGCATCCTTTTCATACGCATGGATAATTCGCATCACCAATGGATGTCTGACGACGTCCTTCGCCGTCAGGCGGTTGACGGAAATTCCTTCCACCCCTTCGAGAATGTTTGTCGCATGGACAAGCCCACTCTCCTTGCCATCTAAGTCGATTTGGGTGATGTCCCCCGTAACGACCATCTTGCTCCCCTCGCCCATACGGGTGAGGAACATCTTCATTTGCTCCCTAGTTGTGTTTTGCGCCTCGTCCAAAATGATAAACGCATTAGAGAGCGTCCGCCCTCTCATGTATGCCAACGGAGCAACCTCTATCACGCCCCTTTCCATCAGCTTGCCATACGTTTCCAAGCCCAATAATTCCTGCAAAGCGTCGTATAAAGGACGAAGATAGGGATCTACCTTTTCATGCAAATCCCCCGGCAAAAAGCCAAGCTTTTCCCCTGCCTCCACGGCAGGACGGGTGAGAATGATCTTCTCCACTTGCTTACTCTTAAACGCCGACACCGCCATACAGACGGCGAGATAGGTCTTCCCCGTCCCTGCAGGGCCCACACCAAACACCACCGTGTTTTTGCGAATTCCGTCCACGTACGTCTGTTGTCCAACCGTCTTGCATTTGATTTGTTTGCCACGCGCGGTGATTGCCACCGTGCCACTCTCAATTTTGCCAATCTCCTCCGCTCTGCCCTCTTTGGCAAGCTCGATGGCGTAGACAAGTTTCCCCTCGTCAATCCGTTCCCCTGCGCGTACCGTTTCCAAAAGAGCATAGAGGACGCTTTCACCAATCTGCGCATCCTCCTGCCTGCCTTCCAGCTTTATCTTCAACCCATCCACGTAGGCAAGAAGGGAAAGTTCTCTGGCGAGGTAGGTTAAATGTTCATCGTACGCGCCAAGCACCTCGGAGAGTTCCTCCAAGCTGGCAAACGGAATTGTCTTTGTTATTTTTTCCACAACGTACCCCTTTTTTCAAAAATTCTATCTAGTATAAATTCATCGTTTCAATCACTTCATACGCGATTTTAACCCGATAGCCACCTGCCGTCTTTTCAATGTCTTTGGCGATAATTCGTTCCACGTCCTCTAATTGGAGGTAGGCGTGCGCGAAGGCTTCTTCTGCCGTTTCGACGGGGTAAATCCCCTCGTGCGTACACGCAATACGCACGCGCGCGATAATTTCAACGCGTACATGCCCCCCTTCTTCGGTTTGAAATGCATCGTCAACCAAACAATCTCCTGCCTGCATTTCCTCTCCGACGTTTACCAAGGGCGTGCCGCGCAATACCGTCATCGCCACCAATTTTCCGCTGTGCTTTGCATACATTTTCCCCGTCGCAATCTCCCGTTTGGGAAAAGGGCTCAACCGTGTTTCCACCACCAATCTATGCCCCACCTTTTGTAGGGAAACGTATTCGACGTCAGGGATAGCCAACAATTGGGCAATCACCCAATCCTCCTTCCCACTTTGATAGGGCGCAAAGGGACGAATCCCCGCCTCTTCCAAGGCGATCACACCCTCTCTCGCATAGATGTCCGTGCCGACAAATTCAATGGAAAACAGGAGGGGTTGGCTCACTCCCCAAAGAAATATACAAAGCAACCCGCCAAGCAGTAATCCCACCCGACGTTTCAGCTGTTCAACATATTTTCCCACACCGACGACGCTGTGGGATTTTATCGTGTATGCACTGCATACACCACTATTATAGCACACACTGCGAAAAATTGCAAAAACTTTTTCGCTATCTTTTCTGTTTACACGAAAAAGTATTTGATTTTTTTCGATTTTTTTGATACAAAATAGGGAAATATGGGCGCGACGGAGCCGTAAGAGGGCCCGTTCGGGCATTTGCCCTTCTAAAACAAACTCCTCTTTGCCTATGGGAAACAGCGTCATACCCCCTCCCTTTCGACGGAAAGTCGATCAATTCTCCCTGACAGTTGCAGGTCGCCGTCCACGTATTTCACAATGGCAAGGTCTTGCCCTTCCACCGCCACCTTCATTTTTGGAAAGCAAATTTCCACACACAACGGTGAAAAATCGCCCACCGCTTTCACTCCTTCAAAAAATCCTCCGCCGCCCGGCACAATGGTACATCTCGACAAGGAAATTCCTTCCGTGTTTTGGAAGATTTCTTCATATAAACGCATACCTGCCCCCCCTCGTTTGCTACTTCTTCTTTAAAAAAGTATATGCATCCGCGAGGGGTTTTAGAACTTATTTCAGAATATGTTCAAGCTCCTCTTGAACGTCTTTAGGGGAATTGGTGTTGCAAAGAATGGTCAAAACGTCCCCCTCCAGCAAGAGGATATCCCCATCGGGGAGAATATGTTCCGCGCCACGTTGAATTTCTGTGATCCAAGCATTGTGCGGCCACAAGACGTCACGAATCGTCCTATGGCAAGCAATAGAGCCATGTTTGACCGTCATGACGTAGGATTGACAAGAGAGATGGTCGAAGGCGCCGGTTGCCTGTTCATAATCCTCCAACAATCTTTCATAGATCCCCTCCGTCTTGGTCATTTCGCTGATCACATAGCCAATCGCCACCCCGATAATCACGGGAAGCAACGGCGCAAAACTGCCCGTAAATTCGCAAATCATAACGATTGCCGTCAACGGCGCTTTGATAATCGTCGTAAAGAACACTGCCATGCAGATCATGGTCATCAAATCGAGATAGGGTTGCATGGTGGGATCGATCCACAGCCAAAGTCTGTTCAAAACGCCCCCTATACACGCCCCAATGGCAATGATAGGGATAAAGATACCGCAGGGAATACCCGTGCCAACGTTGACGCTGGTAATTAGGCATTTTAATAAGAGAATCACCAACAACGTGCCGACAATGCCTATTCCAAAAATCGTTGCTACGGTTGGCGTCTGCGCGCCACCCAAAGTACCCAGCGATTCAATGAGATCGTGTCCGCCCCCCATAACCCCCTCCGTCATCAAAGAGAAGAGGAAGCCGATCAACACGGCGGTCATGATACGCAAGGTATATTTGATACGTTTATCGGTCGGTTGAAATTTCTTTAAAAATTTACGAAGGGACATGGTGCATTTATAGAAGCAAACCCCTAAACATCCACACACGATTGCTGCCACAATGACGTAGATATAATATTGCATCGGCATCTCGTGCAACACGTACGCGCCAAACGAACTCGTCACCTGCAATCCCATTGCCTGATACAACACCGAGCGTGTCGTTACCCCAAAAATAACGGAGGAAAAGGCGCAGATGAACACTTCGGGGGTGAAATGCTTATGCGCTTCTTCAAAGGCAAAGATGATCCCCGTCAAAGGCGCATTCGCCGCCACCGCAAGACCGGTGCTGGCCCCGCCCGTAATTTGATATTTTTGAATGAGTTTATTACGCTTCAACACAGAAGCCACGCCGTCCCCCACCGTTGCACCAATGAGGACGCTTGGCCCTTCCGAACCGATAGAAAGCCCCATGAACACGCTGAGCAGGGTGGCCGTGAACATACAAATGAGATCTCGCCACCACTTGAATTTAACAACGCCACGAGAAGCCCCTTCCGCCAAGGGAACGCCACAACCGCGAATCGCCGAAGATACGTTGACGAGGACGCTCAGGATCAATCCCCCTGCAACCATTGCCACCAAAAGCAAGGGTATAAAGACGGGATTGGCGCGCACGTAGGCGTACACGTTGCGAGAGATATGTTCCCCTTCGTGCATGAGCAGATTAAAGAAAGTCACCACGATCCCCGTGGCGATCCCCGTGATACTGCCCACTAAAATGAGTTCAATGAACCCTGTATAATAATCCATTTTCACCGTTTTAAACGGATTACCGAACTGTTTTTCCATATTCTTTTCCTTTATTTGAGGCATTATTCTTGGCTGGTATATAACTCCGCATAAGCGCCCTGTTTTTGCAATAATTCTTGATGCGTGCCCTGTTCCACCACTTTCCCATTTTCCATCACCAAAATGCAATCGGCATGGACAATGGTGGACAATCGATGGGCAACGATGAAGGACGTTCGCCCTTCCATAAGCCTGGTAAACCCGTCGCTGATCTTCTGTTCCGTTCTCGTATCAATAGAGGAAGTCGCTTCGTCCAAAATCAGCATGGCGGGATCCGTCAACATGATACGCGCGATACAGAGAAGCTGTTTCTGCCCTTCCGACAGCGCGCCACCTTCAAATAGACGAGTGTCATATCCCTTTTCCATACGCTTGATAAAGCTGTGCGCGTGCGCCAATTTGGCGGCGGCAATCATTTCCTCGTCGGTTGCAGATGGTCTGCCCATCTTCAAATTCTCACGAACCGTGCCCGTTTTCAGCCACGTTTCCTGTAAAACCATTCCATAGTTTTTACGCAAAGATTGACGGGTTACTTCTTGTATATTTTGTCCGTCAACGCATACCTGCCCCCCATCTACGTCATAAAAACGCATAAGGAGATTGATGAGCGTAGTCTTCCCCGAACCCGTTTTCCCAACGATGGCAACTCGTTTGCCGGGAAGCACGTCAAGGTTGAGATGCTCGATAAGTTTACGCTCTTTTACGTAGGAGAAGGACACATCTTTGAGCGAAACATAGCCTTCGACATTCTGCAACACCGCCTTGTCGTCGTCGGGGGATTCCTCCATTTCATCAATGAGCGCAAAGATGCGCGAAGCGCAGACAAAAGCGCTTTTGAGTTCGGTAATGACGCCGGAAATTTCGTTAAACGGCTTCGTGTACTGGTTGGCATAGGAGAGGAATTTGGTCATACTCCCCACCGAGAAAATGCCGCCTGCAACGTCCAACGCGCCCAATAAGGCAACGAGCGCGTACACCAGGTTGTTGATGAAACGGGTGGACGGATTGGTGAGGGAGGAATAAAAGGTTGCCTGCATGGACGCCTTTTCCAACCGCGCGTTGATTTCGTCAAATTTTTGCGCGCTTGCTTCCTCTTGCGCAAACGCCTGCACCGTCTTTAATCCGCTGATCATCTCGGAAGCAAACGCCGTCTGCTCCCCACGGGTTTCCGTCTGTTGTTGGAAAAATTTATGGGTGTGATTGGCAACAAAACGTGCCACGAACAAGCTCGCCGGCGTAACCAGCACAACCACCAAACCAATCTTAAAATTGGTGAGAAGCATAAAGACTATCGTCCCTAAAATTGTCAAAACCCCCGTAAAAAACTGCGTAAAGCCCATCAACAGCCCATCGGAAAATTGGTCGGCATCCGCAACCACACGGCTCACCGTATCCCCATGCGAACGGGTGTCTATATATTGTAAAGGGAGTTTGCCCAACTTATCAAAGGCATCTTCACGAATATCCCGCACCACGCAGGCGGAGATGTGGTTGTTGCAAAGACTCATCAACCATTGAGAGAGTCCTCCCACCCCAATGACCGCAATAATCTTGATAAAGAGAGAAAGCAATTCCTCCCACAAAATACCGCTTTCAACGATGCAATCAATCGCATCCCCAAAGTAGACGGGGACGAGCAAATTGGCGACGACCGTCACCACGGCAAGCAGCAACGAACCCACCAACGCAAGGGGGTATTTGCCGACGTATTGTAAAATTCGTTTCAAGGTTGAAGGTGTTTCAACGCGTACATGGGCGCCTCGTTTGGTCGATTTCATGCGCTCACCTCCCCGTCCAACTCATACTGCGAACGATAGATTTCACGATACACGTCGGAAGTTTTCAACAGCTCTTCATGCGTGCCGATATCCACCGCTTTTCCGTCGTCCAATACGATAATTTTATCCGCATCCTTCACCGAGGAGGCGCGTTGCGACACAATCACCACCGTCGTATCAAGGGAGCGAATCCCCTTGCGGAGCGCCGCATCCGTTGCGTAGTCCAACGCCGAGGAGGAGTCGTCCAAAATCAAAATTTCCGGGTTGCACACAAGGGCGCGCGCAATCGTCAAACGCTGTTTTTGGCCACCTGAAAAGTTCTTTCCGCCCTGCGCCACGGGAACGTCCAATCCCCCTTTTTCTCGAATAAAATCAGCCGCCTGGGCAATTTCCAACGCCCGATACAACTCCTCGTCGGACGCGTCATCCTTGCCCCACAGCAAGTTCTCGCGCACGGTTCCTTGGAAGAGTTGCGCTTTTTGCGGAACAACGCCGATTCGACGGCGCAAAAATTCTTGCATACCCGCCTCACGGACATCACGGCCACACACACGCACACACCCCTCGCGCACGTCATAAAAATGAGGAATGAGATTGACAAGCGTCGTTTTTCCCGAGCCTGTCCCACCGATAACGCCCAGCGTTTCCCCTTTCTTCAGCGTAAAATGAATATCCTCCAACGCATCATCCGCCCCTTCGTTATACCGCGCGTAAACGTGCTCGAAGGAGAGAATTTCATCCGTCAACGCAGACATGGGTGCCTCGTCGCTATTTTTTATAATCTCTAAAGAGGGTTGTATTTTTAACACGGATTCCACGCGGTCGGCACTCGCCACCGCCTTCGCCACCGTTACAATCAGGTTGGCAAGCTTAATCAACTCAATCAAAATCTGCCCCATGAGGTTGTAGAGCGCAATCACCTGGCCCTGCGTCAAAATGCCACTCTCCACTCGCAATGCGCCCGTGTACAACAGCCAAATGATGGCAAGATTGACCAGCACAAAGGTCATGGGATTGGTGATGGCGGCTATACCGCCCACAAACTTCTTCTCCTTCGTCAACGCCTCGTTCCGCGTGTCGAAAAGGGCTCGTTCATCATCCTCCTTGCAGAAAGCGCGGAGGACGCGCGCGCCGGTTAAGTTTTCACGAGTGGATAACAAAACTTCGTCCAATTTCGCCTGCGATTTTTTGTAGAGGGGCATGCACGCAAACATGACGGCGTACACCACGATTGCCAGCACGACAATGGCCGCAAAAAAGATGCCAAAGAAGTGCGGGTCAATGATGCAGGCGCAAACGAGCGCGCCAAACACGATAAACGGCGAACGCAACAAAAGGCGTAAAAAGAGATTAATCCCCGTCTGCATTTTATCAATGTCGCTGGTCATGCGGGTGAGCATTGTCGCCTCGCCCATGCGGTCGATATCCTTATAGGATAAAGACTGCAATTTCTTAAACAGATCACTGCGGACGCTAGCGGAAACGCCCGTTGCCACGCGCGCGGAGAAGTACTGCGCCGTCACGGAAAAGGCAAGCCCAACCAGCCCAAAAAGAGCCAGCACGACGCACATCCACGCGATAAAACCCTTGTCGGCGTTGGGATAGCCCACGCCTTCCACGAAAACGCCCAAGCCTTTATCGACGATGAGCGCAACAATGAAGGGAACCAACAATTCAAAAGTGGCCTCCAACAGCTTAAACAACGGCCCGAGTAAACTCCGCCCTTTGTATGGTTTAAAATAGGTTAAAATCTTCTTCATAGCCTCTTAATTATACCATGATTTTCCAAGAAACGCAAGGAGTTTTTGCTTCCTCTTATAAAATATCGAAAACGGAATGGCTAACCGCCTTGAGCGTGTCAACAACGCCCTACCTTTTCGATAAATATGCGTATGGAGTACGTTACGTTGGAGCCGTCTAGCAGACAGATAGAGCCTGCCATAATGTATCAATTATTGGCTTATTTACTATCTCAACGCATACATGGTATGCCCGTTCTATAAAAACACCTAGAAAGTGAACATCAAAAAACCACATCCCTAAGTTTTTAAACTCTTGAATGTGGCTTCTTTTACGCCTTTTTAGACTATTTTAATAAATTTTATTATTACCAATTCGAGATTTTTCTTTGTATTAATTAGTTTGCGGGGATATTAAGAGTCCACGTTGTATCCACACATGCAGTACCGTCATATTTGTACATATCAAGGTTGTTAGAATTGGTTTGCCAATAATAAACTTTCATGCTGAGCGTCGTTGCATTTGCAGTATTCATCGGAACAGTGATCCAAGCGGAAGTCCCCGTGCTACTTCTCGCAGAAGATGTATAATTTTTCCAAGAGTCAAAACTAAGAACCTTAACGTTCCCTGATTTCTGAGAACCTATTGTAAAGTTAAAATTCTGTCCGTATCTTGTGTAATACCCTTTTTTGATTGTGGTTGTCCATTTTACTCTTATTTCAACACTGCTTGCGGTTCTGTTTCTATATTCGATGGCCGCTGAATATGTCATAGCAGGGCTTGAGGAAATCGAACCGGTCTTCGTGGTTAGCGTATAAATGACATCCTTCTGATAAGTAGGATCCTCTGTCCATAACGCTTTCAAGGTTATCGTTTCCAACGCTTTACCGATATTTTTAACAGATTGCCCATCCAAAAGAACGGAAACACCATCGGCGGTTGTCAATTCCCAACCAGCAAAAAGATAGCCTTCTTTTTTAAACTGATTGACAGGCAAGCGCCCTTCAACATCTACACCGTGTATCGTAGTGGCCATGGTCCCCGTTCCACCGTTTGCATCATATTTGATATAATAAGAACTTTCAATCATGTCCTTAATTTCATCTTCGGGGATTTTAAAATCAAGCCCTTCAACGGAAGGATTGTTCAACTGATTTACATCCGCATAATACATGATCATGGAATGCATATTGTCAAGACGGCTATAAGTGCTAATATATAAATAACCTGTAGAGATTTCATAGCTTGCCACTGCGATAACGCGAATATTGCCTGCATGTACGTATGCGTAATATCCACTCGGCAAATCTTTTTCAATGGTAATGCTTTCCGTAATTTCGGAGGTCATTTCTTCTTTATATGCAATAGAGGTGGATACGGTTTTAGAAGAACTGCTGCTTTCTCCAGAAGAGCCACTCATTGTATTCGTCCATCCATTCGTTGTATCTGTTCCTCCACCCCAGTTATAATGCCCTTCCACCTTAGCCTTTACTTCCCAATTACAAACTTTCTCCATCAAAGCACCACTGCCTAATGTCCCTTCTATACCGCCACCAACTTGAGCATTCCAATTTTTGCTTTCGGTTTCAGAAAAAGATTTTGTTCCCGACCAAGAGGAGGTACTGGTTACCGATTTTGATACGGTATTGGCAATAGATTGCGCTTTTTCTTCCGTGACAGAAACGGTTTTACTTAAAGTTAACGTAATGGGGAATCCTTCGTACTTATAATACATATCGGGATTGATATTATCCAATACGACGTGTTCGATGGTACCCAGATCGTAGAAGAAATAAAGGAAACCGTCTTCACTCGAAAATGAGTTATACAATTCCGCGCCCTGCTCGGCAGGTGTCGCTACGTTTCTAAGCACCTTCCAGTTGGCGGTTAACACAAGATCCCCGGACATATTTTCGGGAAGGAAGGTCATATTTTCCTCGGGTTTGTAAACAGTACCGCTTTCGTCAGACCAATGCGTGAATACAAGCCCACTCCATTTGGGCGTTTCAAGCTTAAGTTTGTCTTCAATATTGTAAGTCGTCGGATTGGTGTTATTGGGAACATTTTTATATGTAATATCGTATGTTATGGCCTTCCACTGCGCAAACAATACATAATCCTTATTGCTGCCCTTAGGGATATAGTCAACAATATCCCCGCCAATAGATGCCGTAAACCAACCAATGAACTCATACCCCTCTGCTTCAGGCACGGGAAGGTTCAGCAATCCGTCTTTGGAATTGTAACCAGTTTCACTGGGATATGCAGCTGATTTCAAATTCTTATAGTGAATGGCGTATTCTTTGTTCGAAGCTTCGATTACTTCTTGTTCCACTTCACCGCATTCACATCTTCTTTCACGCAATCCGTCTTCCGTGTTGGTCGCTGGTTTCACGGTTTCCCACCCACCAAAAACACAGACATGAGCGCCGGGTTTTGGTGTGGTACTGCTGCTACTATTATCTTCAGGAGAAGGAATAAAGGGGTTGCCTATATCCATACAAGCAGTGATGGAAAGTGTCATTGCTGAAATAAGAAGCAGCGCGATTAAATTACGTTTGATTGATTTTCTCATGAGATCTTCCTTTACGTGAAGCCCGTCGGCGGTTATAGATATAATTAGGTAATGATTTTAAATCACAATATTAATTATATACGAATATTCCTCGTATGTCAAGTATTTATCGTAAAATATATCTATAATGAAAATTGGTTATAGAATAAAAGAATTAAGAAAAGAAAAAGAATTAACGCAAACACAGCTCGCAAAATTGTTAAACATTTCTCAAGATAGCATTTCTTTATGGGAACGCGATATTAGTCTGCCTACGGTTGATTACGTCATAGAATTATGTCAAATCTTTAATGTTAGCGCAGATTATTTATTATGTTTGAAAGATTATTAATATAGGTTCTATAATAAATGTTTGAATAAGAAAATCTATCTCAGCATTTATTATAGAACCGCTTTTTTACCCCCAACATTTGACACAGAACCCCTCAAAATACAAAACGAGGCACCCATGTATGCGTTGAGATACAATTTTTGTGTGATTTCATAAAAGAAAAACCACGCTCAGATGAGCGTGGTTTAATTGAAAAGCGGCGGCTACCTATCCTCCCAACGGTTAACCGTAAGTACTTTGGGCGTAAAAGAGCTTAACTTCTGTGTTCGGAATGGGAACAGGTGGA
>JAFTMD010000051.1 GCA_017452585.1 Clostridia bacterium
CGAAAAGGAGAGTTTATAATCGGCAACGTCTTTAACTCGATTAGAAAGTCCACAGGAAGAGCCGATGACGAAACTGACCTCCTTGCCCGCGTCGGCAAGCTTGCCCAATTTCTTCGCAAGCCCTTCGCTGGAGCATTTCTCCCCTTCGACGGCAAGCGCCACGATATATCCCTTGCACGCACGCAAAATATCCTCCGCTTCCGCCTCGGGATTTGCCCCTTCGGGCAGTTCTTTAATCTCCACCTTTATAAAACGGGAAAGGCGTTTTACATACTCTGCAACCGCCTCACGATAGAAACTCTCTTTAATTTTTCCAACAACTACAAAATAGATTTTTTGCATCACATACCTGCCAAAAGTTGCGTACACCAAATGAGTGTGCAGAGGGCAATTCCAACCCCTGCCGACTTCCAAAAACGGCCCTTTTCTGCCGTGATCGTAAGCGCGTCCAACTCCTCTTGTTTTTCCTGTTTATCCATAAACAGCCATACCATGGCTGCGATCAAGCACAAAAAAGACACGATTCCCACACTCCAAGCCACCGCTGGAGAGAAGGTGGAAACGCCGCATTTCGTCAACGTTAAAATGACTGCATTATTGATAAAATGGGAAAGCACGGTGGGTAAAATACTCCCCGAACGAAGCGCAACAAACGCAAACGCCGCGCCACAACAGAATTGATAGAGCGTCTGCGCCGGGTTTTGATGATAGAGGGCAAATAAACCGCCACACAAAAGTACGGCCCCCACTTCTCCAAAAACGTGAAGCCCCTTTAAGAGTAAGCCTCGGAAAATCAATTCCTCAAAGATAGCCGGCAGCAACGCCACCACCAACAGCACGCCCACAAACCCAAATCCGTCCATGGAGGGCAGGAGAATGGATTGTTCTTGATAGCCAAATTGACTTAAAAACTGCAAAAACAACGTATTGAGCTGGGAAAGGCTGAACAATCCCACCTGCAAAAGCACTGCCATGGCGTAATATTTCGGCTTGCAAAGCTGCGCTTTCCACTCCGCTTGCAAAGGTGTTTTCGTCCAACGAAGCAGGGCAAAAGCCACCAATCCAAACACAAGGGGCGTGAGCAAATAGCTGATATATAAGTATCCGTCCGTCTTTTCAAAACCCTCCTGCGCGGCTATTCCCGTCAGGTAAAGAACCATCATGAACGCAAAGGAAGCGACAATCAGCCCAATGCTCGCCAAAGTAAAGGTGAGCCCCGAAACCTTCGCCGGAGTGGGCGAACCAATGAGGGAGGTAAATAAATCCCCCTGTTTATCTGTAAATCTTGTTTTCATATCCTATATTATAGCAGATTTTCCCACGTTTGCCAAGAAAAAAACTGCTGCCTGCGCAAATTTTCACATACAGCAGTCAAGTTTCTCACGAAACTCTTTAATAATTCGATTTTCAATCCGCGACACCTGCACTTGGCTGACGCCAATACGTTCCGCCACTTCACTCTGCGTCATATCCCGAAAATAACGAAGGATAATCACCCGACGATCCCGTTCGGAGAGTTCTTCAATCGCCCCCTTCAATAACATTCGATCCAGCCAATCTTCCTGATCATCCTTGGTGGTGAGCGTTTCAATCAACTCCCGTTCCTTGCCGTCCTTATACTCCCCTCCTCCATATAACGAAAGGGGCATTTTGGAAGAGCCCATCACGAACACCGCCTCTGCTTCTTCCATGCCAAATTCTTTCGCAATCTCATACATGGGTGGCGCGTTTCCTGTTTTGAGGGTATATTCTTCGACGAATTTATGCATCACTTTTGCCTGCTGTTTCATCCCCCTCGACACCTTCACCGCGCCATCGTCACGCATAAAACGTTTGATTTCCCCTGCAATCATTGGCACTGCATACGTGGAGAATTTCACGTTAAAGCCTTCATCAAACCCGGCGATTGCCTTCAAAAATCCTATACAGGCAATTTGAAAGAGGTCGTCATACTCCACCCCTCGCCGCAAGTACCGCTTGACGATACATTTTACCAGGGAAACGTTATGTTCCAAAAGCGTCTCCTTCGCAGAATTATCCCCCAATTTCGCCAACCGAATGTATTCTATTGTTTCCTTATCTCCCAGCATCAGCCCTTTCCTTTACGGCAACGTCGTCCATGGTGGCAACCACGCTTTTCTTGCCAATTTTGCGAAACATGGAAACTTTCGTTCCTTTGCCCACCTCACTCTCCAAGGAAAATCCGTCCATAAACGTCTGCATAATGGTAAACCCCATGCCCGACCGTTCATCATTTTCCAAAGTGGTGTAAAAAGGCAAAAGCGCCTTTTCCATATCCGCAATTCCGCACCCGCCGTCGGTGACGGTAATATGTAAAATACCACCATGCTCATCCCCCTCCGCCCTGCATTCAATAGACAGCGTATCATGCTGCCCACTGTGTTTATAGGCATGCACGATACTGTTCGTTACCGCCTCGCTGACGGCGGTTTTAATGTCTGACAACTCGGAAAAGGAGGGATTTAAACAGAGCGCAAACGCTGCCACAGCACTCCTTGCAAAGGCCTCATTTTCCCCCAATGCCATAATTTCCAATTTCATCGTATTCACCATATTTCTTCCCTCCTTATACCTTGGGCATCAGGGTGTAAATGCCACTCATTTCCAAAATTTTATCCGTACTGTTCGTTGGATTTGTCAAATAAACGGGCACGCCAAAGCGTTGAAAGCGTTTATAACGTCCAATTAAAAATCCAATCCCCGTCGAATCCATAAAGGATACTTCCCTCAAATCAAAGATTGCTCGCTCGCTCCCTGCGTAGCGTTCCACTAGCCGATCCGCCTTCGTTCGCGCCGAATGGGCGTTGTGTTCGTCAATTTCACCACGCAAGTGTAAATATACGACGTTGCCCTGTGTTTCCGCCAGAATTTGCATCGCCCCACCTCCTATGTTTTGATGCTTCTATTGTAAAAGATTGAAGGAGAAAAATTTTACAAAACTTTGTTGAAAAAAAATTTCTTTTGTCAAAAAGTTTTTTCTCCTTTCTTTAGAAAAACACTTGACTTTCTTTTTTAAATTGCGTATAATAAATAAGCGTTGTGCAAATGGCATCACGTCGAAATAGACGGGCCTTTAGCTCAGTGGTTAGAGCTGCCGGCTCATAACCGGTTGGTCCGCGGTTCGAATCCGTGAAGGCCCACCAAACCCGCTTTTTGTATTTTCTTTATAATGGCCCAGTAGCTAAGTTGGTTAGAGCGCCAGCCTGTCACGCTGGAGGTCGACGGTTCGAGCCCGTTCTGGGTCGCCAAAAACACCTTTGTCTATTCAGACAAAGGTGTTTTTTATTTCTTGGCACTGTCTACACTTTGTGTTTGATTTTTGACGAAAAAATCCTGTGGAATACTACGTGTTTCGCTCGGTTACAGACCACTGAGGGTATGCGCCCTCACAAAACACTTGTCTTTCTTGTATTTTTCCTGTCAAAACGTAAGAATTACTAATCAAACGCTAAATGTGACAATGCCTTTATCTTTTATGAAAATATGCACCGCCAATCGTTTTGGAGGTGCATATTCGTTCTGATAAAATCAATTGTTTATTCCGCCTGATTATCTACGCTGTGCGCAATGAAATTCAAGTGGTCGCCGATACGTTCCATATTGCATACCAAATTGATGAATACGGTGTTGTTTTCAGGACGGCATTTACCCTGGCTTAAACGTACGATATGTTCTGCCACCAAATCTTTACGCATAACGTCAATCTGATCTTCCAATCTATCCGATTCTTCCATCAAATTTCTATTTCCACTGAGAATAATCTCTTTAACAAGCAAATATTGTTTTTGCAACAAACCGTGCATAATTTCCAATTTCTCATTGATCCCTTCGGAGAATACGAGATTTTCCTTTATTTCACGTCTGGTATACTTGGTGAAATTATCCGCCAACTCTGCAATACGGGCAATATCACCGACGTTGTTGTGGATTGCACTGACGAGTTTTTCATCCGATAAAGAGATACCACTTGCCGAAACACGCACGAGATAATCGCTGATCTGTTCGCTGATTTTGCCGATGTTTTCATTCTTTTCATCAACCTTGCCCAACGCACTTGCATCGCGATCGATAAAGCTGCGGAAGGCAATTTGCACGCTTTCCATAGACATATCTGCCATACGGAAGCTTTCCTTTTGAAGCTGACCAAGCGCAATGGCAGGCGTAGAAAGGAAACGCTTGTCCATGTACATAAGTTCCCATTCCGCCTTCTTTTCTTCCTCTTCGTCGGGGATGAGAATGGTGGCAATCTTTACCAACACATTGGTGAAAGGCAGGAACAAAATGGTGCAGAATACGTTAAAGAAGGTGTGGAACATAGCGATCTGCGTACCTTCTGCGCCTTCGCCGGCGAACCATGTTTGGAATGTAACTTCATAGAAGTCACTCCCCACGACGGGTTTTGACCAAATCAACAGCAACACCATAAACAATAAAGCGCCCGTTACGTTGAAGAGAAGGTGCATCATACTCGTTCGTCTTGCGTTGACTGACGTCCCGATAGACGAGATGAGTGCCGTTACACACGAACCAATATTGGAACCTAAAATAATAAACAATATGGCATTGCCGCCGCCCCCAATGATGAGGCCTTGCGTAGCCATTGCAATGATGATGGTTGTTACCGCCGACGAGGACTGCAACAGCGCTGTAAAAATAACCCCAAACAACAAAAGCAAGAAGGGATTACTGATAGAGCTCAAGAAATTAGTAACCTCCGGCATCGTCTTATATCCACTCATGGAATCGGACATAATTTCCAAACCGAAGAAGACGAGCCCTAACCCGGCAAGTGCCAAGCCGATGGATTTGATTTTATCGTCTTTCGAGAGCATATCCATCATAACACCGACAAAGAGAAGGGCAATGAAGAAGGGAGCAATATCAAACGAGCTGAGCGCAGCAAGTTGCGCCGTGATCGTCGTACCAATGTTCGCGCCCATGATCATCGTCGCCGCCTGATACAAGGTCATAATGCCGGCGTTTACAAAACCGACCACCATGACGGTTGTAACCCCGGAACTTTGTACCACTGCCGTAGACAGCGCGCCAATCCCCACCCCAATCAATTTCTTGTCTGAGGTCTTATTGAACAATTTCTTCAAACTGTTCCCTGCCAGCTTTTCCATGTTGTCACTTAAGAACTTAAAGCCGACGAGGAACGCCCCACAAGCCGCAAGCATCATAATGATGTTGACTACGTGTTCCATATGTACTACACTCCTATTCTTGTGTTTGATGAGAAAAACCACATCATATTTATTATATAACATATTTATAAAAAAGTCATCTGTTCAAACAAAAAAAATAGAAAAAAGTCGAAAAAAAATTTTTTGCAATATTTTCCCTTTCTTTTCTCTCCTTTACGGTCTAATTAAAAAAACACCAATCTCTCCCTTCATCATCCTTTTTAAGCCGCTTTGGAAAAATCTCCATTTTATCCCCTATTATTTTTCCGGAAAGCCTTTACAATTTCTTTTTTTTGTGTTAAAATAGTAGAAAACAAGGTTAGGAGGTTTTTCTTTCTATGATTCATACCATCGAAAACGATACACTGCGTGTTTCTGTCAATTCAACAGGCGCGCAACTTTGGTCGGTGTACTCCAAAAAGACGAACACCGAATATCTCTGGCAGGGCGATCCTGCCTATTGGGGTGGCAGAGCCTATAATCTCTTCCCCTTCATTGGCAGAATGTATAAAAATATCTACACCTATGCCGGCAAAGAATACACCTCTCGCACCCATGGAGTTGCTAGATATAATCTCTTCCGCTTGGAATCCCGTTCGGCAACCCGTCTTACCATGCTCCTCACCGACAACGAGGACACTTTGGAAGAATATCCCTTCCATTTTGAATATCGAGTTACCTTCTCCATAGAAGGCAATCAACTCACCGTTCGCCAAGAGGTCACCAACACGGATGATAAGACGTTGATTTGCGCGTTTGGTGGACACCCGGGCATCAACATTCCCTTTGACGGGGGCAAATTTGAGGATTACTATCTTGAATTTAGCGACAAAACTAACACCCAACGTCATTTCTTCTCGGAAGTTTCCCCTCTCATGGCAGGGGTTTCTGCTCCGTACGAATTGGAAGATGGCGTTCGCTTACCCCTTCGACACACGCTCTTTGACAACGACGCCGTCGTATTGAGCAACACCTCTCGCCAAGTGGCGTATAAATCGAAACAGACGCAGCGTTCGGTTGTGGTGGATTTTGAAGAATTTAAATACATTGGTTTTTGGCACCCTCCCAAGACGAACGCGCCCTTCGTCTGTTTTGAACCGTGGACGGCGGTAGCCGCCACCGAAGGCAAGCAAGATGCCTTGGAAACCAAGGCGGATATGACCCACGTCCCCGCCCATAAAAAGGCAAATATTTCTTACACCTTGACGATCAATGAATAATATTTTGCGTAACAACATACGCTTTGGTTTTTATCCTCTGTTTTGGAATAAATTGTCTAGCCCACAGCTAAAGCTATGTTTTGCGGTGCGTAGTTTTTAACTACGCACTTTTTTGTTTTAGCGGGGCCTAAAAACAACCAATCTTCCACAGATGCTTAATAACAAAAAACACCTAGGCTTCACCGCAACCAGGTGTTTTTATTTGCAAAATTTTATTCAAAATCGGAAAAACGTTTCATACAAACGAGAAACTCCGTCGTATCTTCTTCATACTTTTTCTCGTTGGTTTCCACAAAACCATGCCGTTTATAAAACGCCATCGCCCGTTTATTTTTCTCTAAAACCCATAAGAAATTGACATTCTTTTGATCTATTGCATAGTCCAACAATTCCGCGCCGATCCCATTTCCTTGCAGAACAGGTTCAACAAACAGTTTTTTAACTTCACGTTCTTTCACCTGCATAAACCCTTTCACAACGCCGTCGTCGTATACCAGACAGAAATAATATAAACCTGATTTTGAATGGCAGATTTTGCCTGATACTTCGTTAAAATCCTCGGTCAACCATTGAGGTTGCCCTGCGGTTTTGCCTTGTCTGATCCAAAATCTGCCTATCCAAAATTGCTACGCATCTCAAAGAGAAGATTTTTCGATAGATTTTGGAAAAGGTGGGCGCAGTCGTATTGTATATACGACAAGAACGCATTTATCAAAAGATACGGAAAAGATATCTTTGAGACAGGTTCACTTTATTCCTGTCTGGTATACCCAAACAGATTCTAATTCCTTTGCGTAATGGGCGGCTCGCCTGGAAACCGTTAAGTCCTTAAAATAGAAATCGTCCTCTTTAAATATCGGATAAAATTGTAAGCGATAATTGAACACTTCAATTTCTGCAATACGTTCTATATCTTTAATTTCCGCTTTTCTTATATACTTCATCATTTCAATTTACCTTTTATTTAGGCTATGTCACAGAGAATGGTTGATTTAGCTAAAAATTATTTTTAGCGATTTGACGAGAAAAACGCAAGAAAGGCAAGCGTTTTGCGAGGACGAGTTGCCCGTTAAGAAAAGCATTAGTAATGCTTTTTAGGGACGAGATGAGCAAACGCATAAGAAGCGCGTTTGCGGTGTCCGAGAACAACGCTACCCTTACGTTGTTCGAGAACATACCCTTAGCGGTCTGTAACTGAGCGAAATGCGTAGAATTTCGTAGGGTTTTTCCGTCAAAAATCAACCAGGTGATGAGACAGAGCCACTTTATTTAATAGTATTCACAACGCCTGAAAACAGGACAGTGCCATAGATATCAGTGATAACAAAGCCAAACGCCCGATCGACAATATAATCGTGATACACTTCCTCATATCCTTCAAGAGGTCCGGGCGCGCCTGCCATCATCATAGCGGTAACCGCTGCCCCTTCGATACCTTTCGCGTTGACGTCTATGCTACATTTATGAATAACACTCTCACATGTGACCTCATCGTCCGTAATATTGGAAAAATCACATAAATCAACATCGAACAACTGTTCAATCCCAAAATCGTTTTTGAGTATCCCTGCAAGATCCCCATCAAAGGACGCTTTGTATTCGGGGAAAAAGACCCTTGTATGGTGCAAAAGTTTGTTCTCCTCGTCTATATACCCATAATCTCCGAGATTATTGATCGCATAGATATTGTCTTTTGTAAACACTTCTTCCAACGAGTAACCGTCTTTAGGAAGCAGAAATTTTATATCGAAACCATGCTCCGTTTGGGTATAGAAAGAGGTGTACTTCTCTTCCTCGTAAATATTCCCGTTGAAATAATAGCCCTGAAGTAATTTCGTATTGGTGACGCTTCCATCAACATTCTTGAAATCATAGGTTGTATCCGTGAATTTTAATTTATCACCATCCTCATCCCAAACCTCTTTTAAATAGAAGGTGTTGATAAGCGTGATTAAGGTTTCGGGAGGCAACTCTATATTTCCATCAATAATGCCATGCGTTTTTTCTTTTATATAGGCATTGATGACTTTTTCTCCTTCCTTGTTGTTAAAATTCACGCTGAATAAATCGCAATGAAAATTGTTGGCAAGATTGTTGACGCACGTTTCTTTTAATGCAATCGACTTATCCGCCCAAATGGAGTTTGCCAGTTCTTCAAATGCCAAAATCTTCTTATTGCCCATCAGGTTGGTATATTGAAAATCACGATTGGACAAAGCGTATAAAAATTTAGTGAAATCCTTCACTTCTTCGTAGGTAACGCCAACGGCGTTTACTATTTCCTCTCGCGTTTTGCCATTTGCGCATTCGCTGGCAAGGGCCAACGCCATATAAACGGACACGGGTGAAATGCAAATATTGCTTTGCTTCTCACTGTCAGCATAGACCTCATACGTCAATTTGGCGGCAAACGCATCCAATTTATCGACGAATTCTTCATATTTTTCTTGCATATCCCCTTGGAGTTTTACGCTGATCTTTCCCGCCGAAAGCGCAACCGCGTATTTTCCCGGGTTTACGCTGCAGGAAGCAAACGCAAAGCACATTGCCAATGCGAGAGGTATATATACTGATTTTTTCATGATATTTCTCCTTTTTTTATCTCAACGCATACATGGTATGCCCGTTTTATATTTTACCACAAGCTTTCGCCCACCAAAACAGGGGTGAATTGCTTGCCGTTGATGACGAGATAACAATACCCGCCCCCTTTCCCGGGCTCATATCGCAAAGAGCCGGGGTTGATCAACGTTACGCCGTCTATCTCCGTAATTTGAGAGACGTGCGTATGTCCATACAAAACGACCTGACATCCTCTTCTTTTCCCTTCTTCCGCCAAACGATATAAATTCTCCTTCACGCCATAACGATGTCCGTGGCAATAGAGAAGTTTCACCTGCTCCACCTCCAATTCTCCCTCGTCAGGCAGGGCAGAATAGAGGTCGCAATTCCCTGCGCAAGCGTACACTTTTTCGGGATATTCTCTGCGCACGTCACGCACTTCCTGGCCTCCGTCCCCCAAATGCACGATATAATCATTCTCCGCAAACAGTGACGACAACGTTCTAATTCCCGCTACACTGCCGTGCGTATCCGACATAATCACCAACTTCTTCATGCGTTCTCCTCCCCTTGCAAAAGCGCCCACATCTTCTGGAGCGCTCGAAAGCGGTGGGAAACTCCATTTTTCTCTTCAGCCGTTGCAACGCCGAAGGATTTTTTTAAATCGTGACTGAAGAAAATAGGATCGTAGCCAAAACCGCCCTCGCCCACTTCCTCCGTCAAGATGTCCCCAAACGTTTGTCCTTCCGCAACGAGCTCTCGCCCGTCGGGAAAAACGACGGCAATGGCGGAATGAAAATGCGCCGTCCGATCGGCCATTCCCTGCATATTTTGCAAAAGAAGTTGACGATTTTCCTGATCGGATCCGTGATGTCCGCAATATCTCGCGCTGTAAATACCCGGTTGACCACCCAATGCATTTACGCACAAACCGCTGTCATCTGCAAGCGCAATACAACCGAGCGCTTGGCTGGCGGCGCGCGCTTTGATTAGAGCATTTTCCGCAAATGTCCTTCCGTTTTCCTCAACCTCTTCCACAAACCCCAATTCTTTCTGTGAAACGACGTTAAACTGTGTAAAAATTTCTGCAATCTCTCGCAATTTATGCGCATTACCGCTGGCAACAACCAGCGTCTTTTTCGTCAATGAACGCATACCTGCCCCTCCCTTTTTATTTTATACGAGTAAAAATAAACTCTTCAAAATAAAATTTTTTTCACTCTTCCATTATAGCACATCCCCTGCGAAATTGGAAACATTTCACAGGGGATTTTACATATTTTTTTAAGTTTTTATGATTTTGGCTATATCACAGAGAATGGTTGATGTGACAAAGTCTTATTTTAAAAAACGAACGCGGAAACTGTTCAAAACAGCGAGAAGCATAACGCCCACGTCTGCGAACACTGCCAGCCACAAGGGTAAGACACCAGCAACGCCAAGCGCCATGAACCCAACCTTCATCACAAGAGAAAAAATGATGTTTTGTAGAACGATAGAACGTGTTTTTCTTGCAATCCGCAACGCTTTCGGCAACGCAGAAAGGTCGTCGGAGATCAACACCAAATCAGAGGCTTCCATCGCTGCGGCGCTCCCCAATTTACCCATAGAAACGGCGCAATCCGCCGTCGCCATCACAGGCGCGTCATTGATGCCATCCCCCACGTAGATAAGTACGCCATTCTGCTTGAGTTTTTCTGCCTCTTTCAGCTTATCTTCGGGGAGCAGATTTGCGCTCACTGCAGACATGCCTACCTCGTTTGCAATTTTTTCAGCTCTTTCTCGCCCATCTCCCGTCAACATAACAAGCTGCGAAATTCCCATATTTTTCAGTGCCGATACCGCCTTTTTCGCCTCCGCACGAATGCGATCGCCAATCTCAACGCACCCCAAATATTCGCCATTTTTCGCAATATATACCAACGTAGCAACGCTCTCGCGTTTTGTAAATGCAATTCCCTTGCCTGCAAACAGTTTGTCGTTCCCGACCAACCATTCCTCATCTTGCCGTCTGCCAATCAAGCCCTGGCCGGGGATTTCTGTAATTTCATCAAATACATGCCCTGTCTCTATCCCTTCAAACGCCCTCGCAATCGGGTGCGCTGAGCCTCGCTCTAACGAGGCAACCATCGACAACAGCGCTTGTTCAGACACATTTTCAACGGGATGTACGGCGGAAACGGTAAAATTCCCCTCCGTCAACGTTCCCGTCTTATCAAACGCCACAGCGCGCGCTTGCGCCAAGATATCCAAATAGGTGCCACCCTTCACCAAAATTCCCTGCTTTGCACAGATTCCAATGCCTGAAAAATAAGTCAACGGCACGGAGATGATCAATGCGCAAGGGCAGGAAATGACGAGGAAGGTGAGCGCGGACTGCAACCATCTCGCCCAATCTTTAAAATAGAAGAGTCCTTCTGTCAAAAGCCCATCTGCAAAGGGCCCCAGAATAGCAATCAGCAATGCCAATATACAAACGACCGGCGTATATACACGCGCAAATTTCGTGATGAATTTTTCCGGCTTCGCCTTGCCCTGCGAGGCATTTTCTACCATATCCAAAATCTTCTGCACAGCGCTCTCTTTATAGGGGCGAATGGCCTTCATCTCATACCTGCCCCCCACGTTTATGTATCCGGCAAGAATTTCAGCGCCCTCATCAAAGGTGCGCGGTTCGGCTTCGCCCGTCAAAGATTTCGTATCCAACACTGCGCGCTCGCTACACAAAATTCCGTCCACGGGAATCTTCTCTCCCGACTTCACCACGAGCAAATCCCCCACTTCTACGTTCTCAGGCGCAATTTCTTCCTCTTGCCCTTGACGAAGACGAGTGGCTTTTTCGCTCTTGAGCGCCATCAGCTCGGTAACCGAACGCCTGGAAGAACCCACGGCAATAGATTGCAACAGCTCTCCAAGTGTATACAGCAACATGACCAGCACTGCCTCGCCCGCTTCGCCAATGGCAATCGCCCCAAAAGACGCAATCGTCATCAAAAAGTTTTCATCAAAGATCCGCCCTTTTTTTACATTTTCAAAGGTGGAAATTAAAATCGGCCATCCAACGACCAAATAGGCAATCGCATAAAAAACATACGCAATCATCTGCCCAAACGCAAGTCCTGTCACGTGTTCAAACACAAGCCCAAGCGTCAAAACAAGCGCGGAAATGCCAATTCTAATCCACTCTTTTTTGTGAGAATTGTCCGTCAACGCATACCTGCCCCCCTCCAACACTCGAACTTCCTCAAAATGATTGGCAACATCCACCACTTTTGCAATGGCTTTTTCATTCTCCGCATCGAGGGTAATCGTCTGCGAAACGTAATCGACCTGCACTGACCGAACCCCCTTAATTTTTTGTAAATCCTCCTGAAGTGCCTCCGCACAAACGGGACAATCTAGATTTTCAATATGCAAAATTTCCTTCATATTAATCCACCTCACACTCCAGATGTTTCACTGCCAACGCAACAATTTCACATACGTGTTCGTCGGCGATAGAATACTCCATGTGCTGACCAATGCGCTTTGCCTTAATAATTCCATTTTCACGGAGCAAACGAAGCTGGTGGCTGACCGCACTCACCGTGCCGCCGCACACTTCCGTCAAATGATGCACACACATCTCCCCTTTCATCAGGGCATAGACAATATTCAGCCGCCCGGGATCGGACAAAAGCTGGAAAATGCGACAAACGCGCGCCAAATCGGTTCCGGACAAAATGCCTTCCTTGGCTCTCTTTGCCGTGGCAGAGTGTTCCGCCAAGCGTTCGCAATCTATATTTGCCATAAAAAACCTCCTAAGATATTTGAATATTTGAACAACTATTCAAGTATATTTTATCATCTTGAACTGAGTTTGTCAAGTGATTGAAATGATTTTTTAATAAAAATATCAAAAATTTGAGCGGGATTTTGAGAAACTCAGCGGGAATATTCCCTATCCTCAAAAAAAAATGACGGGTTTTGCATATTCTAGAGTGATTTCCCTATCCAAAAAAACTTTCACAAGGATCTATTATAATACTTATCATTTTTTTGAAAAATATTTTAAAAATATATATTCATTTCATTTTTGTTTGCTTTTTTTAAAAAATTTTTATATAATTTCTTTATTCGTCAGCAAAATAAGCATCAGGAGAATAATATATGAAACGAATTCAGGCAGCTTGCCTTTGTCAAACATTACAATTTTCACTTAAAGATCAAAGTTCACGCAAAATTTCCAATCAGCAATTAGAATTGGAAATCAGCAACTATAAAAAACAACTTACAAAAATGCATATCCCCTATCGGATTATAAAGGAAGAAAAACAACCAGATGGCTCTATTATCATTCAAATTATCAAGCCGTATAACTATAATCCAATGGGCGAATATTTACACAATTTTCCCCTTAAAAAATAAAAATTATCAGAAAAACTTTCCATTGTAAGAAGAAAAAACGTTTGAAATTTTTTTTGTTTTTTGCTATAATATTCCCACAAAAATATTTGTCAAGAGAGAATCTCGAAAAGATATATGATGGCAGTTATATGTTTTTAAAATCCCTACTTTTCTCTGGATTAAGGTCGACTCACTTCTGCCGTAATGTAGCGTACCAAAGGAGGTATATCTATGAAACGTGTGAAGGCCGCTTGTATTCTACAAACTTTAGTATTTTCCCAAAAAACGGAAGTTTTCCCTAACAAAGAAGATGCTTTAAGTGAAAACCATCGTGAAATTGAACGTTATAAGAAAACATTGGAAAAATCGAATACGCGCTATCAAATTTTAGATGAACATGAAGAAGCAGATGGTTCTATTGTCATTCATGTAAGAAAACAACTCAACGAAAAAGCAGACGTAAACGAATATTTTAAATAACCCAAAAAGCCGCCTTTTAGGCGGTCCTTTATACTCGGAAAAAAATTATGAAATCGCAACCAACCTCTCAACAAAAAATTTTATCTATGCGTACATGGATACATGATTTATATCAGCGTAACGCAGACATTCAAGTGACCATGCATACAATCCGACCGAAATCTGATTGGGATAAGATTCCGGCCAAGATTGTTGGCGTTTATCCCCATTTTTTTCAGATAACACAACAAACAAAAGGGATATCCAGCATTCATACAATCACTTATACTGACCTTTGTATCCAAAACATTCAAATTGAAGCAATTACAAAAAATTAAACGTAAGGCGGAGCTTTTTAAGCTCCGCCTTACGTATTACTTTATTAATTCACAACGGAAAATAATTTTAGAACGTTTGAAATAAGAAATTTTCAGCTTTTTTCCATCAAAAATAATTTGTTCCGCTTTTTCATAACTTCCATAGTTCTCATTCCAAAACAAACGATATTTTGTTTTATTTTCATCGTAAATAAACAATTCCGCATTCTTCTTGCGAGAGAAAGTATCACATATAAATCGCTTGGATTCCCTGATACATTGTAATTCATAAGCAGGCAACTCGTTTGATAGTTCAATTTCTTTCGTTATTTCACTATCTTTCAAAATACAATCTAAAATCAGCTTGCAAAACGGCAATACGGATAATATGTTCGCAAGACCTACTACATATCCAAACCCAATCATCAAACTCCATCCATATACTTCAACTCCTAAAATAATATATTTCCCGAATAAATCATCCATCATATAATTTAAATCAAATTTTATTATTCCCACTATAAACCAAAGTAAATCAATTAAAAGGCCTAATATAATGGGGGCTAATATCAATTGGAAAAAATACTTAAATACTAAGATTAATTTTAGGCGCTTACTGGATATTTTTTCAAACATAGAGACCTCCAAGAAAAAATAATCAGAAATATTTGATTAAGAGAAGCAGTCTAGCCATAAAACACACGCCATACATCCCATAGGTAACGCGATACCCATATTGCGCTATGACAGAGGTGGGGCTTATACTCCACCAAATCCCCAAAAGAAGTAATAAACAGAGAGATACATTGATGAGAAAAGTAAATACTACCATAGACTTCTTCATTCTCTCATTCAACCCAACAAGAAACATTTTTTTCAGCCAACAATTAGAGAAAAATGCATATTTTTCTCTATTTTTCTCCCTTATTTGACTATAAATATAAAGCAAAATAATAAAAAGAAAAATACCCCATACGATAACAGCAAGCAAGCTACTTAATAGAATATCTAGCCAGTTCATTCGTTTACCTCAAACCGTGATGTCCACGTCTTTCCCGACATATAGGCAAATTCCCCCTCCAAGTTCAACTGCAAATGCTTCGCCACCAAACATTGCCTTGCCACTTGCTTTGCCTTGTTTTGGAGTGAATTGCCATACTTCATATCCCCCACAATCGGACAGCCCATGTGCGCCAAGTGCGCTCGGATTTGATGCGTTTTCCCCGTATGCAACGTTATCTCCGCCAAACTCATTCCTTCCACTGTTTTCAACACCTTATATTCCGTGATAATCTTTTCCCCACCACTCTTCGGAGAGTTGAACACCTTAACCAGCGCCTTTTGCTCGTCCTTGACGAGATAGGCAATCAGCGTATCCTGCGCCTTAGGGAAATGTCCAAAACACAGAGCGTGATAGCGTTTTTCCACCCGCTTTTCCAAAAAGGCGTTCAACAGCGCTTCCTCGGCGCTTTTTGTTTTGGCAAATGCCAACAAGCCCTTTGTATTGCGGTCGAGCCGATGAATGAAATAACATTCCCCCTCCCGCGAAAGCGCGGAAAACACCGCCTCGGAATTGACGCCACTCTCTTTATCCACAATGAGAAAATACTCGTCTTCGTACACCTTATAAAAGGCGGCTTTCTCCTCCTGCTTTTTGGTCAAAAAATACTGCACCACGTCCCCCTTTTCCAAGGGAATATCGGAAGCAACGCGCTTGCCGTTGACACGAATTTCTTTGTTTTTCAAAAGATAATTCCAATAAAACCCCGCCTGGGCATAGTTATTGTCCGTAAAGCTTTTTAACGATTCTGTTTTTTGCGCAATGAGTTGTAACATACATTCATTATATCATCTTTTACATTTTTTAGCAAGCAAAAAGGTGATGTATCACACATCACCTTTTTCTATTGAATAGTTGCTTATTTCTTCATTTTTTTATCTACGTCTGCCAACGTTTCATCGGAGGGCTTCACGAAGAGAAGCACGATGATTGCGATAAGCAATACGCCGGAGATCGAGAAGAGAATAACGGATACAAGGTTGTTTTCAAGCCATTCGGAAACGCCCTTGATGGTATCCTTTTCTTCGGAAACTTCGATAAGCTGGTATGCAGGCACGCGGTCTACAACGGCAAGATCTTCATCCCAATAGTCTGCAAGGATCAAATACAAACCTTCGCAATCTTTTTCTTCGGGAATGGTAAATCTTCTGGAAGTTTCGCTCCAATTATACTTGTTGTCGCTTGCTTCCCAAGCTTCCTTATCGTCTTCGGTAATATCGCTGTTGTATACTTCGATCTGATCCAAGCAATTTTCAACATCTGCATACGTCTTGTTAAGCTTTTCAGCCAACAACGTCAAGAATGCCTGTTTATAAACTGCCATATAATCGGTGTCTTCATGCGCAGTGCCAGATGCCAATTCGTCTGCTTTTGCATTGAGTTCTACAAATTTGATTTCAGAAATCTTCTTTGCAACGTCTGCACTCAAGCCCCAAATTTCATCGCTGAACTTGAAGAGCTGATAGCTCGATTTCAAGTTGCTTGCGCCGACAATCTTCACTTCGGACATTGTATAAGAGTCACCCAAAATCTTGTTATCCAACGTGTCGGAGTCTTCCCCGTCTGCCGTTTGGATACCCTTATTGGCAACCTTAAATTTGAAGGAAGGAATTTCTTCGATTTCCCAAACATTGGACGTCGTTACACCGACAAGTTCTTCATTCAAATAATACTGCATGGAGTTACCTGCGGAGTCCGTTGCGAATACTTTAAATTCATAGTCCCCTTCGCTTGTGGTAGGGATTTCCAATGCGTTATATTTCTTATTGGAAGAATTGGAGGGAGAAGTGGAGCTGGGCGTTCTGTAGCTGATCGTGAAGAGCAAGTTGTTATAACCGTTGTTATCGCCCAAGAACCAATCCAATGCAGGAAGTTGCATTTCAGCGTTGCTTCCTGCAAATACGTCTTCTGCATTTGCAGCAAGTTTTGCTTCGTAAGCCTTAACAGACTCTTCCAATTTAGCGTCTACGTCGTTTTTCTTCGTTACTTCGTTCGCCGTGATATGCTTGTACTGAGGGCCTTCTTCGTTACGATCAAGAATGATATATTCTCTTACCTCTGCGCCAACTTCTTTGCTTTCCGTACCCGTTGCATACCAAGAAAGATCGTACGTTTCCTTTTCTACATCAGAACCATCGCCAAGCGTGAAACGGATATTGATAAATTCTTTGCCGTATACCGAGTAAACGGATTTCGTCGTTGCCGCTTCGCCTTCCCCTTCCGTATAGACGGTGTCCATAAAGTAGGTGGACGTCGTAAGCGAGGACATCTTGATTTCTGTATCGGTAGGCTTCCACTGATAGTATTCCTTCGTTTCCGTCAAGCTGCTTGCCTTCAATACGTCAATCTTTTCATATTCCAAGCTGAATGCCGTACCAAGCAAGAATCCGCTGACATCCTGGTTGACAACCAAAACGGGAGCTGCGTCATCTGCAACCTGTTTGTTGGTTTCGCCCGTGATGTTGTCGAAGGACTGACCGTTCAATTGCATGAAGTAGATGGCAGGATCAACCGTTGCGCCTTCCTTTGCCGTACCCTTCATCACAAACGTATCCACCGAACCGCTGTCTGCGAAGTTTGCGCCAACGTTTGTGAAAACGCCTACTTCTTCGCCGTTGATCAATACGGTCAATTCACCGTATTCTGCGTCGTCCTTTTCCATGAAGGTAACCCTATATTCGGTTGCTTCCTTCAATGCAACGCTCGTCAACGTTTCGGGTTCTTCTTCCCCTGCGAACGTAGCCACTTTCCAACCGTTTTCACCTTTGATGAACTTGAGCGTGTTGATTGCCTTATCCCCTTCCACAGCCTGTGCGGGAGCAATTTCAAACACGAAGGAAAGGTCTGCAAATTCGTCGTTTGCAAATGCGAAGTCAAAGTTCAAGTATTTAGCTTGTCCTTGACCTTCAAACCATTTCCAAGCAAGGTCACGGTTGAATTCAATCGTCGCTTCGTTTTTGAAGGAGAACTTCGCGGTCTGCGCGGTTGCATCTTCCGTCACTTTTTCTGCACTAACCAAACCGCTTTCCGAACCGTTGAAAATGCTGGTAAGGTTATAGGTAGTAGCCGCTGCCGTTGCTTCAACGGGATTCAACGTAGCTACACTGCCAATAGTCGCTGCGCAAAGTGCGCCAGCAAGCATAAGAGTTAATAATTTTTTGTTTTGTCTTTTCATGAATATGTGCCTCATATTTTTTCGCATAATATTGCACTATGCATACCACTCTATTTTACACCTAAATACGATTTTTGTCAAATGCATTTTATGGTGATTTTTATTCTTTTTCTGATTTTATTAAAATTTCCGCAAAAATTTACGTTTTTTCTCGTATTTTTGCCGTAAATGGCTCTCCTCTCTCGAACAAAACCATTCCTCGCGTCCGTTATTTCAATTCAATAGCCCCCGACAAATCAAACGCTTTCCAAGGCGTTTCCTGTTCGGGTGGATAGGCAATGAACTTCAAACGTTCCTTCGTGATGGGATGGAAGAAGGAGAGAGAGTACGCCCAAAGGGCCAATTTTCCCTTCTGCGCCAACGCGCCACCATAACGCATATCCCCATAAATAGGATGAGAAATGCCTGCCATCTGAACACGGATTTGGTGGGTTCTGCCCGTGTGCAAACGCACTTCCACCAAGGAATATTTCCCCAAATCTTCCACCACGCGATAGTCAAGTTCGGCATACTTTGCCCCTTCTTCGCTCGGCGTACAGATATACACCATGTTATTGACGGTGTTTTTTCTCAAATAATTGCACAATGTTCCACGCTCGGAATCGGGCGTACCGCAAAGCACGGCGAGATATTTCTTTTCAAAATCCCCCGTCTGCAAGCCTTCCGTCAAGCGCGCCGCCGCCTTGCTGGTTTTGGCGTATACCATCACCCCACCCGTCGGACGATCTAAACGATGCACCAGCCCTACGTATACGTTGCCGGGCTTGTTGTATTTGACCTTGATATACCGTTTTATCTGGTCGAACAGGTTGTCATCCTTGCTTTCGTCGGGACAACACGCCGTCATCTGCGGTTTGCGCACAACGATAATATGGTTGTCCTCGTATAAAATTTCAAAGGGAATTTCCATTTCCGCCTGTTGCATTTCATTCGTTTCGTTCGGTTGCGTCATTGACAAATATACCTCCTGCTCCGCAGGGCAAAGAAATGCCCTCTTCCGTCTTGATGCCCACTTCGTACGCTTCCACTTTCCCAGGGAAATCCTTCAACGTGAGCTGTAAAATATTCTTCAGCACCATCGGCTGTAACCCCGTCGTATAGCTGTTGATCAGCACGAACAAGGGATTATCACTCAGTACATTGGCGCACAGTTCGACAAATTTATATAAATCGTTTTCAATCTTCCACATTTCCCCGTTCGGGCCACGTCCGTACGACGGCGGATCCATGATGATCGCGTCATACTTGTTCCCACGGCGAATTTCCCTTTGAACAAACTTTAAACAGTCGTCCACGATATAACGAATCCCCGTATGAATCCCCGACAAGCGTGCGTTTTCGCCTGCGCGTTCCACCATACCTTTGGCTGCGTCTACGTGCGTCACTTGCGCGCCTGCCTTGGCGCAAGCCACCGTCGCGCCTCCCGTATAGGCAAAGAGGTTCAATACCTTGATGGGACGATTGGCTTTTTGAATGAGCTGCGTCATATATTCCCAATTCACTGCCTGTTCAGGGAACAGCCCTGTGTGCTTAAAGCCCATGGGCTTAATTTTAAATTGAATATCCAGCGTATCATATGCGATATTCCATTCGTCGGGCATGGGTTTTAAAATCTTCCAACCCCCGCCTCCCTTTTCACTGCGCTTGTAGTAGGCGTTCAGCTTGGGATAGGCAAAAAGATCGGTCTGCGCCGACCAAATCACCTGCGGATCGGGACGGAGCAAATAGACGTCCTTCCAACGTTCGAGCTTATATCCATCCCCCGTTGCGATAATGGAATAATCCTTCCAATTTTCGGAAATTTTCATGCTTTTTTCCTTTGATTTTATTTTTTCGAGAGCTATACTTATTTATTATACAAAATTTTTGCCAACTTGTAAAGTGTTTTGCTTTACCTTCCCCAAAAAGAAATCCAAAACCCAAGAAAAAACTTGCCAATCAACAGGATTGACAAGTTTTTTTAGCTTTATTCAGTTTTTACCAATAAACGGGAGTTTTGCCATCTTCACCATAATGCCAATAATTCCCCTCCTCCGTCGGTTGCGTTTCCGAATAGAAATATACCGTATTTTCCATAGAGGTATCGTCTCTTAAATATTCAATTGTCACATTTTCTGCCCATTCTGCTTCCGTTCCAGGATATAAGAGTTTCGTATCTTTATAGAAAGTAGGCTTGTTATCATTGTAATGATAAATTGTCAAGGCTTTCGATAAAATAATATACTGTATAGACCAACTTGACTCAAAGCACAGCATGTTAATCAAGGTGACCGTAGAAGGCAAATGCAAAGATTCTAAACTGGTACATTCTTTAAATGCGCTCATTCCAAGTTCTTTCACCCCTTCAGGAATTTCAATCGTCTTTAAGTTTTCACAATTTAAAAACGCACCTTGCGGAATTTTCTCTAATGATTTAGATAACGTCACTTTCTCTAAAGCCACACAGTAACCAAATGCTCTTTCTCCAATTTCTGTAACAGAATCGGGAATTGTAAAGCTTTTCGTTACTCGATTGGGACCAGGCCCAACTACGCCCATGTTTTCTGTTACAAGGCTTGTGCCTTCGAATGCCCTTTCCGCAATTCGTTTTACGGGCAAAGAATTAAACGTGGAAGGGATAACAATATCTCCTGTTAATCCCGTATGTTTATCCGCAAGCCTTGTCACCTCATAGCCACTGCCATCTTCCAATAAATTAAATTTCAATCCCCCTTTACTGGTTGGAAGAATAGGTTCGGGTTCAGGCTTGGGTGTGGGCGTAATTTCCACTTCAAACCAATAGGAATACTCCTTCCACAGCGAATCTTCATATCCATCCCCCGTTGCCTTCACCTGAATGAGATAATTCCCCGTCTTCTCGAAAAAATTCAATGGATAATAATTATTTTCCGTAGTATATTCTACATCGCCAACTTTGATGACGTATTGGGTTGCATTTTCCACCTTTTCCCAACGCAAAACTTTATTGCCTACATGCACATTTTGAGGAATTGGCAAACTTTCCTTTCCACAAGCGCCCAAACAAAATAACGCTGACGTTGCCATACATACACTTAACAATAAACTTACTATTTTTTTCATATTTTTGTCCTCCTTATTTTTTTGATTTCTGCTCTTTCCCTAGAAAAAAAGACCGCAAAAATCCTTACCATTTTCGGATATTTGCGGCTTTCAAATAAAATAGGTGCATTGGTGTATCCCCCTCTATAAAAAATCTCTTATATATTTTCTCCTCAAAAAATATGAATTGTTTTTCTATTATACGCCCTTTTCTAATATATGTCAACTGTTTTATATATTCATTTCACGGAATAATTAATTTTATCTATGCAAAAAATCGATTTTAAAAATAATCGACTTATTTTGATAAATTTCGCAAAGTCGCTTGCATTCTGTATAAAATAGTGCTATAATATAATGTAATAAGATTAAATGGAGCAAAGACTTATGCAAAAGAAACCATCCATTTGGCGTCTCCTCGTAACCATCGGTTCGGTGTGCGCCTATTTAGGGTTAACCCTTATCCTCATTGTGCAAGCACTCACCCCGGGCAAAGAATCGGGAAACATCAGCAATAACGTTGGGGATAAAATCAACAGCGCAATTACACAAATTGACAAACCCAAAGTGGAACGCGTGGACGTGGCGAATATTTCCATTGACGCGTTGCGTGTAGGGGACGTATCCTTGCCCACGCAAAACGCAACAATGAAAGCCGGGGACACAGGAACGCTTGTCACCACCGTTTCCCCTGCCGACGCCTCTAACAAATCGTTGTTGTTTGCATCTTCCGACGACAGCGTTTTAAAAGTGTACTCGGACGGACGCGTACAGGCGCTTCAAGAAGGTGGCGCTATTATCACGGTCACCTCGCAAGACAACCCCAACATTCAGAAAACCATCGCGATCAACGTGACGGGGATTCGTTTGGAAGGATTGAAGCTCGTTCTTCCCAACACCACATTTGAACCCAACAAGACGTATGGTTGCGACCTTACTTATCTCCCCGCAAACACGACTGAACTCTCCGTTGTCTGGACGAGTTCCAATCCCGCTGTTTTGACGGTGGACGAACTTGGTAAAATCACCACGCTTTCGGAAGGGAGCGCTGTCGTTACCGTAACCTCCGCCCTCTATCCCAACATCTTAGACAGTGTGGAAATTACCGTAGCGTACCCCCCCGAACCTGAAAAAATTCTCGTGCAGGAAGTAAACGTCACCGCATTGAAGGTGGGAGAAACTTCCCTGCCTCTTACCAACACGACCATGACGATTGGAGAGCAAGGGAAACTTTCCTGCAACGTTTTACCCACGGATGCATCCAACAAATCCCTCGCCTACACCTCCTCCGATCCCTCGATTGTCAAAGTGTATGCAGACGGCAAAGTGGAAGCATTGGCGGTTGGTTCTGCGGAAATTATCATTTCCGCGCAGGATGGTTCCAACGTATCGACCACCCTTCCCATCACCGTAAAGGGCATCACCTTGCAGGGGCTTTCCCTCACTCTGCCCACCACGGAATTCTATCCCGAAAAGACCTACGTGATCGACTTGGCGTACGCTCCCGCAAACACCACCGAAAAGGAAGTGTATTGGGAAAGCTCCAATCCCAGCGTTTTGACCGTCAGTCAAACGGGACAAATTCAAACGCTTGCGGAAGGTACCGCCACCGTAACCGTAACCTCTACGCTCTACCCCAACATTTCGGACAGCGTGGAAATTACCGTAGCGTACCCCCCCGAACCTGAAAAGATTCCCGTACAACAAGTGAGCATTACGGCATTGAAAGTGGGATCCACCTCCCTGTCCTTAACCAATCCGACCATGAAGATTGGGGAGCAGGGCAAACTTTCCAGCAAAGTTTTGCCGAGCGACGCTTCTAATAAATCCCTCACCTACACCTCCTCCGCGCCTGCGATTGTACAGGTGTATGCAGACGGCACGGTGAAAGCGCTTTCCAAAGGGGAAGCCACCATCACCATTGCATCGGAAGAAAATCCTTCCATACAGGCGACGATTACGATCACCGTCATTGAAATTCCCGTCACGAAATTGACCATTTCCAATCAAAAAACATCCCTCTACGTAGGCAATTCTCATGCATTGGAAGTTGTCTATACCCCCACTGACACCACGCAAAAGGATGTGGTTTGGAGCTCCTCTAACAAATCGGTGTTGACAGTCAGCTCGAAGGGCGTCATCAAGGGTATTAAAGAAGGGACGGCAACCGTTACTGTCACCTCGTCGGAAAACAGCGCAATCACCGCTTCTTATACGGTAACCGTTTCCATTAAACCACCCGATCCTGAAGTGCTTGTAACAGGCATCACCATGAAGAACAAAACGGAGATTGGTTACGTCAAATCTACCCACACCCTCTCCGCCACCGTATCCCCTTCCAACGCAACGAACAAAGGCGTCATCTGGTCGACCTCGGACGCTTCCGTTGCCACCGTTTCTCAAAAGGGCGCGGTAACCTTCTTGAAAGCAGGGCAGGTAACGATCACCGTCAAATCCGCAGCCGCTGAATACAGCGACAGCGTAACCATTACGGTAAAAGAAGTCCTTTCCAGCACCATCACTCTGACGATAGACGGATTGGATAAAGTGTCCGAACAGGAATACACCATCACCGAATTTAATTCGGCAAACTTGGAAGCGACGTTGGATGCAAACGCAACTGTGTTGACGGTTGTCTTCCAGTCCTCCGACCCCTCGATTGCAAAGATCAGCCAAAACGGCGTCATTGAAGCGTTAAAACCGGGGACGACGACGATCACCGCCTCCACTTCCTACGACGGAAAGACGACATCCACTTCCTTCACCTTGACCGTACTTGCAAAGATCCCCGACGTTGAAAGCATCACGATCTCTCACGCGGAAGAACATGAACTTGTCTACATTGGCGGAACGTGTACTCTGCAAGTGGCATTCTACCCCATCGAATCCACGGATAGCTTGGTTTGGTCCAGCTCCGACACTGCCATCGCCACCGTTACGCAGGACGGGAAAGTTTCCTTCCTCAAGGCTGGCACGGTAACTATCACCGCAAAATGCAGCTCTTTCCCCGTTGAAAACAGCTTGACCATCACCGTCAAAGAAGTGCTGTCCAAAACGATTACTTTGACCAATGAAGGCTTGACCTCTACAGGGGAAAACACATACAGTATCACTCGTTTTGACTCGGCTTCCCTGTACGCAACGTTGGACGCCAACGCAACCATTTTGAAGGTGGATTTCTCCTCCTCCAATCCCTCTATTGCAACGATTGGGCAGGACGGCGTCATTGAAGCTTTGCAACGTGGCAGCACGACGATCACCGTTTCCACTTCTTACGAAGGACAGACCACTTCCGTTTCCTTCACCTTGCTTGTTTTAGGGCTTCTCCCCGACGTCGAATCCATGGAGCTCCTTCACGCGCATGAATTTGGTTATGTAGGCTCTAGCTGTACCCTCTCCGCCGTCTTCTATCCTGAAACGGCAACGGACGGCTTGGCTTGGTCGAGCTCGGACACTTCTGTGGCCACCGTTTCCCAATCGGGTAAAGTTACCTATCATAAGGCCGGCACGGTAACCATCACGGCAAAATGTAACTCCTTCAACGTAGAACAAAGCTTGACCATCACCGTCAAAGAAGTGTTGTCTAAAAATATTTCCTTGTTGATCAACGGGCTCTCTAAAAATGAGGATGGTACATACAGCCTCAAAGAAGGTAAATCGGCCAAGATTGGCGCTGTGCTGGATGCAAACGCAACCATTTTGCAAGTGGAATTTACCTCCTCTGATCCGGCTGTTGCCAAGATTGGGCAGGACGGTTCGATTGAAGCGCTTAGCGCAGGGGTTGTTACCATCACCGTTTCCTCCTCCTACGATGGGGAAACCACCTCGGAGAGCATCACCCTCACGATTATCGGGCTCACCTTTAAAGATACCATGCAAAACTTCTACCTTTGGGTAAGAAAAGGCTTTGGGCATTTTGGGGCATTCCTTGTCCTCGGCTTCTTTGCCGTGCTCACCTTCTATAACCTCTTCCCCAAGAGCACGAAGGGGAAATTGCTGGGCTTCGTCCTCTGTCTTGTGGCAGGGTTCGCCATTGCAGGATTGACGGAAATCTTCCAGCTTCCCTTCTTCACGGAAGGACGATATTGCTCCTTCGACGACGTATTGCTAGACTTTAAAGGCTATTGCACCTCTACGCTCGTTATGTATTTCTTCATCTTTGTCGCGCATTTCATCTCTCTCTATATTGCAAAGAAGGCGCCCAAGGAAGAACCTATCGAACAGGTGGAAGAAACTTACGACGAAGTGTCCGTGGATATCGATCCTACCACAGGTTGTGTCCGCTATACAATGGAAATGGAAGAAGTCGACAATATTTTCTAATTGAATATCTTCAAATAAATCTACCGCCACAAGCTCAGCTTGTGGCGGTCATTTCTTATATTTATATGGTTTAGGAATTTAAATGAACATACTCATCAATCCTGCAATAAAAGCTCAATGGCAAGCGCGCCATATGCCTTTACATCTTCTATTGTATAATACTCTAACATATCTGCAGGATCGACCTTCTCCCCCTCTTCATAGCCAAGCGCTTTGGGTTCGTACGCCTCATACAGGGCAGTAAAATCGGGAAATTGCGCCAATTTCTGTACGCTACAACGGAGTTGCTCCCCCGATTGTATATTCACAAAAATCAAGCTATCTCCCTCTTTTATTTTCTGTCGTTTTTCATCGAATAAGCGAATTTCCACCCACTTTTTCCCTGCCTTTATCTGCGCAAACGGTAAATCATGCAGGCGCATTGTATGCTCCACTATTTCTTTACTCCTTTCTTCCAAAGAAGAGATAGCACGCCGCGCCAAGCAACGCAACGCCACAGGGCATTGCTACGATTGCTTTACAACCGGTGGTGGAATTAGCTTCCCCTGTTTTGGGAAGGATTTCCTTCACTTCGTGCATACAAGTATAACACATCTTCACCTGTTCGCCATCTTGCGTTGCCGTGGGTTGTTTGGTGACAATCCAATCGCTGTACACGTGCTCGCAATCAGGATCCCCCGTCTCTTGCCCAAGCTTGGGAATGACCTCTGCAATTTCCTCTCCGCAATCATAACACTTCTTGATTTTGCGCCCATCCTGCGTTTCCGTCGGCTGAAGCACTACGATCCAATCTGTGTAACGATGTCCATCGGAGGAAGAACTACTCGAAGAATCGTCGGGCGAAGAACTGCTTGAAGAGTCATCAGGAGAGGAACTACTCGAAGAGTCATCAGGGGAAGAACTACTTGAAGAATCGTCGGGAGAGGAATCCACAGGAGGAGTGACAACGGGAGGTGTTTCCTGCGACTTATCGCCGGAAGGCGTCACCATATCTTCGGGGATCTCTCTGCCAAACAACAACCATGCATATTCGGGATAATCAATAAAGATATTTCTCGTTCCCGTAATCGATTGCACCGCGTCATTTCTGCCCATTTCCCACGTATCTACAGGGTCTTCTTCCATCCAATCCAAGAGGACGTTCAAGCTTTCCATAACCCCACTCGTCCCCCACATTTTGGAGGTGTTCCCCCAACGAACGTAGACGTAGAGTACGATTCGTGCGCAGTCCCCACGCACACTTTCGCCCGGATCGTAATAGCCGACACTTGCGCCGTATGCGGTGTTACCACGGCTGCTGTTTTCGCTAACCGAAGTGGGGCGAAGCATCATGATGTCGTTTTCATCGTTGCCTGCCAAGCCTTTGGAGTTCGGCCACGTATGCTCACGATTCCACGTTTTACCGCTGTCCCAAGTGCCACTCAACGTCTTTCCCGAATAGAAAGAGGAGATTTGGCTGGTGTTGTTTCTTTCGCAATCGGTGTAACAATATTGATATCTCGTTTCCTGATATGCCGTTTCATGCGTGTGCTTGGAGGACATGGCGCTCTTCAAGGATTTATAAAGGGTACTGCTGGGCGCGTTGGATTGAGAACTCCCCCCCTGCACTTTTGAAAGGACTTCGTAGGTGTAATTGCCCGTATAGAAGCTTTCCGCATAGGTGGAAAGGAAGGTTGCGTCCTCCCCTCTTGCCCCCCAATTGGCAATTATGCCACCGGAGGTCTTGTAAACAACGTCATCCGCATCGGTATACCCTGAGGGCGTTGATGTAATTTTCGCCGCATACGCATTTTGCGTAGAGAGCGTAGGAACGGCTATGCACGCCACAAGTGCCAAAGCCAAAGTAAATTTTGCTATTTTTCTCATAAAAATACCTCGTTTTCATCTGTTCGTACTATATTATTGTACCATAGATAAAAAACTTTTGCAATCAAAAAGCGCGGAGAAATGAAAATTCTTTTCCTGGGGCGCCTGTTAAGAATATACGCATCATTTATAAAAAAATAGTTTGCGCGCCAATCGCACTTTGCCCCTTATTATATAAAATAAGTGCACCCTATCCAGGATGCACTCTTTTCGTTATTCTTTTTTCTTCTTAAAAATACAAATTACGTACATTACAAATCCAACTAAAAATGAAACAAAAAATAAAATAGTCAACGCAAAAGTCAATTGGGGAATAATTTCCTCAAATTCTCCACGCAGATTTATGTTCGCATACATAAATAAAAATAAACTTAAAAGCGCAGGATAAATTGCTTTAATCAATAATTGAGATAATTCTTTCATAATACGAACTCCTTTAAAATTTCACTTTTCAAATCTATTATAGCACACCACTGCCTGTTTGTCAATACTTTTTTAAAAAATAAAAAAGTTTAAAAATTTCAAATGCAACCACTGAAAATTCAGAAAAACTACATTCCATTGTTTAATAGCATTGACAAGTGCTCGTATTTATGCTATAATGATGATAACGAAAAATTAGGAGGATCATCATGAAAAAATTTTTTATAATAATTATGTCATTGGTATGCTTAGGGATGAGCGTTTGTTTTGGCGGATGCGATATGGAAAGAAACTCTGTGCCGTCTTCTGCCTCACCTGCGATCACTGATATGTTGATTACATCCTTCGAGACGCAATATCCACAAGCTGGAACGGCACGCATTGTCTATTATTACGGACAATATAAAAGCGGTGCAATCGTTGCTATGATGGATGGTAGTAAGATGGCATATAACCAGGCTTGCTGGACAGTAACGATTGCGGGAAGCACGATTAAATATAACGAAGGAAATTATATCCGAGTTTTATATAACGGAGAGTTTTGTTCGTTGGATACAGCTTACGAAAACGGATATTTAACGAAAGAGGATATCAAAGATATCGCCGGAAAACATCGTGAATTTTATCCATTTATGTACGAATAAATCTAAAAAGAATTCATCAATAGAACTGGTAGTTTAGTACAATACAATAGTCTATCAAGAGGCGGGCTTTGCAAAAAGCCCGCCTCTTCACTTATTTTAAAAGTTGAAAAGGAAAATAAATAGATTTGAAGCAAAATTCCAAAAATCATTGAAAATGTCAAATGAAACCGCAAAAAATTTTAGAAAAAAATAAAAAAAAATCAAAAATGCATGAAAAACACTTGACAAATGCGTTGATTTTTAGTATTATAGTTAAGCTGTTTGACTGGCACGATAAGTCGGCAGTGGATATAGCATAATATATCGCGGAGTAGAGCAGTCAGGTAGCTCGTCGGGCTCATAACCCGAAGGACGGGGGTTCGAATCCTTCCTCCGCAACCAAGATGGCGGCGTAGCTTAGTTGGTTAGAGCGATCGGTTCATACCCGATAGGTCATAAGTTCGAATCTCATCGCCGCTACCATGCATATACACGAAGTAATTCGTTTTATATATATTCAGCGCGATACCGCGCCCACATAATGGCCCGTTGGTCAAGCGGTTAAGACACCACCCTTTCACGGTGGTAACATGGGTTCGAGTCCCGTACGGGTCACCAGCAAAAAGAGATGCAACACGCATCTCTTTTTTGCTGTATGTAACCTGTACGGATTGACTTGAACCCATCGGTTCGCGCGAGGAGCGTAAGCGACGACGCTCTCCGAGGGGCCCCTTTAGGGGTATCGGAGATACCCGTACGGGTCACCATTTGCCGTATGCTCCCGTCGGACGAACTCATAGCTGACGCCCATTCTCCCCTATTCCGTCGCTACGCTCCTTACGCGCAAGCCGTTGAAAACGGCGAAGCTATCCGTGTCGCTTTTATGTCAACATCATTTATGCGTAAATAGCAACAGGCAGTTGCTTGTTTTTCTTGGAAATATTCTTGTCAAATACAACAATTTATGATATAATATAATTCCAATAAACATGGATGGTGATTTTATGGAAACAAAAGATATTATTTTTGAACTTAGAACAAAAAATGAACTCTCTCAAGAAGAACTTGCCGAAAAAATTTATGTTACGCGACAAGCAGTATCTCGTTGGGAAAACGGCGAAACAATCCCAAACACCGAAACGTTGAAATTGCTCTCAAAAGTATTTAACGTATCCATCAATACACTTCTTGGTTCTCCCCGTCAGCTCATCTGCCAATGTTGCGGTATGCCACTTGAAGACGACACCATCAGCAAAGAAAACGACGGGTTTTTTAATGAGGATTATTGTAAGTGGTGTTATGCCGACGGAGAATATATGTATCATGATATGGATGATTTAATTGAGGTCTGTGTGGCGAATATGTCAAATGAACAGTTTTCTCCCAATCAAATACGTCAATACCTAAAAGAAATGCTTCCGAAGCTTGATTATTGGAAACAATACAAAAATATTGCCGGAGCTGAAAAGTTTGATGAATTCAAACGTACGCTAATAGAAGAAATCAATGCTCTCCATATCGAGGGCATGCCAAAGGTTGAAAAGCTCAACGCGCTCGTAGGTGGATATATCAATCTTGAATATCGTCTTCCCAATGGGAAAATTGTAAAATTCCTTGATGATCATGCAACGTACCTTGGGAATCAGCTTGCATGTGAATTTGGTGGCGACAGATGTTTTGGGATTGCCGCAAATATGGAATTTATCCTCGTCAGCACCTATGAAGAAAACGGCAAAAATCCCGAATTGGTCGTTTATAAAAAGAGATGATATTGTCCAATTTATGCAGATAAAAATTTAAGTTGGTTAAAGTTCAACAGCCAAAAAGACAGGATTCAGTCCTGTCTTTTTGGCTGGTGACACCATGCGGATTCCTTTGAGTATTGGAAATATCCGTACGGGCCACTTAATATTCCTTTCTTCCTAATAAATAATCTATGCTGACCGAAAAAAGGTCAGCTATTTTTATTAGCATATCAAAATCGCACTCTCGTTGCCCATTTTCCCAGTACGAAATAAGCCTAACGGAAACGTTTAATTTTTCCGCAAGTTGTGCGCGCGATAAGTTACTCTCCACTCTCAATTCATATAATCTTTCAAAAAATTTATGTTCCATACTATTATTTTAGAACAAATC
>JAFTMD010000052.1 GCA_017452585.1 Clostridia bacterium
ACAACTTCCGCTTTTAGTTCTGCTGAGTATCTTTTAAACTTTTGTCCTTTTCTTGCCATAACAAAAACCTCCTATGGTACAATTATACCATAAGAGGTTTTGTCTTTTTTCTTTTTTGTGAACTATTTGGGGTTCACTTCACACGCTCCTTTTTTATACCAATCAACTGAAAAATTCGTTGTAAATTGCTCGGATACAATCGGCGCAATCGTCATTCTCTACGCCGACGATAATGTTCATTTCGCTAGAACCTTGGTCGATCATATTGACGTTGATTCCCGCCTCCGACAACGCTTTGAAAAGCCTTGCAGACGTACCTACGTTTTTCGCCATGCCGTGCCCTACCGTCGCCACCAATGCCATATTTTCATGGGTGTATAAGCGATCGGGCTGCAAGGTTTCTTTTAATTCTTTCAAAATTTCCTCTAAAACGCCGTCTTTTAAGTATGCACCGTCAATAACAAGAGACATGGTGTCAATCCCCGAAGGCAAATGCTCGAAGGAAATACCCCGCTTTCCAATGATATCCAACACCTTTTCAACAAAGCCGACTTCGCCATTCATCAACGATTTTTCCAACGTGATGGCCGTAAATCCCTTCTTGCCGGCAATCCCTGTAACCACCGCTTCATTCACCTTACGCTTGAACGTCTTAACGATATATGTACCAGCGTCGTCAGGACGGAACGTGTTTCCAATTCGAATGGGAATCCCTGCGCTTCGCACGGGGAAAATGGATTCGCTGTGCAATACATTCGCGCCCATGTAGGAAAGTTCTCGAAGTTCTTGATAGGACAATTCGGAAATCCATTTTGGGGAATTGACAATGCGGGGATCGCAAGCATAAAAACCGCTGACGTCCGTCCAATTTTCATAGAGGGAAGCCATCACGCATCTTGCCACGATAGACCCGGAAATATCTCCGCCCCCGCGCGAGAAGGTTTTCACCTTCCCATCTACGCCAAGCCCATAAAACCCGGGTATAACAGCACGACTATACTGAGAAAGCACCTCTTTTCCCAACGAAAAAGTGACTTCATCCAACGCGCCCTCCTCTTTAAAATGGATAAATTCTGTTGCATCAACGAAGGGAATCTCCAAGAGCGCCGCCATGATTTTGGCGGCAAAATATTCCCCACGGGAAGCGCAATAATCTCGCCCTGCCCCTGCCAACATCTCTTGTTCCACTTCGTTCAAGCCATCGGCCATGCCAATGTCTTTGCCCAATTCCTTTTCAATATTCAAAAAACGGGTGCGAATTTTAGAGAAAATCTTTTTAAACTTTTCCTGATCGGAAGCTTCCAACGCATCCGAGCAAGCGTACAATAAATCGGTTATTTTGACGTCATCACTAAAGCGTTTACCGGGCGCAGAAACCACGACGTAACGACGTGATTCGTCTGCGTTTATGATCTCCGCCGCGCGTTGAATGATGTTTCCATCCGCCATTGACGTGCCGCCAAATTTACACACTTTACAATTCATAGATACATTCCTTTAGATATTAATAACCACTACTACAAACACAGCCAATAAAAAACAAATGGCTTTGATCCAAAATTTAGAAACGAATACATCCTTTAACCATTGTACAAATTTCATTGTTTATTCCCTCCGCTGTACTTTTTCGTCGTGGTGGACAAACTCATATCTGCCCAATAATAATCCTGCAACGCCTTCATCAACATGTCATAATCGGCATAACGCGTAACCGTCCCTTGCTTGATGACGGAGATAATCCCCGTTTCTTCAGATACTACCAAAGAGATGACGTTGGCCACTTCCGTAATCCCAATCGCCGCGCGATGGCGAGTGCCGTATTCCTTGGGATAGCTCGTTTTCTGCGTCAAGGGCAAGAAACAACCTGCCGCCTGAATTTTATGCCCCTGAATCACCATTGCGCCATCGTGCAAGGGAGCTTTCGGGAAGAAAATCCCCTCAATCATCTGCGTAGAAATTTCCGCGTCAATGCTGACGCCGCTTTGCAACACTTGTTTGGGCAAGCTGCCGCGTGAAAGCACAATCAATGCGCCGATATTCTTTTTCGACATGTTTTGGAGTGCCTTTACGATGTTTGCAATACAACGTTCCGTTTCCGCCTGCGAATAGACGGGCGTGGCCGATTTTTCAAACCCCTTTTCAGTATTGTTATGCATATCCCAAAAATGTTTCTTCACTTCAACGCTGAATAAAATCAGCATAACGCCCGAAAGCAAAAATGCATAGAAGAGATAGAACTGTTTCGTCATTACCTCCCCGTCAAAGATATGCATACAGCCACCAGCCACCAGCATTAGCCAGTAAATGACCATCAATTTCGTCGCATCATTATCGCGCAATACTTTGGACACAAAGTAAATCATCAAGAAAAAGAGAATGATTTCTATCGCCACCAATGCATTAAATCCGGCAAAAAGCTGATAAATCTTTTGCCAAAGCGCGTTCCCATCAATGGGGGTTGCCAACAGTTGAATTCCCATGCGTAAAGCCTCCTTCGCGTAAATCCCTTACTTTATTATATAACAATTATATAATAAAATCCTTAAAAAAGAAAGTATTTTTTACTTGTTTTTCTTATTTTTCAAAAAATAGCTTGGCCGTCACCGCTTTTAAGGCGGAAGCGGGCGCTATTTCACCACATTTGATACCACTGATTGCGTTATACACGGTGGTATACAATTCCAACAACCGTTCCTTTCCAAACTTTTGCGCCTGCTCACGATTCTTTTTGGCGGCATATTCTTTTATCCCTAACGTCGCGGCAACCTCACGATCTCCCCCTCGACAAAGGGAAACTTCGTAGAGATTTTTAAAATAGGACGCCAACGAGGAAAGCAACGTCGTTTCATTAAAGCCACGGGTTGTCAAATCTTTTACCACGCGCATGTACGCCGAATAATTTTTCCGCGCCAACGCATTGGCAAGTTCGTAAATTTTATACTCCGAATCGGGATAGACAAGCCCGTCCACCACCTCGTCGGTGAGTTTTTCTATTCCCTCCGCTTCCGCGTAGGCAAGGAGTTTTTCCGTTTCTTTGGAAATGCGCGCCATATCGTATATGCAATAAGATGCTATTTTTCCGCAGGTGATACCATCTGCGTACACACCTGCGCGCTTGCAAGTGATAAAGATCCATTTTTTGATCGTTTCCTCGTCCGAACGCCCACAATCGACGTACGTTACATGGGGCTTTTTGGACAGTGAACTCGTACCTGCCTTGCCCTTAGCGCTATTTTGAATGCATAAAATGCTCGTCGCAGGCGGATTGTCGAACAGGGGTTTGAGATAGGTTTCAAAGTCCTTTTCCGTCGGATAAAACTCGGTTACACGGACAAATCTTTTCTCACTGATAAAGGGAAAACAATTGACAGCGTCCACCAATTGTTTGAGTTTTTCGCCCTTGAGCGTGCTGCCGTCAAAAGCGGAATAATCCAACGTTTTATCCTGCAGATACCGCTCTTTCAAAAGCGCCTCCCCCTTTTCCTTGAAGTACACTTCCTCTCCCTCGAAAAGATAGATGGGTTGCGCCCCATTTTCATCGGTAAATTTTTTAAAATCCACATATTTCATGAATGAAGTTCACCTCCTATCCAACACGATAAAAATATTATACCACATGTTCTCTAAAAAAGCAAGGGTTATCCACTAAAAATTCCCAAAAGCAGAAGCAATAAAAATACAGCAAAACTTGCCGTGGATAAAGACATGGTTGCCCCCTTTGATAAATTCCATTTGTCTGTAGCGAAGAGTAATCCACAATAATAGCTAAAAAATCCACCGCCCGTCAAGGAGATGTTTCGCAGGGCAAAGCTGGAAAAATCTATCGTCTGGAAGAGGAGCAACAAGAGTGACCAAAGCAGATTGGGAATGTATAAAAAGACAACTGCCAGCTCCACGGGGAATACGCTTGCCAAGGCAACCAACAAAAGCATCATGGCGAATAATCCACTGACGATTGGCACAAAGATCCCGTTCAACAACAATGCCCAGCTGGAAACGTAACCAAAATAGTGCAACAACAAGGGCGCTGTGAATAGCTGTACTGCGATACTGGCAGAAAGGAAGGAGCGCACAAGCTGATAGACACGTTCCCCTATGCTCGGTGGCAGGGTATCCCCATTTTTTCTCGCCTCGATCTCCGCGCGCGTGGGCGCTTTCGGGAAGTATTTTCGATAGAGTTTTTGTATCTCATCACATACATGCCCTAGGGGTTTTGTCAAAAACGCCAATCCAAGACACGCCATGAAGGACAGCTGAAATCCCACTTCAAACAGGAACGTTGGCTTGTACAAAAGCAGGACGATCCCTGCAATTCCGAGAGATTCTAACATATCCGTTTTGATAGAAAGCAGGCTGGTTGCATACAAAACGAGGCACATCACCGTCGCGCGAAGGACGGACGCGGAAAATCCGCAGACGCCTGCATAGAGATAGAGTATGCCTGCCAATACAATCCACCGCGCGAGTTTAGGAACTCGTTGGAAAGGCTTTCGAGCAAACAGGAACACGCAAAAGGCGAACAACGCCCCAACGTGTAGTCCGGATACGGCGAAGATGTGGGCAATTCCGCCCTGCCGAATGTTTTCATAAAGTCCGTCATCAATGCCTGCCGTATTACCAAAAAGCATGGCGGACATAACCGACGCTGGAGATTCGTCCATGCCAGCTTCAATCACGCGTTCCGCGCGCGAGCGAAGAAATAAGAATAAATCAAACCGCTGTCCGACGACGGACACTTCCTCCGTCCAAATTCGAAAGCGAATGTTTTCCGTCAACTCTCCTGCATCATAATGAAATTCCTCCACGCTGGGCTCGTTTCCATAAACTTTCCCAACGAGGAACACTTCGTCGCAAAGGGACACTTTTTCCTCAAAGGACGGGGGCAGGTATGCGATGAGTTTTCCATTCTCCCTATCCTCCCCTATCACCAAATCGTCCAAAATAACAATGGTATTATATGCGTACGGTCGAATATCCACCACCTTGCCCGTGACGTATTGCTCCCCTAACTGTGGCTCGACGTCGTAAACTCCCCCTAACTGCGCAGAAAAGGAAAAGAACCCGACGAGAAATGATCCACCAACCAAGAGCATTGTAAGCGCAGTGTAGTAAATTTGTCTTTTATTGTGGCAAAAGAAAAAGGGAATCGCCACGAGTGGTATGCCTAAAAGGAGCCACAACGTAGAGACGCCCAAAAAATGGTATGCAAAATAGAACAAAATGCCAAGGCTCAAGAAAATGGCAGAGAAAAAGAAGGGACGGAAGTTGAAGAGCTTTTCCGCCCCTTTCCCTGTAATGTTATTTTCTCGGCCAATCATCTGGCACCTTAAGCGCGCGAGATACGATCGGAAACGGAGCGTACAAACAGCCCTTTCTCCTCGCCCAAGCTAACGCAATCATTGACGTACGCCATGAATTTTTCCGTCACCTTCTGCACGCGAAGCACCGCCGCCACCAACGTCTGAATTTCTTCCATATACAAAGCTACCTTGTCCTCCAACGCGCCCTGTACAATGGAGATAATTTCATAGGGTGTATAGTCGGTTTCATTCTTTCTGAGTGGTTCACCCACTTCCACACGATAGCGGTCGTACCCCACCGCCTTATCCGTCTTACGATAGAATTCCATACCCAAAATACGTTCGTAACGGAATCCACAAAGGGCGATGAGCGCCTGCATACGGCTTTCCACTTTCGCGCCGTATTTGGAGATGCCCAACGTCATCAAACATCTTCTCACGAGGAAATCGTGCGAGATGGGTTCTTCCGCCGCCACAATTGCTTTAAGACGGGCAATAATTTCCTTATCGTTGTCTCCACAAGTGACATAGTTTGCATTTTCAAAGCGATCGTCAAGCGCAGCTTTTTTATAGGTCTTCTTCGCGCGGTTGAGTTCTGCTCCGCCACGCTTATCCGCACCCGTGAGCTTATCCAGAAGGTCTTTAATCTTCTTGATTTCACGTTTGGGATTGTTGTAATAGTTGACGCTATACAAGCGCAATACATTCCAATTGTTCCGCTTCAGTGTTTGAATCTGCAAGATATTGCGATCTTTGATGGTGAAATTATTCGGCGTATCGCACATGATAGCAAGGACGAAGCGTTTGCGATCTCTTGGATCGATAACCGCAACGTCGATCTTGAAGCCGGACACACCCACGTCGTAACGGCAATCGTACCCATACGAGGAGAGTTCTTCGGCAATGTATTTGCCAATGCCCGCCTTTTGTTTGACGATATTTTCCGACGAAATGGCGAGGTTGGTTCTGCCCTTTTGCGCAAAATCAAGGAAGGCCTTCAAACCCATAACCCCACGGGATTTGGTTTTGGAAACATCAATCATTCCCCCCGTCATGGAGGAGAATACCATCATCTCTTCACGCGCACGCGAAACGGCAACGTTCAAACGACGCCAACCGCCTGCCTGATTCAAAGGTCCAAAGTTCAAGGAAATTCTACCCGTCTTATCAGGGCCATAGCATACGGAGAAGAGAATAACGTCGCGTTCATCCCCCTGCACGTTTTCCAGGTTCTTGACAAAGATAGGTTCTTCCCGTTCGTAAGCCACACTCTCCAATCTCTTTTCAGAAATGGCAGAGGACAGCTTGCGTTCGATATATTCTTTCTGCACGTTGCTGAACGTAACGACACCCATGCTCAGCTTGCTTTCCTTGGGATCGGCCAAACGGCGAAGGACTTCTTTCACCAACGCTTCTGCTTCCGCTTTGTTGCGCTTGGTCATACCACGATCGTACACACCGTCTTCCACAAGCACCAAATTTACCTTGCTTGCCAATGCGTCGGGCGAAGGGAAAGTGCAAAGGCGGTTTTCATAGTACATCGCGTTGGAGAACGCAATCAAGCTTTCGTGTTTACTTCTATAATGCCACGTCAAATAACGTTGAGGCATATTGATGGCAAGACAGTCGTCCAACAAGCTTTCCATATCCTCGTTTTCCAAGTTGTCTTCGTCCACGTAATTGTTGTTGAAGAAGGTGGTGGGAGGCAACTGCTTAGGATCCCCTACGACAATGGCCGTCTTGGCTCTTGCCAAGCTGGAAATTGCTTCAGCAGTGGGAATTTGTGATGCTTCGTCGAAAATAACGAGATCAAACAAGCCATTTTCCGCCTTCAAATACTGCGAAACCGTCGTGGGACTCATGAGCATACAAGGCGCAATCACCTTCATAAGCTCGGGCGTTTCGTCAAATAGATGTCTAAGCCCCATGCCACGCAAGTTGCTCTTGACCAGACGATTAAAGTTTGCCACTTCCAACGCAATCGGCCCTTCGGAGAAGGTGGTGGGCAAGCGGGAAATGAGCTTCGCACGGATATGATCCTTGGTCATGCGAGAGAATTCTTCCATCATCAAACGCAAGCTTTCCGCGCGTTCCTCCGACACCGCCGCCGAGAAACGGGCCAAAACAGGATCGAGTGGAATATTCGTCTGCAAGAAGTTTTTATAGATGTTCTTTTCAAAGCTTTCAATGATGTTTTCGCTGGTAATGCCACCATTTTCAAGCGCGTCGGTGATGAAGGTAAGCCCGGCGCCGTCCAATGCCTTTGCCGTCTTCTTATACATACACCAAGTGGCCAACATATCAATATTTTCAATCAACGCGCCCGCTTTCGCCGTGTAGCTGTCCAAAATTTCCTCTTCCGTGATTTTACGGAGATTGGCTTTGGTGACGGCAAGGAAACTCTTTTCCGCCTCCATAAAGCTCTGCATGGAATTCATCAATCCCTTCAAAACAGGCGCGGTATATCCACACGCCGCGCGGATACACATGCTGTTGAAGCTGTCGGGATTGTAATCCATAAATACCGAAGAACACAAATCGTGCAATTCGTACAGTTCCTTCATGAAGTTCTTTCTGGCGTCGAAATAATCAATTCTGCCAAACGCGAAGGTGAAATACTGGGAAAGCGTAGTGCAGGTGCGAATGCGTTCCATTGCCTCGTGAATGGTGTAAACCGTTTCCAAAAGGTGCAACATCTCGTCCCGTTGAAGGGGTTTTACGGTCAACTTTTCCAAACGTTTTACAATGGAGTAAACCGTCTTATTGCCTTCGTAATCGCTTCTACCGGACTCTAACCAACGGCCAAGTTCTTGATATTCCTTGGGAATATCCACCAACTTTTTGCAGACGGCGAAATACTTTTCCAAACAAGCGTCCAAACGGCGGTTGGCATTGTAGAACGCATAAAATTCTTCCTCATTTTCCTTGAAATACTTATTCAGCGAGCCGTTTTGCAACTTCTGCGCGATACGATACAGCGTTTCAAGCTTCTTTCTCGTCAACGTGCTGATCGTCTGACGATAGAGATCGAGGAACAGGGCAATATAGTTTTTCAAATGCTTGATTTCTGCAATAACCACTTCGGATGCGCAATATACAGAATCACGCAATTCCAACGTATAATCGGTGATATTAACGTTGGAGAAGGGGGAATTATAAACCCCACCGCATTCCTTGGCAGCAACGGCCGCCTGCACCATCATGCGTTCGTAATTTTCAATCTTTTCCTTGGTCAATCCGTCGTAGAAGGTGCTTTCAATATTCATGATGTCGGGGGCGTTTTTGTTTTTCAAACAAATCAAAAGCGCCTCGTAAATGGAAACACCCAAACGACGTTTCTTATGCAACGCCAAAACAGGTTCGGCAATCTCTCCTTTCAAATTATCGATCGCCACCGATTTTTCACTCAAACTCACCTGTTCCACTTGGTTTTCTGCAAGCCCCAATGTATTGATAAGCTTTTGCACCACTTCCGTCTTGTTGGTCTTGTTGGAATGAAGTTCCAAGCAAAAATCCCCAATCCCCAAAAGATCCAAACGCTTTTTAACCACCGAAAGCGCCGCTTGCTTTTCCGCCACGAACAATACTCTCTTTCCATCGTTGACGGCATTGGCGATCATGTTGGTGATCGTCTGCGATTTCCCCGTTCCGGGAGGGCCATGCAAGACAAAGCTCTTTGCCTTTTGCGACAACGCCACCGCATTCCACTGCGAAGCGTCCGCAGGCAAGGGGGTGAGCGTGGAATCGGGCATGACGTCATCTTCCCCATATTCCTCTTCCGTCGGCTCTACCAATACGGAATTATTCAAAAGTGCTTGAATAATTTTATTTTTGGAAAATTCCCCCATGTTCTGACGGAGGTCGTTCCACATTTGATAGCGAGCAAAGGAGAAAGCGGCAACGTAAACGTCGTCCAACACTTCCCAATTGCGCATTTTCACCACTTCCACACGTACCATGGCAAGTATTTCAGAGATCGTAAGCCCCTGAATGGCGCCTGCCAAACCACGTATGTCAATGTTAAATTCCTGTTTTAAAAATTCGAGCAACGTCGAGTTGACGGAAGGTTCTTCATCTGCCAATACAAGGCTGTACCCCATGCCACCCTTGCTCTTTTTGAGAATGACGGGTTGCAACACGAGAGGTGCGTAATGTTCTTGTCCTTCCACTCGAGAATACCACTTAAGGAAGCCCAATGCCAAATACAAAATGTTTGTCCCCGATTCTTCGTAAGATTCTTTATTCTTTTTGATAAGTCGGTTGATACATTCGTTGAGGGTTGACGGCTCCATATACGTACGCAAAATCCCTGCGTTGTATTCGAGGCCGATCAACTCCTTCATGCGCTTAACTTCCGACGTCATGCCAAAATATTGTTTTTTGGCGATCATGGATTTAATGCTGTCCGTTGCGGGCGCAAAGGCAAGTTCCCCTTGCGAGGTCAAGGCATTCATCGTGGAATCCGCTGAAGTGGACAACAAGCGCAACGCCATCTTGGTAGGCGAAAAATTGAGAAGCGCGTTCTTCATGGAAAGATCTAACAAACGTCTTTCCCACTGCTTGTCTTTCGTCTGTTCTCCGTCCAAAGAAAGCTTTTGCATCTCCTTGATCGCCTTGGGCGCTGTATCGTGCGCCATATCCTCTTCTTGGAGGACTTCGTAGCCCTTTACGCTCTTGGCGCGCAAAGGCAAAGGCATAATGTGGGATACACGACAACGATGCACGTCCACGCAACGATCGTAATACCCTGCCTGCAATTTCTGTTTGAAATGCGTTTCCGAAGTGGAGTAAGCCGCATTCTTGTCCGAGAATAAATCGGCAACATCAAAGCAACTTAAATTGTTGATCCCTTCCGCTATGTAGGCGTCAATGCGTTGCATATCGTCGGAAACGGTGTCGAGAAAGCAACTGTCATACAACCAAACACCGCAGGTGATTTCCTGTTCCCCAAACAAAAGAATGGGATGCAGTCCCATGCTCTCTAAACAACTTGCCGCAAACACTGCCATTTCGAGAATGCTCGCCTTTCTGCCCGTGAGGATTTTAATCCCGGCGCCTGCTTCGACGGGCTGAGAAATGTCACAGGGTTTCTTTTCGGCGGAAAAACGGCGGAAAACCGCATACAGCGCCGCAATGATGCGACGTACGGCATTTTTATCGTTGCCGACGTAGCTCCCCAATTCGCAAGGGGTTTCCCATTTTTTCAGCTGAGCGACAATTTCCGTCTGCACGCGCGCGCAATCGCCAAGCTTGGGACGCACGAAGGAAGCGAGCAATTCCGCATCCCCTTCCGTACCCTGCCAATAGTCAAAGGGCAGAGCCGTCACCGTCCAAACCTTGGTGGCAATCGTCTTTTTCTCCTGTTTTAATGTAACGATAATTTTTTCTTCTTTTACTTCTTCCACGTTGGAAAAATAGAAGGGGGACAGCAGATTGCCAATCTCCACCTCCACCACGCTTTCAAAGGGAAGGGTTAATTCCTTTTCACAGGGCAGCAAAATCCCACTTTCACTGTCAACGGTGAGCTGCAATCCCTCCAACGTTTCCTCCCCATCGTTTTTAATCTGCAAGGAGGAAAAGAGTGGTCTGCGCGCAAAATAATCGGCGTAAGAGATTACCCTTGCCACTTCCCCTTGAATGGATAAAACTTCTTCAATTCTTCTTTTCTTCTGAGCCATAATTTCTCCCAATCTCCGTTGTTGCCAATATGGCAAACGGATATAATATTGCTATTCTATTATACACCGAAAAGCAGAAAAAATCAACCCTCTACGAGAAAATTTTTGGGCTTTTTTAAAGAATTTATTTCTCACCTGTTTTCCTATAAAAAATACACCCCAAAGGTAGTTACTCCTTTGAAGTGTATCTTATCGTTAAATTTTTATCTCAACGCATACATGGTGTGGTGGTTTTATTCACCACCATGAATAACGTTGCCGCCTTCCTCCACGATTTTATCGTACGCATATTTTTCAAACATCTCTGCAATGTAAAGATGTTCTTCATCATCCAATAAGTAGTAGGTGACCTCATCTTTATTGAATTGATCCACAATCGAGGAGACCGACTTTCCTTCCAAAATGCCATCTACCAACCTAGGCCCAAGCCATCCCCACATTGGTTTCCTTGCATACAATTTGCCTTCTACATAGGCGTATGAAGCCCACTTCGAACACAACAAACCGTCCTTGCTTTCTCTACGTATGTAAACATCTGTGTGGGGCAGATCCCCTAAGTAAAGAACTTCCTCCGTATATCCTTTCCCTTCGTACGGATCGATATCTGCTTCCAGCAACAAATGCTCCTCGATGACAATTTCCATTTTTTCATTGTCAACGGCTTCTTCTGGGAAAGCCTCCCAACCGGAGATTACGAGATAACAAAAATAGTAGTCGTAATTTTCAATATCCTGATAATAGGCCTGCACTTCGTCAAATTGATCTTCACGGCAATAAAAAGTGGGATACCACTCACTTATTCCATATATCCAAGTGCCGCCATATATCTCAAACGGTGTTCCATCCACTTCGTACCATCGATAATCATTTTCTTCAAGCACGCATTGCTCACGATCCTTTCTCTTTACGCTACCTTTTTCAAAAAATTCCTCATCGTAAAATCCCGTTACGTACGTAACCCCGTCTATCTCAATTTTTTCAGGAGGATCTTTATAAGCCATCGTTTGCGAACGATAATATACATCGCCAAGCCACAAAACGACGCAAAGTAGCCAATATCCTATTACCATATAAAGGAGAGCCGTCAATAAAAAAATTATAAAACGTTTTATATTTTTTAATATCTCCATACTGTTTTTTCTCCTTTAAAATCGGAATGTCCAGGTTCTTGCAAAGCGCGTTGACGCATAACCCCAACTTTTAAAACATTCCTCTTTCGTTTCTATTATAGCAGAATGATATAAAAATGTCAAGGGTTTTGACGGTAAAAACGTTGTTATATACAACGATCTCTTTTTTGTACACGTGTACAACTGCGCATACATGTATATAAAAATGAAACATTTTACGGGAAACACCCCACCCAGGTATGCGTTGAAATAAAAAAAAGCCCGAAATTCGAGCTTTTCATTATGTGAAAATTTATTGATTATTCTAAGTATTGAGAAACGGTGTACGAGAGGCGATCTAACACCTCTTCCACATCACCAAACAGCATACAACCAGCCGCGCGGACGTGTCCGCCTCCACCATAGACGCCTGCAATTTGATTGACGTTTACACTCGTTTTCGAACGCAGGGAGATTTTATACTGCCCCTTTTTCATTTCCAAAAGGGACGCCGCCACCTCTACACCATCTATGTTCAAAGGAAAATCGACAAATCCCTCCGTCATGCCATGGTCCGCGCCACACGCCTCCATGTTCGCTTTCGTAACCACAATCACCGCAAACCGATTGTCGTGATAATAACGCATACCACTCATTGTCTTGGCAAAGAGCGCCGCGCGTTCTTTCGGCTGACGCTTGAACAGCATATAATTCAAATAAGAAATATCTGCCCCTGCTTTTACAAGCTGCGCGCCGAGCATAAATGTTTCTTCCGTCACGTCGTCGTGGGAGAAATTTCCCGAATCGGTGAGCAACCCAAGCGCCAGATATTCCGCCGTTTTTTTATCAAGCGGGACACCCATGTATGAGATGAGCGTTGCAATGTGCATACAATTTGACGAGCAAGTTTTGACATAATTATACTTGGCAAAATGTGTATTGGAGACGTGATGATCAATGTTGATCGTGTCAATTTTTTTGCGTTTCGCCAAATAAAAGGAATCCGCCAAATAACCAAGGCGCTGCTCGTCACTGCAATCCACCAAGATGAGCAAATCAAACTCCCCTTTCGGCTTTTTCTGCACCATATCCATGCCCGGTATAAAGGTTAAATTGGAGGGGATTTCTGATTCAACGCATACCTGGGTGGGGGTTTTGAAAAAATCAAGCGCAGATTTCAAAGCAAGCGCGCTCCCCAGCGCGTCACCATCTGGGCGCATGTGCGTAAAAATAGCTACGCTTTTCGCCTGTTTGATCCGTTTCGCAATTTGTTCCAATGTAAAATCCATATTTACCTCTTAATTGGAAATGCGTTGCAGAAATTCCGCAACGCACTTTGTTTTTTTATTCTTCCTCGTCGTTGGGCGTAGAATAGGTGATCGTCTTGAAAAGTTCGTCCATCTTTGCCCCATAAACCATACTGCCGTCCAAACGGAAGGTGATGGCGGGAACGGTACGCATACGCATCACTTGCGAAAGCTGATGACGGATAAACCCTGCCTGTTCCTGCAAGGCCTTGAGGGAAGCTTTCGTTTCCTCCTCCCCCTTGCCATAGATACTGACATAGACGATTGCCGTTTTCAAATCGGGCGCAACGTCCGCTTCCGTGATGGAGATCATCCCCACCACGTCGGGCATTCTATCCTTATGCAAGCGAATAATCTCGCTGATTTCCTTTTGATATTCGCCATTCAACCGAGAAGTTCTCGACACTTTTTTCATTACGCCTTAATCTCCTCCGTGATATAACATTCAATGATGTCACCGACGCGAATTTCGTTAAAGCCTTCGATGGCGCAACCACATTCATAGCCGTGGTTGACTTCCTTCACGTCGTCTTTAAATCTCTTAAGCTGTTTTACGCCGCCTTCGCAAATCATGACGTCTTCACGATAAATTCTCAACTTACCGCCACGAATAATCTTGCCGTCCAATACGTAACAACCTGCAATTGTACCTGCGCCTGTGATATTGAACGTCTGGCGAACTTCGCATTTACCGGTGAGCACTTCGCGGAGCTTGGGCGCAAGCATACCCTTGAGCGCTGCTTCCATATCATCCAACAATTCGTAGATGATACGATAGGTTCTAACGTCAACCTTCGACTGTTCGGCAAGTTTCTTTGCCTTCGTATCAGGACGAACGTTGAACCCAATAATGATGGCATTGGCGCTGTCTGCCAACATGACATCCCCTTCGTTGATTGCGCCTGCGCCAGAATGAATGACTTTCACGCGCACTTCTTCGTTGGAAAGTTTTTCCAAGGACGCCTTAACGGCTTCTACACTACCCTGTACGTCACCCTTGACAATCAAGTTCAAATTCTTCAGCTTGCCTTCTTCCACCTGCGCGAAGATATCGTCGAGGGAAACACGGCTCTGTTCTTTGATCATGTTTTCACGTTCGCGGTTCTTTCTTTCTTCCTGAACCTGCTTCATGAGAGATTGGTCAACTGCCATAATGCTGTCCCCTGCGTTGGGCACATCTTCAAGGCCCAAAATGGAAACTGCCATGGAAGGACCTGCGCTCTTAACCGTTCTTCCCTTATCGTCAAACATGGCGCGAACACGGCCCATGGTCGTACCGGAAAGGATATTGTCCCCCGTCTTCAACGTACCCGTCTGCACAATAATGCTTGCAACAGGGCCCTTGCCCTTGTCAAGCTTGGCTTCGATAATCGTACCTTTTGCCGCGCGATCGGGATCTGCCTTAAGTTCGAGCATTTCCGCAACGAGCGTTACCGATTCTAAAAGGTCGTCAATACCCATGCCCGTCTTTGCGGAGATGGGCACGATAATCGTATCCCCACCCCATTCTTCGGGAACAAGTTCATGTTCAATGAGCTCTTGTTTCACTCTGTCGGGGTTGACTTCGTGTTTATCCATCTTATTCATTGCCACGATAATGGGCGCGCCGGATACTTTCGCATGGTTGATGGCTTCCACCGTCTGAGGCATAACGCCGTCGTCTGCTGCGACAACCAAGATAACGATATCCGTTACCTGCGCACCACGCGCACGCATTGCCGTGAAGGCTGCGTGACCGGGCGTATCAATGAAGGTGATCTGCTTTCCCTTGGAGGTGACGGTGTATGCACCGATGCTTTGGGTGATCCCACCAGCTTCCCCGGCCGTAACCGCTGTTGCACGGATTTTATCGAGAAA
>JAFTMD010000053.1 GCA_017452585.1 Clostridia bacterium
GAAAGCGGATAATAAAATTCCTCACGAACGTATCCTTCTATGTCCCCTTGGTAAAGTTTTGTCCCTCGAGGAAGTAATGGTTGATAGGAGTACGTAGAAAAAGCGTCCTCTAATAGCTGCTTGGAACGTTCAAACATAGGCCCACAATTCAAAACGGTACAGATGAGCGTCATATTCTCTCGTTTGGCAGCTGAAACCAAGCATCTTCCTGCTTCCTTTGTGTACCCAGTCTTGATACCAATAGCCCCTTCAAACTGCGTCAACATTTTATTTTTATTCTTCCATTGACGCGGTTGGTAATATTGTGTTGCCACAATCTCCGCAAATTTAGGATGATGCATTGCATAGCAAGCTATCAAACTCAGATCGCGCGCAGTAGTATAATGATTTTTACAAGGAAGTCCATGTGGATTGGAAAAATGCCCGGAAAGCGCCCCGGCTTTTTCCGCCGTTTGATTCATCATGGTAGAAAAATTGGCAATCGTTCCACCAACATGCAACGCCAAAGCGGTAGCGCAATCATTCCCCGAACGAAGCATCAAGCCGTATAAAAGCTCCTCAATGGTATAGTTTTCACCGCATTGTAAATAGACGGATGAGCCTTCAATGCCAACCGCTTCAGGGGGAATAGAAATGCTTTCTTGTAAATTTTGACAATGCTCTAAAACGGTAATGGCGGTTAGGATTTTTGTCGTACTCGCCATGGGAAGACGCAAATCTCCATGCGATTCGTATAAAATACGGCGCGTATTCAATTCCATAACGCATTCTGCTTTCCCTTCCGCCCAAACTTCCGCTTTAGACATCTCTACGATAGGAATTGGCGGGAGAAGGGAAAAAAGGAAGAAAATAGATAAAAATAAGCCCAAACGGGAAATTTTTTTCTGCATATACTCACTCTTTTGCCATTAAATCGTGTACGATTTCCCCTGCGCGTTCGATCAAATTATCCAGCGGTTCATCCGTAATCCGCAAAATGCGACAGGACGTCCCATCGTCCACCAAAAACCCCATGGGTTTCATGCTTACAACTGCGCCGCTTCCCCCTGCAAAAGGAAAACCATCCCGTTCCTTGATAACTTTGACGTCTCCGTATTCACCACCGCCCGTCAAATTGCCCAACGTAACCTTGGAAAACGGAATAACTTGATAACCGCTTGCCGTAACAATCGGCTTTCCGATAATGGTATTGACGTCCGCTAATCCATCTAATTTATCCAAAGACGCCCCAATTAAGTGGTTGATTCTTTGATTTTTGTCTGACATAATACCCCCTCCTTTCTAATTTGATGTATAAACTCTTTTATTAAGATATAGCCGTTAAATCGAAGTACGCAACGCATAGAAATGCGCAATACGTCCCCTTCGACCAACCATAAATGATTGCTTAATTTCTCCTTTTTACCGCCCTTTAATAGGAAAAAACTCCGTAAAAAAATTTGCGCCCACATACTCGCTATCAAATAATCCGCGCCTGTTTCGATGGTGACGATCAATGTTTTTAAGCTAAACGATTGAACGACGGAGAATTTCTCACGTTCTTTATTCATGCTTTTGTACGGCAATAAAATCGCTTTCTTCTCTGAAACATGCAGAGCAAGCCCTCCTTTATAGGTGGCAATATACCCGCCGATAATGGGTATGAAATCATAGGCACGTATGGAAAAAGCGCACTTTCTACCATTCATATCGTAATAGACATTCGTTGCCAAATAAATCGGAAAAAAGAGTAAAATCAGTAAAATTCCGCTGACGAGCAACAAAATAAAAAACAACCTGTCCATAACTTCAATATGGGCAGGTTGCTGAAAACTATGTACGAGTTTTATTGAATTTTAATGATACCTTCTTCGATATCTTTGAGGAAATCGGGCAATTCAAAACCTTCTGTATCGAGTTTCTTCTCGCTTGCTTCCCCATCTGCCATTGCCGTTTCATCTGCAGGCATCAAATCAGGATCTTCATCAGGATTATAAACGTCCTTTTCGTAAAGGTACGTACTCACATCATCGCTGGGAGCGCTGAGCGCTATGATACGCGCCATCAATTCTTCATAATCAGGCAAATCCTTCAAAGATTGCAACTTAAAGCGCTTCAAGAAATTGTCCGTCGTAGCGTACAACGTAGGTCTGCCCGGCGAATCTTTATGTCCGCAGGGTTCAATCATTTCCAAGCTTAAAAGGGTATTGATCGCATAGTCACTGTTTGTGCCACGCACACTTTCCAATTCACCACGAGTAATTGGCTGCTTATAGGCAATAATAGCGGCGCATTCCAAAATGGTACGCGTAAATTCTTTTTCGCGAATGGGCGTCAAAACAGCAGACACTTCATCTTTGAAATCGGGGTTAGTTGCAAACTGCAACTTGTGGTTAAAATTTAAAAGTCGAATACCACAGTCCCCTGTGTATTTTTTTTCGAGTTGTTTAATTGCATTGTCAATATCACGTTTGGTAACGTCTAATTTTTCACGCAACAAATCGGTGGGAATGGCATCCCCGGAAGCAAATAAAATCGCCTCAATTATATTCGTCAATTTCTCCAATTTCTTCGTCCTCACTTATATCGGGATTTTTCTTAATCGTAATTGTTGAGAACAGCGTTTCCTGTTCTACAAGAACAAACTGGTGTTTTAACAATTCCAAAAGTGCTTGAAAGGTAGTAACTACTTCGGGAATTTCAGCATTTTCATCAAATAAATCTTCAAAACGCATGGTTTCTTGTTCAGATATGCGTTCTCTGATGAATTTAATCTTATCACGAACGGTGTAGGTATCCTTAGGAATTTCCCGAGGAGGCGGCGCTGCGCGTTTTTTCGCTTCCAAGCGCACCATCATCTTGGTAAACGCTTTCATCAGCTCGTCCAAGGTCATATCCCCATATTGAACCTGTACGCCAAAGTATTCTTTGTCCGGTTCTTTAAAGATATATCCCACCGTTTCACGTTCTTTCAATTTCTTGGTTGTTTGGTATTCTTCCAACGCCTCAATCAGTTCGCGTTCGGCATTGTAAACGCCATCCGTCCACTCTTCAGTGTCTCCCCAATCCTCTTCAAAATCGGGAGGTGGCAACAATCTTCTCGCTTTGATATCAATAATCGTTGCGGCGATTGCCAAATATTCGCTTGCCTTATCCAAGTCGATATATGGAAGCCCGTTCATATATGCCAAGAATTGTTCGGTAACTTGCGATACGAAAATATTTTTAATTTCAATTTTTTCTTGATTGATGAGATAGAGAAGTAGATCGAGCGGCCCTTCAAAGTTATCGAGGACTGTCGTATAATCTACGTCCGTTTCAAAATTCCTGACGGAATCCATTGTTAATTTATCCATTTGTCTCTCCCTGTTTTAAAGAATCAAGCCCAAAATCCAATTCCAGAATAGATGAATAGGCGCTCCTAATATATTCGTGGCAAAATTCAATATCATTTCTAAGAAATCAATGTATGCGAAAATATAAATTCTGTCCGCTAAAAAATGTATGAGGATCAATCCAATCAAGATATAACGGCTGTATTTTAACAAAAAGCTATATATCTTGCCCACTTTTGTATCCAAAGCTTCCACAAGACGGAACCCGTCCAAAGGATACAGTGGCAACAAATTGAATACACAGAACCCCATGGAAAACGCATACAAACCATAAAAGAGGTAGAGTAAGAAGACTTCCATATATGTTCCAGCCACCAAGGGACAGATTTTCAAGGCCACCAACAAATAAATGGGATATAACAAAAACGCCATAAACAGGTTCATCAGAACCCCTGCGGCAGACGTCCAGATGCTTCCCTTTCTAAAATCATCAAAGTTATACGGATTGATGGGAACGGGCTTTGCCCATCCAAATCCAGCCAACGCAAACATCAAAATCCCCAAGGGATCAAAGTGTTTCAATGGATTAAGCGTCATGCGCCCCGCCATTTGTGCTGTAGGATCTCCACATTTGTACGCAGCAAATGCATGCGCGAATTCGTGGAAACTTAAAACAATGGCCGCCGCTATAAATTGTGCAATGATAATAACTAAATCTTCCATAACAACTAAATTATATCACATTTACAAGTAAATTGCAAGTATGAAAGGTGTACATTTTGCGAAAATCCAAGAATTTCTGCCCGTTTTTTAGCAAAAAATGTATTATTTCCCCCTCTTTTGTAACCGTTCAGGGATACAATCATTACGCACCAAATCCTGATAGGTTTGTGGACGCACGATATACTCCGCTTTTCCGTCCTTTACGAGAATGCAGGGTGGAATTTTATTGCGGTTATAATTCATTGCCATGGAATAGTTATACGCACCCGTAGAAAGGATTGCCAAAATATCTCCACTCGCTGCTTTGGGAAGTGTAACATCCACGGCGAGGATATCCCCACTTTCACAGCATTTCCCAGCGATAGAAACAACCTCCGTTCCCTTTTCATTGGCACGGTTGGCAAGAATAGGAGTATATTTTGATTGATAAAGCGCGTAGCGAGGATTATCAAACATTCCACCGTCGACAGCCAGATAGGTTTTAACGTTGGGGATTTCCTTAATAGCACCCACCGTGTACAGCGTGATACCCGCTTCTCCAACGATCGAACGACCAGGCTCTATCACAAGGAAGGGAAGCTCCATGGAAAATTCCGTTGCCTTACGTTTAACTTCTTGTATAAGCGCCTGTAAATATTCCGCATATCCTTCAGGGGAAATTTTTCTATCTTCGTCCGTATACCAAATGCCAAACCCACCGCCCAAATTCAGCGTTTTTAACGTAAAACCAAGTTTCTCTTTCATAGCAAAAGCGAAATCCATCACTTTTCCGGCTGCAATGACGAAGGATTGCTTTTCAAAGATCTGCGAACCAATATGACAGTGATAACCCAAAAGGCGAACGTTCTTTTTTTGCATAGCATACGCCGTTGCGCGTTCCGCCGTACCATCAGCTATTGAAAAACCAAATTTACTGTCTGTTGTTGCCGTCTGTACAAAGGCGTGGGTATGCGCCTCTACACCGGGATTGATACGAAGCAAAATGTCTTGTACAATACCACGTTTTGCCCCTTCTCGATCAATTTTGTCAATCTCCGAGTAAGCGTCGGCTACGATACAGCCAATCTTCGCATCCAGCGCTTCTCCAATTTCATAATCGAGTTTATTGTTCCCGTGCATATAGATTTTTTCAGCGGGAAAACCAGCCTGTAACGCCGTGTAAAGTTCCCCACCGGAAACAACGTCCACCCCGATTTCTTCTTCGTCGGCAATGCGATAAATTGCCTGACAGGAAAAGGCTTTAGAGGCATATAAAACGAGCCCGTTTTCTCCGTATTCTTTGCGTAAAGTATCCCGATAAACGCTCATCATTTGACGTATATATGCTTCGTCAAAAACATATAAGGGCGTAGAAAAAGCTTTGGCAAGCTCCACCGTATCAGCCCCACCAATTTCCAAGTGTCCTTGCTCATTGATTTTTAATGTTTTTCTTTCATTCATGCGTAAAACACCTCTGTTGTAAGACTATAAATATTGTAGCAGATTTCTCGCAAAAATGCAAGTATACAACCGCTTTTTTTGCATGAAAAACCCACCTTTACGAATTTTTTTTCGCAAAGGTGGATAAGATAGATTAACGTTTATTCCAATTTTCTGCAATCTCTTGCAAGCAATCAAAGAAGTTTGCTCGTTTTACATCCTCAGCCGCCAACAGAGGAATACGATCCACTTCAATACCATTGCGGAATACGAGTAATTCTCCCACTTTTTCCCCTTTTTCTATGGGCGCTTTGACCGTTTCCAAAATAATCTCCGTCTTCACCGACACGTCCTGCCCTTTCTGCTGAAGGGCAAAGACTGAGCGCATTGGATAGACGGCTACACTCTTTTGCTTTCCACCGAAAACTGATACACACTGCTCCAAAGGAATCCCTACTTCGGCAATCAACTGATTGGAATAATTGGCAAATGCATAATCGAACATCGTTCGCACGTCCTCAAATCGATTGGCAGAAGTCTCCTCACCAATGACGACGGAAATGACGCGCAAATCCTTGCGTTTCGCTGTTGCAGCCAAACAAAATCCTGCCTCCCCCGTAAAACCGGTTTTTCCGCCATCGCAACCATCGTAAAACCGAACGAGTTTGTTGGTATTGCTGATCTCCGTAAATCTTCCCTCCGGGTGTTGGAATTTATCCATCCAAATTTTCCCAAAACGATAATAGTCCTCATGTTTCAAAAGGTTTTTCAACATAATGGCAACGTCTTTGGCACAGGAATATTGTGGCTCTTTGGGGAGCCCTGTGCAATTGGCAAATAGCGTATTGCTTGCTCCCAATGCTTTTGCTCGTTCGTTCATTTGATCGACAAAAATCTCCTCGCTTCCCGCAAGTCTTTCCGCCATTGCCACACAACTATCGTTTGCAGAGCAAACAACGATGCTCTTTAACAAATTTTCAACCGTATAACGACCATTTGTCTCCAAGAAAACTTGCGATCCGCCCATGGAAGCAGCGCGTTCACTGACACAAATCTCCTCCTCCATGGTTAAAACGCCTTGATCAATGGCTTCCATGGAAAGCAATAAAGTCATGATTTTGCACATACTTGCAATTGGCAGACGCGCCTCCTCATTATGGGAAAACATCACCGTTTCCGTGTCAAAATCCATTAAATACGCGGATTTTCCCCGTACCTGCAAGTCCACTGTCACACATTCCTCTGAAAAACTCCCGACGCTTGTACATACATTTTCCACTTTCAACGAGGAAGAAGGTTCCATCGTTGCCTTTTGCCCACCTAAACTACACAAAAGTGCCACACTCAATAAAAATTTACCTATCCGTTTCATGATTACTCCTTTTACTATGTCTGACATAATTATTATGTCAGACATACCAATTTCTTATTCACACAGCATTTGTCCAATATCAATACCATATCCCCTCGTAGGATCATTCAAAAATACGTGCGTCACCGCGCCAACGAGCTTTCCTTCCTGAATGATCGGGCTTCCGCTCATACCTTGTACAATTCCCCCCGTTTCGGAGATTAAAGCCTCATCCGTGATCTTGATTACATAATTTTTATGCTCTTTGTTGAAGCGATCCACCTTTACGATTTCAATATCATAGCGTTTTGGACAACTGCCATCGACAGTCGAATAGATATGGGCGTTGCCTGGCTTAACGTTTTGCGAGCTTGCGACCATGCACAACAATTCATCAGCTGTAAATTCTTCGGAAATTTGCCCAAATATCCCACAATGACTGATTTTTTCAGCATTTCCAAACTGTTTATCATTGAGGAACATTCCGCGTAATTCGCCCGCTTTTCCCCGTTCACCTTTATTGACGCCAACAATCGTACATTCGTAGACGATTCCATTGGAAATTTGCATTTCTTGCTGATTATCGCCCACAACTGAATGTCCCAATGCGCCAAAATGCCCGTTTTTGTCGATATATGTCACCGTGCCAATCCCTGAAACACTCTCTCGCACCAAAATGCCAATTTTATAACGACCTGTCATCTCCTTGAGGGCTTCAACCTTTATAAAAACTTTTTCTCCACCTCGTAAAACCTCCAATTCCAAGGAATTTCCCTTGCTTTTGTCAATGATTTCATTCAATTCCGTAATATTCTCTACGCGAATACCACCTGCTTTTTGAATCAAATCACCTGCTTTCAATCCTGCTTCCAAAGCTGGAGAACGATTTCCTTTTTCTGTGATGACCTCACTCAGCCCAATTACCTGTACACCTCCCGTCTTGAGAGTAAATCCTGCTGACATTCCGCCAACGTACACGGAAACTTCCTCCGCCGACGCGGAAACCGTTTGTATTGGCCCAACGGTTAACGCCATGGAAAGAACAGTTCCCATCAAAAAAACACTCAACTTGCGCATAGTTTCCTCCGTATCGAAAGTACTTTGTGCAATTTGAGTGCTTTTTATTCTTTTTAATTTTATGAAAGCGACAGTTTATACGCTTTTGCTTGTTTTAAAAGCTCTTCTGCGTGTTTACAAGCAAATTCATCCTCCACTTCACCACCGAGCAAACGCACGATTTCCTGCATTTGTCCTCGTTCGGTCAACGAATGGACTTGCGTCAACGTTTTCCCGTCTATTTCTTGCTTTTCAATGAGGAATTCACTATCGCTCATCACGGCAATCTGCGCCAAATGGGAAACTGCAATAATCTGCGTATTCTTTGCAATGCGCGCCAACTTTTCCCCGACTACTTTGGCCGTTTTACCGCTGATACCGGCATCGATTTCGTCAAAAATATAGGTGGAAATTTCATTTACGTCCGAGAGTTGAGTTTTTACCGCCAACATAAATCGACTCATTTCCCCACCGCTGATGATTTTGCCTAAAGACTTCATTGGTTCTCCTGCATTCGCGGAGAATTGGAAGCAAATTTCGTCCAAACCGTTTGCCGTTGCCTTACCGACGTCTTCCGCCGTATATGGCTGAAATTCAATGGCAAATTGCGCGCTGGCAATATTTAACGTTTTCAACTCCTCTGTGACACGCTTACAAAAAGCGAGGCCTTCCGTTTGACGAAGCTGGGTTATTTTTTGGCAAACGGCATAAATCTTCTTTTCCAATTTAGTGCATTTGGACGTCAATAACGCATATTGACCTTCACAATCGGATAAAAGATCGTATTCTTCTTGAATTTTAACCAAATAGGCATTAATCTCCGCAATGGTATTTCCATATTTACGCTTTAAATTACGCAATAAATCCAATCTATTTTCCGTTTCTTCCGCTTCGTTTTCGTCAAAATATAAGCCTTCTGCCATATCGGACAAGCTTGCGCCTATATCTTCGGCGTCACTTGCCAATACTTCCATTCTATCCAAAATATTGGCGTATTCTTCGTCAATACGCGCAATCCCTGCAACTGCTCGGCTGGCATAACGCAATCCGTCTGATACGCCGTGTTCGCCAGAAAAAGCTTCTGTCGCCTCGCGGAGAGCCATGAGAATTTTCTCCAAGTTTGCAATTTTGTTGCGTTTGGCAAGAAGTTCTTCCTCTTCACCCTCTTTGAAATCCGCCGTTCCAATTTCTTCAATTTGGAATTTGATAATATCCAAGCGACGTTCACGTTCCTGTTGATTCCCACCCAATAAGGCAATTTGTTCTTCAATGCCCTTTTTTTCCTTTAATAGAGCGGAGAGTTCTTCCTTCAACGGAAGCAACCCGCTTCCCACAACGTGGTCTAATGTTTTTAGCTGATTGCTCTCTTTCAACAGGAAAAAGTGCTCGCTTTGTCCGTGTACGTCGACAATCGAATCGGTAATTTTGCGGAGCATGGATGCCGTTACGGTGTTTCCATTCACTTTAATGCTATTTTTGCCTGTTTCCGAAAATTTACGGGAAATAATAATCTCCCCATCCGTATCAATATCCATCTCGCGAAGGGTTTCCACTGCTTTGGAGGTTTCTGCGACAAAAAACTCTGCCTTGACCATACATTCCGTTTCTCCATAACGAATCATGGTGCGATCGGCTTTTGCTCCCAAAACAAAATTGACGGAATCAAGAATGACCGATTTCCCTGCCCCCGTTTCCCCGGAAAGCACGTTTAATCCTGTTCCAAATTGAATATCCGCACTTTCAATCAGTGCTACGTTTTTAATGGTCAGTCTAGCTAACATGCCATACCTTCCTTTCTAGATTATTTTAAGAACCCTGTGAGTTTTTCCACTACTTTTTCCGCGCTTGGCGTATCCGCGCAAACGATAAGCAACGTATCGTCGCCTGCAACCGATCCAATGATCCCTTCATAACTGAGTTTATCCACAACTGCCCCAGCGTTGGAACCATTACCGATTAACGTCTTGATAACGACAAGGTTTTGTGCCGACTTTACCGTCACCACGCAGTCGCGGAAAAGGCTCTTCATCTTCGGAGAAATTTCACTGTCGCCGTCATTGATATAGGCGTAGCGATATTTCTTTTCCATGCCTGCCACCTTAAAAAGGTGCAGATCGCGAATATCACGTGAGATTGTCGCCTGTGTAACCACGTAATTCAAACGATTGAGCTCTGCGCAAAGCTCCTCTTGCGTTTCGATTTCTTTTTGAGAAATGAGTTCCAAAATTTTTGCGTGTCTTGCTGATCTTAACATAAGAATTTCCTTCCCTTTTTTCCGTTGTTATCCGTTTAATTTATTTTTAATCCGCGCAAAGAAGTCGGAGCCTTCTTGTACGGGAAAATTCGCTGTAAAAGGTGCTTTTTTCACCTGAATTTCTCCACCCTCAGGCAGAGATGCCACCACTTTTCCATCTAAGAGTATGATCCCATTCCCTTTTTGAATACGTACGGCAAATTCATCTTCGTTTGAAAAGACAATCGGGCGGGAACGCATGGAAAAAGCGCAGATGGGCGTCATCATAAAGACGGGCACTTCCGGCGTTAAAATAGCGCCACCTGCCGAAAGAGAATACGCCGTTGAGCCGGTGGGCGTACAAATCAAAAGCCCGTCCCCGTCAATCATTTCCTTTCCTTCCTGGGCGGAAAATTCCAACCTTAAAATCTGCGTGGAAAGGGTTGAATTTAAGCTTGTATCTCGCTGAACTGCTATTTCATTGAGCGCGTAAAATACACGATCTCGAATGGTTACTTCCAGCAAACTGCGCTTGACGATTCGACAAGTACCCTCTTTAACCGCCGAGAGCAATTCTTGCACGCGCGTGCGTTCATTTTTCTCATATTCCGTTAAAAAACCCAGCGTTCCATAATTGATACCGATGAGTTTGATTCCCTTTTGCGCAGCAGGAACGGCAGCGTGCAGAATGGTGCCATCTCCACCCAAAACGAGGACGACGTCCACTCCCTCGATTTCCGTATGTGACGAAAATCGCACCGTTTCATACCCTAATTCTTGCAAAAAGGTCTGCATTTCTTCTATAATCTCGACGCTTTCAACTTTATCGAGTTTTCCAAGTATACCAACTTTCACTTACTTTACTCCAAATCGCCCAACGAATTACGTCTGACAAAATTCTTTACCTCTTCCACGACCTCTTTGACGGATTTTGCGCCATGATAATCGGGTTTACAGTATAAAACATATTCAATATTCTTGCCCTTTCTGACGGGCGCGTTGACAATTCCATGCGGATATAAACCACTCTCCGTGAGATACCCCAGAACTTTTTCCACGATACTTGCGTGCGCAGAAGTTGCCACAATTCCGCTCTTTCCAATGTGCTTTTTTTCACACTCAAATTGGGGTTTAATCAATACGAAAGCGCTTCCATTCTTTACTCAAATTTCATGAATAACAGGGAAAATCAAGCGCAGAGAAATAAAGCTGACATCGGTTACAACCCCTTGAATTTCCTCAGGAAAGTCCTCTTTCGTCAGATAGCGCGCATTTGTATTTTCCATGGGAATAATGCGTTCGTCTCCCACAAGCTTTTCATGCAATAAGCTTTCTCCAACGTCAATAGCGTACACCTTTTTTGCGCCGTTTTGTAACAGGCAATCGGTGAAACCGCCCGTACTTGCTCCAATGTCGACAAATGTCAATCCTTGCGCTTGAAAGGAAAAAGTTTTTATGGCGCGATCCAGTTTATAACCGCCATTGGATACGAATAATTCTTCACTTTCAATAAACGTGATGATATCCGTTTCTTTAATCTCTATCTTAGGCTTGATTGTCTTTCCATTGACAAGCACCAGTCCCTTTTCAATCGCCTCGGCTGATTTTGTACGCGAACCGAATTTTTCTGCAAAATATTTATCTGCTCTCATTGTAAAACACGCTTTATATATCTTTGTATTTCTTCTTGATCAACTCCATATTCCCGTTGCAAATCTTCAACGTTCCCCTGCGGAATAAAGGCGTCTTTATAAGCAAAGCACTTGATTTTGCAAGTACAATTCATGGCTAACAAAGCACTGGTTACGAAACTGCCAAACCCGCCAATCTCCACGTTATCTTCCATGGTAACGATATACTCGCTCTTTAAATTTTGCAGGAGATTTTTATCCAAAGGCTTCATAAAACGCGCGTTGACGACGTCAAACGCCAACCCTTCTTTTTTCAAATTCCTTAAAATGTCCATCGCGAGGAGCAAGCAACGTTCCCCGCAAGCCAAAATGGTCAGTTTGCTATTTTCTTGATGGAGATATTCCCAAGATCCCAACGTAATTGGTGTATCGTCAGTTGGGAAAATCACACTGCCCGCCCTTGGATAGCGGATTGCAAGCGGATGAGGGTACTGCTCGCTAAATTGTAATAATTTTTGCAACTCTTCCGTATCTTTGGGACTGGCAATCGCAAGATTGGGAATAAGAGATAAATAAGATAAATCAAAAACTCCTTGATGCGTTTCGCCGTCAGGGCCAGTAATGCCGGCTCGATCAATACAGAAGGTTACAGGTAAATCCTGCGCGCAAACGTCATGCACAATTTCATCAAATGCACGCTGTAAAAAGGTGGAATAGATGGCGTAGTAAGGTTTGATTCCCCCTGCCGCCATAGAAGCGCACAATACCGAAGCGTTTTCTTCACAAATGCCGACATCAAATGCTCGTTCGGGATATTTCGCAAAGAATGTTTCCAAGCCAAGCGCTTCCTTCATCGCCGCCGATACAACGACGATTTTCGAATTACCTTCTGCAAGCGTGCAGAGCGTTTCCCCCAATACTTCCGAATATTCCTTTCGTTTTACTTCACCAATTGGCGGAATTCCGTGTGTATTGGTTGGATGTTCTTCACTAAATTCATATCCCTTTCCCTTTTTCGTTTCGATATGCAATAAAACTGAACCCTGCGCAAGCTTTGCTTTGGCTTCCGTCAAAGCCTCTATCATTTCTTCCACGTCATTGCCATCTTTGACACCCATGTATTGCAAGCCAAAGTTCTCTAAAAGGCGGATACTCTCCGCTTTTTCTTTCGCCTTTAAACCGGATAGTATGTCATACATACCACCTACCGTTGGCGAAATGGACATTCCATTGTCATTGAGAATGATGAGAATGTTGGTCTTTAAGATTTTTAAACTGCTGAGCGCTTCATATACGAGGCCATTATTGAAAGAACCATCTCCAATATAGGCGATCACCACCCCATCCTCTTCTTGCAAATCTCTCGCTTTCGCAAGACCGAGTGCGGCGGAGATGGAAGTGCCTGCATGACCGGTATCGTAGACGTCAAATTCGCTTTCCGTGCGTTTCGGAAAGCCGGAAATCCCCCCTTTTTGGCGGAGGGTAGAAAAGCGGTCGTAACGACCGGATAATAATTTATAGGCATAACATTGATGCCCTACGTCAAATACAATTTTATCTTTTGGAAAGTCAAATACATAAAAAAGGGCAACGGTAGACTCCACAGCGCCAAGATTGGAGGCCAGATGTCCTCCTCGCTGTGTTACCGTATCACATATCACCGTACGAATCTCCTCGCAGAGTGTTACCAACTCCTCTTTCGTACAAGTTTTTATCCCTTTGGATGAAATCATTTCTAACATTCTGTCTTTGCAATCCTAAAATACATTCTTATAAACGCTTATTTTCTTCTCGTCAATACGTAATCAATGAGCGTATGTAGAAAATCCGTTTCACCATTTACCCCTTCCAAGGCAATATGGCAATCCTTTGCGCAAAAATCCGCGCGCAACTTTGCCCCTTCCAAACCGTACAGACGCAGGCAAGTCAACTTATTCTGCCTTTCATCTTTGCCGACCTGTTTACCCAATTCGTTAAATTCCCCCGTGACGTCTAAAATATCGTCCGTCATTTGGAATAAAATGCCCAACAACTTCCCAAATCGTTCCAATTCGAGATAATTTTGATTATTCTTTAAAATACTGGGAATCACAACGGATGCGAGCAACAAATCTCCCGTCTTATGGGCGTAAATATACAAAAGTTCTTCTTCGGAAAGCCCTTCCGATTGGGAAGCTTGTAAATCGGCGGATTGTCCGGCAATCATACCGTAAATACCTGCCGATTCATTGAGAAAAAGCCCTGCTCGCGCGAAATTTTCTCCTTTCAAGGTAGCCTGCAAGCAGATGGAATACCCTTCGTTTAAAAGTCCATCTCCCGCCAAAATTGCTGTTGCTTCTCCAAATTGTTTATGATTGCTAGGCTTTCCACGACGATAATCGTCATTATCCATCGCAGGTAAATCGTCATGTATGAGCGAATACGTATGAATCATTTCTATCGCCAATGCAAAGGGTAAAACGTCCTGTTTGGAAACATTTAAGACCTCTGCGCAGGCAAGCATCAATACGGGGCGAATACGTTTTCCGCCATTTTCAAAACTATAACGCATACTTTCCCCCAACAAAGTGGGTTGCGTTTGCATTTTGGCGAAATACCCTTGCGCGTATTCTTCAAACTCTCTTCGATATTCTTGATAGCGAAGATAAAAGGTGTTCACGATTC
>JAFTMD010000054.1 GCA_017452585.1 Clostridia bacterium
ATCTACTCTTTTCCGAACTTCAGTTCGGGCTGTTCGCGCTTCCGCGGTTACAGCTTGTATATCATACCACAAACTGCTTTCCTTTGTCAAGCATTTTTCATAACTTTTTAAAACTTTTTTTATTTTTTTAAAAGTTTTTATTCTTTTTCGCTATGTTTCCTGCTCTCTCGTCGACAGCCTGTATATCATACCACATCTTTTCTTAAATGTCAAACATTTTTCACCAATTTTTTGAAGTTTTTTGGAAAATTTTCGAAAAACACCAAAAATTCTCTTATTTCGACGTTCTAACCAAGGAAAGCACAACCTTTTCCCCGTTAATATCCACTTCTTTGGTGATTTCTGCGCCTTCCACTTCGCCTTCCGACACGGAAGTTGCCAAAACGTCTTCTTTGAATGCGCCGGTGGAAAGCACTTCCTTCGCCTTACCTTCCGCAATATAATAAATAGCGATACGATCGGTGATTTGGAAATCAGCCTCCTTGCGCATAGCCTGCACTTTGGAAACGAGTTCACGTTCTACCCCTTCCATCAACAATTCTTCGGTGAGCGTGGTGTTGAGGGCAACCGTTACGCCATTGTCGCTGGCGGAAATGAAACCCGTCTTGCTTTCGGTGAAGATTTGCAAATCTTCTTCCGTCAAAACAACTTCACTATCCTGAGGAAGCGTATACGTTCCGCCGCCTTTTACAGCCTCCACGACTTCCTTGGCAAGCTTGCTGTCTGCGCCTTCCAAAAATCCCTTGATCATGCCAAGCTTTTTACCGTACTTAGGCCCAATCGTCTTGAGTTGAGGTTTTAACTTGTAGGAAATGAATTCGCTTGCGTCTTCGGCGGATTTATATGCTTTTACGTTGAGTTCGTCCAACGCAATCGCCTTCAAGCCGTCGCTAAGCTCGCCCGTTCTTGCCGTGATGACATACATTTCGGACAGAGGCTGACGATTTTTAACGTTGCCCGTATTACGAGCCGCACGACCGAGGTTGACCACGTTCAAAACAATGTCCATACCCTTTTCAAGTTCTTCGTCCACCATCTCCCCTTCGTATACAGGGAAGTCGCAAAGATGTACCGATTCGGGCGCGTCCTTAAAGAAGTTGGGCACGAGGTTGAGATACATCTGTTCAGCAATGAACGGCGTGTAGGGCGCGGTGAGTTTTGCAAACGTCACGAGTACGTGCCAAAGCGTCGTATACGCCGCTGCTTTATCCTCCGTCATTTCACTTCCCCAATAGCGATCTCTGCCACGACGTACGTACCAATTGGAGAGAATATCTGCAAAATCCTGCAAAGCGCGCGCGCTGTCCGTGATATTGTAAACTTCCAAGCTTTCATCTACGTATTTCACGAGCGTGTTGAGCTTGCTGAGGATCCATTTATCCATCAAGGAGAGCTTGCACTTCTTCAAGTCGTAATCAGCGGGGTTATAATTATCAATGTCGGCATATAAGCAGAAGAAGGCGTAGGTATTCCAAAGCGTACCCATATACTTTCTCTGCGCTTCACTGACCGCTTCGGGATAGAAACGGGAAGGAAGCCAAGGCGCGGACGAAGTGTAGAAATACCAACGAACGGCATCTGCGCCCTGCTTATCAAGCACGGACCAAGGATCGACAACGTTCCCTTTATGTTTGGACATCTTAATACCGTTTTTGTCATTGACGTGACCGAGCACGATACAGTTCTTGAACGGCGCTTTATCAAAGAGAATGGTTGAAATAACAAGCAAGGTGTAGAACCAGCCACGCGTTTGGTCAACCGCTTCCGAGATAAAGTTTGCAGGGAAGGTCTGATCGAAAAGCTCCTTATTTTCAAACGGATAGTGATACTGCGCGAAGGGCATTGAACCAGAGTCGAACCAACAGTCGATAACTTCCGGTGTACGGCGCATTACGCCACCGCATTTGCCACACTTGCAAGTTAAATTGTCAAGATAGGGACGGTGCAATTCAATATCCTTAGGCGCACCGCATTTTGCGACGAGTTCTTCACGAGAACCGATTACATCAATTTCACCGCAATCGTCGCACACCCAAACGGGCAAGGGAGTACCCCAATAACGGTCACGGGACAAGCCCCAGTCAATGACATTTTCGAGGAAGTTGCCCATACGGCCTTCCTTGATGGTGTCGGGCATCCAGTTGACCGAACGATTGGCTGCAATCAAACGATCTTTAACGGCTGTTACTTTGATGAACCAGCTGGAACGAGCGTAGTAGATCAACGGAGTATCACAGCGCCAACAGAAAGGATAGTTGTGCATGATTTCCATCGTTTTCAAAAGAAGACCGCGCGCTTTAAGATCTTTGACGATGGCAGGATCCGCCGCCTGTGCGTTGACGCCTGTAAATTCGCCACAGCCCGTGGGGAATTTTCCGTCTTCTCCAATGAGTTGCACAACGGGAAGTCCGTAGCGCTTACCTACCTTATAGTCGTCTTCACCGAATGCGGGCGCAATATGTACGACGCCCGTACCATCGGTCAAGGTTACATAACCATCACAGGTGACGTAATGGGATTTTTCGCGATAGTTGAATTTTTCTTTACCGAAAGGATACAATGCTTCGTATTCGGTATGTTCATACGCAAGCCCCTTCTGCGTGGAAAGAACGGTGTAGCCTTCTTCGCCGAGGACATTCTTTAAAAGTCCTTCTGCAAGGATATATTTTTCACCGCTTTCTTCCATTTGCACCATGACGTAGTCGTATTCAGGATGCATACAGAGCGCAACGTTGGAGGGAAGCGTCCAAGGGGTGGTCGTCCAAGCGAGAATGTAGGTGTTTTCCGCATTCTTTACCTTGAACTTAACAAATGCCGTCAATTGTTTGACGTCTTTGTAGCCCTGCGCCACTTCGTGAGAGGAAAGCGCCGTCCCGCAACGAGGGCAATAGGGAACAATCTTATGCCCTTTATATAAAAGCCCCTTCTTGTGGATTTCTTTGAGCGCCCACCATTCCGATTCGATATAATTATCGTGATAGGTAACGTAAGGATTGTCCATATCGCACCAATACCCAACGCGATCGGACATTTCCTTCCATTCGCTGGTGTATTTGAATACGGAATTTTTACATTCTTTGATGAAGGGTTCAATCCCGTAGCTTTCAATTTCCGACTTGTTTTCCATGCCGAGCTTCTTTTCCACTTCAAGCTCAACAGGAAGACCGTGGGTATCCCAGCCCGCCTTTCTCAAAACGTGCTTGCCCTTCATCGTCTTATAACGAGGCACAATGTCCTTCATAACACGGGTGAGGATATGCCCGATATGGGGCTTCCCATTTGCCGTGGGAGGGCCGTCATAGAAGGAAAATTCTTCCTTTCCTTCCGTTGCCTGCATACTCTTTTCAAAGACCTTATTTTCGTTCCAATATTCGACAACCTGCTTTTCTCTTTCCACAAAGTTCAAAGAGGTGTCCACTTTCTTATACATAGACATATTTTTTCTCCTTACGAGTATTTTTTGATTTTTTTAGATTATAACAAAGGTTATATCACAGAGAATGGGCAGAGCCTCAACAAAAAAAGCAGCCGTCGTGTTTCGGAAAAAACACAACGACTGTTTATTCAATCGAGTTTTTATAACCACCGAACCATCATTCGTCGTCAAATTCTACGGCTCACGACACCGTATTTTGTTACTCTCCCTATATATTATATATAATATGGAAGGGATTTCCCAAAATCAACTTGCAAGGTGATACCCTCTATCCTCTCCCTCTTTCTTGCACCAACCGAAAGTTCTCTTTGCGGAGTTTAGATAAAGGACGTGTCCTCACTCAAACGTTTTTCTATTCTATTATTCTATTGGCTATGCCACAGAGCCATTTTATTATACCCTATTTTTCTGCTTTTGTAAAGCGTTTTTCAACAATCAACCAAAAATCCCTTTGCGCTTTTCAATGGATAACACTTCCATCTCCGACGCGGTGAGCGTTTCTTTCAACATTTCATCCGTTACAGAATCCGCCACGTCCACAAAGATCAGGTTTTTGGCATAATTCCCCTTTGCCGCGCGCACGCCATCTATCAACAGCAATTTCTTTGCCAAATGGTCGGCGCAACGTTGACAACATAAATCTTTTATTTTTATTGTTTTTTTCATTGATTTTTTCAATTTTCCTCGCAAAAGGAAGTGAGCAATTTAAGATTTCCGCATGCTTGTTCAAATTGGTAAACGTTTCAAATGCGAGCAGTTCAAGATTTACGCATGCTCGTTTGATTTGGTAAAACGCTTCAAATGCGAGCAGTTCAAGATTTCCGCATGCTCGTTTGAATTGGTAAAACGCTTCAAATGCGAGCAGTTCAAGATTTACGCATGCTCGTTTGATTTGGTAAAACGTTTCAAATGCGAGCAGTTCAAGGCGTGGTGAGTACTCTGCAGGGAGTGTACTGAGCGTACACGACCAAAGAGCACGGAACCACAACGCCGAAATGCGAAGTATTTCAAACGTTTTTTAAGCGGTTTAAGGGCTGACGCGGTTAATATCACGCGGGAACATCGTCGCTTCGCGGACGTTCTTTGCGCCGAGAAGGTGCATCGTCAAACGTTCCAACCCAAGCCCTAAACCACCGTGAGGAGGCGCGCCGTATTTATGAAGCATCAAGTAGGTTGCAAATTCTTCGGGATTCATGCCCAATTTTTCCATCTTGGCAACCTGTTCGTGATAATCGTGCACACGCTGACCACCCGACGTAATTTCCAAACCACGGAACAACAAGTCGAAGGAAAGCGTATATTCAGGATCTTCGGGATCGTCCATCGTATAGAAGGGACGTTTCTTGGAAGGATAATGGGTGATGAAGATGAAGTCAGAATTAAACTGCTTCTTTGCATATTTCCCCAAAATCTGTTCTTCTTCAGGGTCAAAGTCCTTCATATCGCTGGGCTGATATTTAAATTTCTTCATGATGATTTCCTTAGCTTCCATAAATTTAAGCACAGGAACTTCCTTGATTTCGGGAATTTCAATTTTAAGCAGATCCACTTCGTTTTGATATTCCGTCTTCAAAAGGTTCATGATGTATTTCAACACGCCCACTTCCATATTCATAATATCTTCAAAGCTGTCAATGAAGCCCATTTCAAAGTCCATGGACATATATTCGTTCAAATGACGGCTGGTGTCGTGATGTTCCGCGCGGAATACGGGCGCAATTTCAAACACTCTTTCATAAACCGCCACCATCGCCTGCTTGTAAAGCTGAGGAGATTGCGCCAAATATACCTGCTTGCCAAAATAATCAAGCTTGAACACGTTGGTGCCACCTTCCGCCCCTGCAAAGTTGATCTTCGGGGAGTGAATTTCCGTGAAGCCCTGTTGCATCAAATATTCACGGAAGCCACGCTGAATAACTTCCTGCAATTTGAAGATCGCGCGTTCTTTGGGGTTACGCAAGGTTACGGGACGATAGTCGAGCTTGGTCGACAAATCGCAATTCACCTGTTTCTTCGTGATGACCACGGGAGGAATTTCCGCAGGGTGAGACAAAAGTTCGATGTTGTGAATTTGCACTTCATAACGCTTAGAACCGTCCTTGGTTTCCCCGGCAACTACTTTACCCGTAATTTTTGCTGCGCATTCTTCCTTAACGTCGTCCGCCATGCGATAATCGGAAAAGCTTTCCGCATAGACGCACTGAATGGTTTCACGCGCCGTACGCAAAATGACAAAAGCAAAATCGGACATCATACGAATGTTATGGATTGTACCCTTAATGGTAACCACTTGGTTTTCGTATTTTTCAAAATCCGCAAAGGATACCACATTTGTTTTTTCTTCGCCTGTAATAAACATAATATTCTTACCTCTTCGCAAAAAAAGTTTTTGCATTTTTTCTTACCTTTTTATTTTA
>JAFTMD010000055.1 GCA_017452585.1 Clostridia bacterium
CTCAACGGTACTCTGCGCCGCCGCCATTAAAAATTCATTCATTCCAGCCATGGTATTGTGGTCGGTGAGCGCAACGGCAGAAAGTCCCCTATTTTCCGCCTCTTTGATAAGCTCTTGTGGAGTCAACGTTCCATCGGAATACACCGAATGGGTGTGTAAATCACAACCGCCTCTTTGCATAATCATCTCTCCTACTTTTCCTATTTCCTACTCCATTGTACTCGGTTTTTTAGAAAATGTCAAGCAAAAACAAGGAGCCAGAATTTTCCTTGTCTTCTATATGTTTACACTCCTTCCACCTCGTTACACAACCTCCCCTTGCTTAGAGTAGGCTTATTCAAAGCTCCTACATTCTATTAGTAGCTTTGCTCAATTTTACGGCTCCCCTCAGTAGAAATAGAAATTTATTTACCCACCAAAAAATCTCCCTGCCTTGCGGATTGCAAGACAGGGAGGATTTGCCTTCTATTTACTTATTTTTATATTCTTCCAAAACGCTCTTCAAAAGAATGGGATCATCCGTCATGATTGCGTCGCAACCAAGCTCGATAAGCTGGCGCATTTCATCAGCGTCGTTGATCGTCCAATACTGCACCGCGATATTTCTTCTGTGCGCGCGATTGATGATTGTCTTGGCGGTAAGCCCCACTTCAATACCCTTTAATTCATAGCTCATGGGAATTTGCAAACAAGCGAAGTCGCTGTTGTCGAAGAGATTTACCCCTACGTATTGCGTAAGGACAAACTTCGCCGCCGTTCCCGTAGGCGCGCCACGCATCAAAGTGGGATACTTGGTTTTCAATTCCACTTCAATTTCGTCGTGAAACGTGCCGACAACGATATTGTCCATGTATTCAGGGTATTTCTGCAAGGTTTCGTACAAAATACTGCACGCTTCGTACCCTCTCTCCCCTTCGTCTTTAATTTCTACGATAAATTTCAAATCGGGGTTGGTTGCGTAAAATTCTTCAAAGAGTTTTTCCACCGTAGCAATCTGCAAACCCATGGATGCAAAATTCGCTTCATCCTTGTAAATGCGTTCGCCGTTCTTTTCGAAATAGTAACCAAAGTTGTACTGTTCAAGCTCTGCCAACGTCATATCTTTGATATAGTGGCGTTCGGATTTCGGCAAATCTTCCACTTCTTCCAAGGACATATCCCCATTGACGTTGCACGTTTCATCAATGTAGTCGTCGTGATTGTACACGAGATAGCCGTCCTTGGTGAGATAGAGGTCGCTTTCAATGATGTCAACACCGATTGTAGTTACCGCTTCGCGGAAGGCAAGCATCGTATTTTCGGGATTATTTTTTCCACCGCCACGATGCGCCGCAATCATGGGAAGCGCGCCCTCTTTGACAACAAAGGGGTTATTTTCCACATTCTTTTTAGGGGGAATGATGTTGATTGTTGCCATGGTAAGCGCAATCACTGCCAAAATCCCACAAGTTACTTTGAGACCAATTCTTTTCTTCTTCATAAGAGTTTCTCCTTTGAAACTATTTTTTTTATCTTTAGTAGACAAATTTACTTGGCTACATAAAAATCTTTTTTCTTCTACAAGGCACACCATGTATGCGTTGAGATACATTTATACGTGTTCTTTCCACTTACATTCAGTCAATGCAAGTTCCGTAAAAGTTGCCGTGAAACTCGACGCTTCCGGCGAGCAGGCATACAGCCCCACTTGAATTTCTCCTGCGCCTTTAAACAGATGGAAAATGCGCATCTGCTTGTAATGCACTCCGTCTAAGGAGGATTCAAAGCAAAAATCGTCCTTTCTACGGCTGAGACGATAGTACATAAATTTTTGCGTAGCCGGAATGTCCACCGTCGCCCAATCGGAGTAACCATTGTTGGTGACTACACTGCCCAGACGCTGAAATTCCTCATTTTCATATTCGATAGAAGCCTTACACCAATTGTCGGAATCCTGATAGATGGCAATTCCGCATTGGTCGAAACGACGTTTGGAATCAAACTCCGTCTTAACGGAAAAGGAGAAGAATTCCTCTTTCGTTTTAAAAAGCAGCGTCGGCGCGTTGTCGTTTTGGAAGAGATAATAGGTACGTTGCCAATAATCGGTGTGTGGCTCCGTAACGATTTGAATTTTATCATCTGTGATGGAATATTGCTTAGGTTCATGCACCCAAAACCAATTTTGTTTCATTTTTCTTTCCTCTATTTTTCCCTCAACGAAGCACCCATGTCTGCGTTGAGTGATTAATTTTATTTATTTATTCGATTTATTGCTTATCTCACTTGGCAAATAAGCGTCTCAATGTAGTGCAGACTCCAAAAGGTCTCAAAACCAGTCAAAAACGAGGGTTGTGAAAGCAAAAAGTCTCACTCTCAGTAATTCAAAATTTTGACTTTTGAAGGAAAAGCTCCCCCGCATATACCGATTCCTGAGTTGTCTTCTAAAATTTCAATCAGTCCATATTTTTCCAGTACTCTCAACGTACGAATCGTACAATTACCACCTTGTGTATAAACAATGCCATTTTGCGCATCCCAAATTCTTTTTGCATTTGCATAATCTTTCTTCTTAACTTTTGTGAGATCAATATTTTGCTTTCTTGCCTCGTCGATTTGCCTTTTGCAAAATTCCATTGTTTCAATCTGAACAGGGGTTAATTTTTTCATGTCTATCTCCTTTCGATATGTTATACTAAACTGCTGTAAATTGAAGTTTCGGGTCTTGCTCAAAAATCACATTTGTCCCTATTTTTTGAGCGGTGCTCGGAAATATATTGCTTCATTTTGCTTCGTTCTCTTCCCATAAGTTTTTATGCACCCAACAAGTATTACATTTGTTTCTTGAGCAAGTGCAGCCTTGCCATATCTCTTTTCGTTTACCAAGTTCAGCAAAAGGCGTATTAATAATCGGCATCAAAAAACTTTGGATTGCTACGTCCAATAAACAATTTAATTCTTCATCCGTCATCAACTGCCAATTATAAATTCCTTTTCTGTTAGTATTAAGGCGTGTTCCGTAACATTGTGGATATTGAATATCTTTGTGATATATGCTGATATTAAAATAATACTCATCAGACCACCGAGATTTTTGGGCCTCGAATTCCAAGCAAAAATCGCTATCCAAAGCCCTTGTCCATTTTGCGTTCTTTTTCTTAAAACCAAGAGGTTTTAATTTCTCGGCGATTTTTTGTAAAAACTGCTTTTGCCGTTCTTTTTTCAGTGACAATATTTCGTCTTTTGATTTATCAAAATATGTATCATATACTTTTTTTACATCGCTTGCAACAGCCATTTGATCTTGCTCGGTTTTCACAACCGAACAAAAACGCAACTTAATATTGCTATTATCTTCGCCATAATTCTTCAAATGGTCTTGATCTACAATAGAGGTGTAACCATAGATTACGCTTATATGGTCTCCCTCATCTTTCAAATTTACGATAAAAGCGACCTTTTCAAGTGTACAACGATAAAAACCAAACTGTCTAAACTCCCACTCAGCTTCTTTGAAATTTGTGTTAAGGATTTTTTCTCTTAAAGAGAGCATCATATCCGTGTAACGTAAAAAATCCTCTTCTTCATTGGGATTGCTTTTAAAAAAGTTTTTAATTCTCAATATATCTTCTTTTTCAACAAATTGATAGGTTTTTAAGTCTGTTAATTTAATAGCAAAGCCATCAACGTTTACAGATTGTTTTGCATAAACAAACTTATGATCGAAAGCTCTTTTAATAACAACGTAGTCCGACGTACGTTTGATTATCTGATAGTATCCCCCATGGCTTTGTTTTACCCAATCTCCAACTTTAGCCCTTGCCATTTCCTCCTCGTTCAAGCAAAGCGAGATCAATCTATCAAATATCTGTTTATCAGTATCGGTTATGCAATCAGATTCAAAATGGCGTATCACGTGGTAGGCCTCTGACAATCTGTTGTTTAATAAGTGCTCAAGACCTTCGGAAATACGAATTTTTGCATGATAGTCATCACAAAAAAGTTCGTCTAAATCTTTACCGAAAGCTTTTCGATATTTATTCCACTTTTTCTGAAACTCAGCCCTGATAAACAACTGCTTACTTACTATCTTCATTTGCTCTTCTGTCATGATTACCCTCTTCTTTCAATACAAACAATAGTTTCAACGTGTTTCGTCTGAGGGAACATATCATACGGCTGAATTTTTTCCACTTTGTAATAACCCGCCAACGTTTCTTGCTCCGTAAGCCCTTCATACGCAGGATTTTTGACAAGCTCTCCTTGTTCATTTTCAATAAGCCTGCCACTCAAAATCCCCAAATCACGCGCCAAAGTGGCCGGATTGCAGCTGATCAACGTCATCTTTTCAATCCCGCTTTTCAGCAACGATTTCAACACACTACGCGCAATACCCGCGCGAGGAGGATCTAAAATCAAACGTACCTTTTCCCCTTTTTCCTGTTCCATCACCTTGCTTAAATGCTCTTCAACATAGCCACAGATATTCGTCATGTTCTCCAAGCCATTCTTCGCCTTCAAACGATCTGCGCAACGAGAAGCCTCTTCTTCCAGCTCGATACCATACACTCGCTTTGCTTTTTTTGCTAGCATTGCCGTCAATAAACCGCCGCCCGAATAGGCGTCAATCACCACTTCGTCGCCCTCTTCACAAACCGTATTTAAGGCGTCTTTATACAGCTTGCCACGCACGTTTTCATTCACCTGCAAGAAGGTTACAGGGCCCGCTTCATAACGTATCCCTTGCTCCTCTGCCTCAAAAAAGCCCATACCATGTATGAGTTGAAACTCTTTTCCGAAGATAACATTCGTGTCCGCGTCATTAAAATTGAGATAGAGTGTGAAGTTTTCAAAGCTCCGTTCTAAATGTTCCAACAAGCGTGACAGAGCCGGCACCGTACGCTTTGCGGAGACGAGCGTGATGATGTATTTTCCTCCAATTTCACGCGCGACGAGATGGCGCAAAACGCCCGTTTTGTTGACCTCGTCATACCCCTTCACGGCACATTCCTGCATATAGCACTTGACAATGGCAATGAGTTTATCCGCCCAAGCGGGATGAATTGCGCAACTGTTGATGGGAACAATGCGATGACTGCGTTCTGCATAAAAACCAATGACGCTATTCCCATCCTTATCCACACCGATAGGGAGCTGTAATTTATTGCGATAGCCATAGGGCAAATCACTTTTCACAGCCATTGGAACGTCCAAATGCAACCCACCAATTTTACGCAAGTTTTCTTTGACGATCTTGCTCTTGTGTAAAAGTTGCGCATCATACTCCAAGTGTTGCAAACAACACCCACCACAACGTGTAAATACCGGGCATTTCACCCGTGCGCGATCTTCGGCGGGGGTTAAAATTTCCTCCACCTTGCCATATCCAATATTTCCTTTTATTTTCAGCACTTTAAAACAGACTTTTTCATCAGGCAAACAGCCCGGCACGAAAAAGGTGATGCCATCTTGTTTGATGATCCCCTCACCGTTCATGCCCATGCCCTCTACCAAAGCGCAGATGATGTCGTTCTTTTCTATCATACTTCTCTTCCCACTGCGTAGTTATTTTTTTCGAGTGATCAAACGCTCAACCAAGCGATTGATGATAAATCTCCATTTATACATGATATAATCGTACAGCACAAAGAAGGCTGTACCAAACACCAAAATGATTGGAATGATATATTGATCGACGAAAGAAATCGTCGTCGTCATTTCAAAGACAAATCTCCAAATTAAGTACATAGCGCCATCAAACCATAACGCTTTGACGCCACACGCCACCCACCGATTGATTTTCGTCTTGAGCTGTAACTCGTTGACGAGAGGGTGTAATCCAAAAAACAGAATAAACGGCAACAAGTCGATAAATCTCGACGCGCCGAAGATTAAGCTTAAAAGACAGCTTGCGCCATAGGCAAGACCAAATCCCCAATAGCTCTTTTTGGCAAGGGGCAACATCAATGCAATGCATGCAAACAAATATCCCGTAAACAGGAATATGTCTGTATACACCCCTATCACTAAAAAGAGGGTGGCAAACGCCGCAGACAAGGCTGACAGCGCAATTTCATATCCGGATAGCTTCCTCATGATCTTTTTTTGACCTTAACGGCAACCGCAACAAAGGCTGAACAAACAGTCTACGCAAAGATAGGTATAGCAACAGGAAACGCAATTGGAGCAAGCGCCCCCACCCATCTGCTCGTCGGGCATACCCTGCCGTTCGTACGGGTTTTCCCTTTGAGGATCTTGATGCGCCTGCTGATTTTGATACTCGTTTTTCGCGTTAAGTTTCTCGTACGTCGAACGATACTTCGCGTTGTCAGGATCCATTTGCATGGCAATTTCCAATTGCTTTTTGCTGTCATTCGTCCAGTTTTTCTTGTAGAAGATAACCGCCTGCAAATAGTGCCATTCTGCGCCACGATCGTAACATTCGTCCAGCTTCATCTGCGCTTCGGAAATGCGGTCATTCTTCAACAGTTCCGTAATTTCCTCATACGCGCTCTTGCTGGTCGACGAGGAATGTTGCTGTCTTCTCGATTCTTTAATTTCGTTGTACGCCACCTCGATTTTGGTCAACATACGGGCCGCCTCATTGCCAGCTTCCCCATCCAACCAACGTTCTTCGTTGTATTTGGCGCGAAGCTGATAATAGCGTTCCGTAATCTCCTCATCCGTTGCGCTTTCTTTCAATCCTAAAAGTTCATAATTTTCTCTCATATTTAACTCCTATCGGCAATCACCAATTTTTATTTAGTATTTTCCTTTTTTCTTGCAATTACACCCCTTCATCACCTGTTCAGTGGTTTTAGGAATGCCCAAAAGCAATATATTGTCTGATAAGTCGCGGTTGAAATGGAACTCAATCTGCGACAAACACGCGCGAATGTCATAAAATATGGAATGGAAGGCAAATTCAATCTTCTTTCCTTCCTCGCTTGCCATCAATCTTTCCCGATTGGGCGCGCCATAGGCAAGCACGAAGGGATTGTACACCCCCTTCTTTTTGTCTTTGTCATAATCGTCCAAGGCATCAATGAGATAAATCCATTTCCCCACCGCATAAAAGAGGTTGTGGGTGGCAGGCGTTCCCTTCTCACCAAGCACGTAATCGCAAAATTCAGCCAGCATATTGGCGGTTGCATCTGCAGCAATATCCAAGCTGTCCGTCCGATTTTTTTCCACCTTTGATTGGTTTGCCATATTTTCACGGACGATGCGCTCAATTTCCGGATAGGCTTTTTTCATCCGCTTAAAGCCGTTGACAAACCAAAGGCGTTTGCCATACCCCTTATCTCCGTCCGCAATATCGTCGGTGTATTTATAATAGACCAGCGCCGTATTGAAAGCGCCCAATTGACGGGTGAGTTCGTCCACTTCCGCCATTTGACGGGACCGAATATGATGAGTCAGACAATGGGATTTTTCAATTTTGACGTCCACCCCTGCAATATTGTGCAAAATGACGGAAAGAAAGGTAACGTCATACGAGAGGCCCATACGAGCAGCTTGACCGCAAACCTGCCCAATCCCCTTACAAACGCCACAATACATGGCCCGATATAAATTGTCATCCTTGATGTACAAATAGGGTGTATCCGTACGAATATAACCAAACATAGCGCTCTCCTATAACTATCCATTGTATATTATACCATATTAAACCTGAAAAATCAATACCAAAACGCAAATTTCCCAAGAAAACACGAAATTTTCATACGGCTAACAAAAAAGAGGCTCTATGTCAAATATTGGGTATGAGAAAAAATATCTCAACCTTTATTATAGAACCTTAAGAATTTGATATACGGATTTATATTTACCAAGCCTTCCCCAGATGGGGAAGGTGGCTTGCGGAGCAAGACGGATGAGGTGAACAATTTATAAGAAACTCCTCATCCACCGCTTAGGCGGTCCCCCTTCCCCGACA
>JAFTMD010000056.1 GCA_017452585.1 Clostridia bacterium
AAAACCTTGAAGTCAATCCCGTTTTGGTGGTGAAAAATGACGGTACTCGTCAATCCTTCAATACGGAAAAAATTCGCAATGGGATTATTAAATCCTGCGAAAAACGCCCCGTGCCCATGCAGGTTATTGACGACATGGTGACGGATATTTCCAAACAAATTTACAACAGCATGGAAAGCGAAATCACCACGAAAGAGATTGGCGAAATGGTGATGGAGCGCTTGAAGAAGGTGGACGAGGTTGCCTACGTTCGCTATGCCTCCGTCTATCGTCAGTTTAAGGATCTGAGTTCGTTCATGTCTGAGCTGAAACAGATGATGAAGGCAAATAAGAAAAAGGATTAAACTATGCATCATTTGACGACGAAAACACTGTCGGTGGGAGGAGTTCCCATCGGGGGTGGCACACGTATAAAAATTCAATCAATGACGACGACGAAGACGTCGGACGTGGAAAAAACATTGGCGCAGATTGCCGATTTGAAGGGAGTCGGCGCCGATTTTGTACGGCTTGCCATCGCGGATGAAGGGGACGCCTTCGCCTTAAAAGAAGTGCGTGAAAAGTGTCAAATTCCCCTTGTTGCGGACATTCATTTTTCCCCGAAATTGGCGGTGCTCGCCATGGAAAACGGGGCGGATAAAATCCGTATCAATCCCGGAAATATCGGTGGCGAGCAGGAAATTCGCTACGTGGCGGATTGTATTAAGGCGCATAAAATTCCCGTTCGGGTTGGATCGAATACGGGAAGCATTGAGAAGGGCTTTCTTGAAAAGTATGGAAGAAGCGCCGAAGCGCTCGTGGAAAGCGCCCTCTACAACGTGGGAATTTTGGAAAAATTCGGGGTGCAGGATATTGTCATTTCCGTGAAGGCTTCCGACGTAAAAATGACCGTGAACGCATACATGGGTATCGCGGAGCGTGTGCAATACCCCCTCCATTTGGGGGTAACCGAGGCGGGGACGTTTACGAGTGGAACGGTGAAGAGCGCCGTAGGCATTGGCAGTTTGCTGTTGCGTGGCATTGGCGATACGATTCGCGTTTCTTTGACGGATGATCCCGTCAAGGAGATTTGGATCGGGCAGGAAATTTTGCGCGCTTGCGGATTGGACGAGGCGTACGTAGACGTGGTGGCTTGCCCTACGTGCGGACGCTGTGAATGGGAGAGCCGCGCGCTTGCGGAAAAGGTTACCGAATTTGTCCGTCCCTATAAAAAGAAAGCGAAAATAGCCGTGATGGGCTGCGTGGTCAACGGTCCCGGTGAGGGAAAGGACGCCGATTTGGGGATTGCCGGTGGCAAAGATTGTTGTTTACTGTTTAAGAAGGGCGAAATTTATAAAAAGATAGCCGCCCAAGATGCGGAAGAGGAATTTTTTAAGGAAATAAGGTTATTGTTAGATGGCGAGTAAGGTAAAAGCATATTTGGAGGAAATTCGCGGGCAAAATGGGTTCAAAAACGCTATTTTGTGTGGAATTACCCTCTCTAAACGAGAGAACAGCGCGGAATTTTTCCTCGTGACCGATCGCACGTATACCGCGATGGAAGAAGTGCGAGTTAGAGAAATTTCAGAGAATTATCTGCCGCAAGGGGTTACGGCGAAGGTGAAAGTTGTCAAGCGCGTCCCCGACGTGGAGGATTTAAAAAAACGTATCTTTTTGTATATTCAAAAGAGCTTCCCCGCGGCCTCCGCTTTTTTGGAGGAGGGGAGTATTCATGTAGAAATGCTGACGAGTGGCGCAAACTTCGTGGTGGAAATTGCTTCGGGTGAACAGACCTTGTTCACTTCGGGAAAAATTCTCGACGAGGTAAGCAGGTATTTGTCCAGCGTCTATTGCGGCAGTTTTTACGGCAACGTGCGCATTGTGGAAAAAGCGCCTGTGGACACGTCTATTTTAGAGGAAATGGACGAGGGAATCGAGGACGAACTTCCCCACGTGGAAATTCGTCGTTTCCCGATCTGCGATTACGAAAAGATCGACGGATGCGACAGTCCGTTGACAACGGCGGTGTACATGGCGGATTGTCAGGCGGTTGAGGGGCCCTTCTCCGTTTGCGGAACGGTCAACTTCATCGAGGAGATTGAATATACTCGCCATAATGAAACAACGGGCGAGGACGAGCAAAAAACGCGTTTTTCGATTGCGCTCAGTGACGGCACGATGACGATGCGTACGACCTATTTCCCCAAAAAAGCGACTGTGGCGAAGGTGCGGAAAATTCAGGTGGGGGATCGTATCGTCATCAGCGGGGCAAATGAAGACTACAAAGGACATACCTCTTTCAAGGCGTCTAAAATCAATTACGGAACGCCCCCCGAAGGATTTCAGCCCCAAGCCCGCAAGGGGAAAGCCGTACCCAAGGCGTACCACACCGTTTTCCCTCAACCTTACGTCGATTTTATGCAGGCAGGTTTGTTTGACGATCTCTCCAAGCCGGAGGATTTGAAGAAGAATGTCTTCGTCGTTTTCGATTTGGAAACAACGGGGCTCAACAACAATCCCTCCATGGGCAGAATGGATAAAATTATTGAAATTGGCGCTGTGAAAATTGTCAACGGGGAGATTGCTGAAAAGTTTTCCTCCTTTGTCGCTTGTAACGAACGCCTGTCCAATGAAATCATCAATCTGACGGGGATTCACGACGAGGATCTGGTGGGCGCGCCTGCCATTGAACAGGTGTTGGCGGACTTCTTCAAGTTTACCGACGGCGCTTATCTCGTTGGACATAACGTCAATTTCGACTATCGTTTCGTGCATTATTATGGGGAGCAGGCAGGGTATATGTTCGACAAGAAATTGTTTGACACCCTCACATTGGCGCAGGAGATGTTGCGTGGCAAGCTCGCCAATTACAAACTCAACACAGTGGCGGATTATTATGGATTTACCTTCAACCACCATAGGGCCTTTGATGACGCCTGCGTAACGGCAAAGGTGTTTATCGAACTCATCAAGAGCAAGGGAAAGCTTGAATAATGAGAAGGAAGGAAGATTTGTATAAATAAGTGGGAGTAATTCTGGAATAGCACACTAGCGCAAGTGGTAGATAGAGGTTTTGTCCCTGCAAAGGGATTGAAAGCCGATGATAAATTGTTGTTGGCAAATGGCAAGCAGGTTGCAATTGATAAAATTGAGATCGAAAACCTTGCTGAATTTGAAAATACCTACAATTTCGAGGTCGCTCATTTCCATACGTATTATGTTTCTGAAAGCAATGTTTTGGTACATAATAGATGTGGACAGTTAGAGACGACTGAGTTATCTGACGATGCTTTACTTAACTTCGGCGAAGCTGGGAGAAATAAAGGATTTAGAGTTATTAATGGCAGTCACGATGATGCTATGAACTTTGTTCGTTCACAAACACAATCTTTGGTAGAGTATGCACCAGGAAAGTTTGTTGGATATAATTCTAGAGGGGTAGCATTTAGAGTATATGCTCGTCCTGTAGTACCTGCACCATATACTGCTTATACCTCCATTAGAATTACTGGGGTTAAAGGATTGAATGGCATTAAGTTTATTTGGCCATAAAGGAGATAGAATGAATTATACTAAAATTAATCGTACATTGAGCGATATAATGAAAAAGATTATATATTCTGAAAGGGCAGAATCTCTTATAGAGTTAAAAATAAATCCTAATTTTGAAAAAATATTATTATATCCTACCAATGATTTGTATTTATCGGAAGTGCAATTTAAAGCTTTTTTGGCGTTTTTAAATAAAATAAATATAAAGAGTTGCTTTTTGACTCAATTTGATGGTGGATGGGAAGGTATTTATGCAAAAGAAAATATGATTTGGGAGTTAACACAAGAAAATTCCTATGAAGAATATTTGGGCACTAATTTATATTCGTTGTCAATGCTATTCGCAAATGATGGGGAATGGGCTATATTTATTGAGGAATCTTTAAATGATGGTATAGGATTGTTTGTTGGCAAAAAAGAAATTGTTGATATTTTTCAATCATGCTATACAAAATATAAACATGATTTAGAAAGATACATTCAAGAAACGAAAGAAGTTTGTGGGCAAAGTAATCCAGACTATTTTAAAAGCTTGATTGAGCTTTTAAAGAATTAAATAGAATAAATGAGGATGGGATAATTTATGATTTTTTCTCCATCTAAATCTCAAAACTAATACAACAATCAACGCACGGCGAGTTTTTCGAAAAAGCTCGTCGTGTTTTCGTTCGACGCATACCTGTACCCCTCCTCTTGCCTTCCCCCTTGGGGGAAGGGGGACCGCTTGCGGTGGATGAGGGGTAAAAATAAAACTCTACCCACAATAGAGTTCGTTTAAATTTCGCCTAATTTTCTGTAACGCTTGACAATTGCGTAAATAAGTTGTATAATGGATATACAATCCATCCAAGCGTAGAGCTAGCGTATGACCCTGAAAAGATGACAGGTTGGACGTGGTTTTGGAGTGTGGCGTGGCCACGATTCTGGAACAGCGACTTAGCAAGCCAAGAATAATAAAAATTCGATTTTGACTGGCTAAGATTGCTGAAAATCTCAAAAAAATCCAAAAAATGTGCAAAAAATGCTTGCCAAGTGGATATAATAATGGTATAATAAAAGTACTTAATAATAATGTATTGTTATTGAGAGTGGTTTTTGCGAACCACTCTCAATATGCTTATTTTGGAGAAATGCATGAAAAATAAATCAATTGAAGAAATTCAAGCTTCGTTACAACCGATTGCCGACGAATTGGGCATTGAGATTGTCGAGGTGGAATTTAAACAGGGCAAAGAGCCTGCCCTCACCGTTTATATTGATATTGAAGGTGGGGTAGATCTCGATACGTGTGAAAAATTCCATCGCGCCATCGATCCCGTGTTGGATGAAGTGGATCCCACCTTTGGTACGCCGTACACCCTCAACGTTTCCAGCCCGGGCTTGGATCGTCCTTTAAAGACGGCGCGCGATTATGAAAAAGCAATGGGCAAGAAGGTGGAAATTAAGTTATTTGCGCCCCAGCAGGGTAAAAAACTGTACGAAGGAACTTTGAAGGGACATGATGAAAATTGCGTCCTCATTGAAGACAAGGGCGAAGAACTGAAATTTGAAAAGAGTAAAATTGCAAAAATTTGCAAAGCGATTGATTTCGCTGCCCTCGGCTTATAAGTCGGGCGGATAAACGTCACTTTACAAAAGGATATTTGAAAACAACCGAAAATTCATTAGGAGAACGAAAACAATGGAAAACAAAGAGTTTTTTGCAGCGCTTTCCGATTTGGTAAAAGAAAAGGGAATCAGCCAGGAAGCGTTCATTGCAACTTTGGAAAATGCACTTGCCTCTGCGTATAAAAAACAATTTGAAGGCGGTGCGGAAATCAGCGTGACTATGAACCCTGAAAAGGGAAAAATTGAATTTAAAGCAACTCGTTACGTCGTTGCGGAAGTGGAGGATAAGGACAAGGAAATTTCCTTGGAAGAAGCGCAGGAATTAGATCCCACACACAAAGTGGGTGACAAAATCGTCAAGACGTTTATCCCCAAAAACTTTGGTAGAATTGCGGCGCAGACGGCAAAACAGGTGATCCTTCAGAAATTGCACGAAGCAGAACGCGACAATACGCTTTCCGAATTCTCGGATAAGGAAGGGGAACTTATGACGGGCGTCATTCGTAAGATGGACGAACGCAACGTCTACGTAGAGCTTGGTGATAAGAAGATTGAAGGGGTTATGCCTCCTCAGGATCGCGTTGCAACGGAAAAATACGCCATTGGCGACACCATTAAAGTGTTTGTAAAACGTGTCAAGAACAACGGCAGAAATTCGCAGGTGGTCGTTTCCCGTACGGCGCAGGGCTTGGTAAAGAAATTGTTTGAAGAACAAGTGCCTGAAATTGCGCAGGGCGTTGTGGAAATTAAAGAAATTGCCCGTGAAGCGGGACATCGTACCAAGATGGCAATCTTATCCAGCGACGTCCGCGTTGATGCAGTGGGCGCTTGCGTTGGTAATCGTGGCGCGAGAGTCAACGCCGTTGTAGAAGAACTTGGCGGAGAAAAAATTGACATCATCTTGTGGAATGAAGATCCGTTGGCATTCATCTATAAAGCGCTTTCCCCCGCAACGGTGCTTTCCGTTACGGCGAAAGGCGAAAAGAGCGCGGTTGCCATCGTTCCGGATGACAAACTTTCCTTGGCAATTGGTAGAGATGGACAAAATGCTCGTTTGGCTGCAAGATTGACGGGCTGGAAGATTGACGTTAAGGCAGAATCTTCCCCTGAAGCGCAGGAAATTCTCGCGCAGATTGAAAACGAGAACTCGGAAGAAGCGTAAAACGTGAACCCGAAACAGGAGGGCAATATGCCAAAGACAAAAAAAATACCCATGCGTATGTGCATCGCCTGTCGGGAAATGAAACCCAAATCGGAGATGACGCGTGTGGTGAAAAACGCAGAGGGAGAAATAGCCCTCGACGTAACGGGCAAAGCGCCCGGACGTGGCGCGTATATCTGTTCCTGTGAAGGCTGCTTGAAAAAACTGACGGGAAAACGTTTGCTGAACAGAGCGTTTTCCACGAACGTAGACCTTGAAATTTACAAAGGTGTAGAGGAGGATGCGCTTGGGGAACGGTAAAATAGAAACCTATTTGGGGTTTTGTATCCGCGCGAGAAAGATCATCTTCGGCGCGGAGATGATAGAAAGACAACAAAAGGGAATTCCCTTGCTCATCGTCGATGGAAGCATTGGGAAAAATTCCCTAAAAACCATTTTGCGTGTGTGTGAAAAACAGGGTTGTCCCCTGTATCAAACGGACGAAGGAACGTTGGCAGAATGGGTACATCGCCCGGCGGTGAAGGCCGTGGCCGTTCAAGACAAAAACCTTGCCGCCGCTATTATGAAAGAGGCGGACGGCGAGCCGAGAATCAGATTATATTCGGGAGGAATCAACTCAACCTATGGCAAAGAAATATGAAAACGTGGAGAAAATTACAGGACTTTTGGACGAAAAACAGCTGGGCGGTTTGCAAAAACGTCTTTCTTCCACGGAAAGAAGCCTTTCGGACATTTTGAAGAAACTTACCGCATTGGAAGTGGAAAAACAGGAGCGTAACGCGCAGGAAGCTGCTAAAAAAGCAGAAGCGGAAGCGCGTGAACAGGCAGAGGAAGCAAGCCGTTCTGCCCACGTTGAAGAAAAGGCGAGCGTAGAAGCCCCTGTGGAAATGGCCGTAGAAGCGCCTAAGGCAGAAGAAACGCCTGTGGAAGCGCCTAAGAAAAAGACGGCAAAGAAGAAGGCAGAACCTGTTTTGGAAGCAGGGGAGGCAGAAGCGCCCAAGGCGGAAGAAGCAAGCGAAGAAAAGGCAGAAAAAGCGGAAAAGAAAGCAACGAAGAAAACCGCTGAGAAAGAAGAGAAGAAGGAAGAAGTAAAGCAGGAAGTTGCGCCCGAAACGCCTGCTCCTAAGAAAACGAAAAAGACGGAAGTGAAGGCGGAAGAAAAGACGGAAGTCAAAGCGGACAAAACGGCTAAAAAGGAAGAAGGCAAGGAAGCTGCAAAATCCAATAAGGGAGAAGTGGCTAAGGGAGAAACTCGCACCTTTGCTCCCAAAGCAGAAACGAGCCCTGCAACCCCCGCTGCACCTCGCGCGCCCAGATATTTCCGCAATGGTCAGGAACAGGGGGTATACGTGGCAAAACCCGGTTTGGAAACAACCCCTTCGACGAGTGCGCCTTCCTATCGCCCTCGTCCTGCTACAGACAGACCTGTAAGACCGACCACCGGTGGAACGGCTCGTCCCGCGAATGCGCAAAGACCAGCAAGACCTGTTGGCAGCGCTCCTATCGCGCCGATGGCAACTCCTACGAGAGATACAAAATCCTTCTCTGCGCCCGCGAAGAAGAAGACATTTGAAAAGACCTATTCTGAAAAGAAACCTCTCTCCAAGCGTTCCCTCATCAAACAGCAGGGTATGACGGTGGAAGATTTCGATGAAGATAAGTCGGGATACAGAAAAGTACGCAGCCCTAAAAAGCAAAAGCGTCAAGAAATTCCCACCATCAAGATTGAACACGCAGTGGTTACGACGCAGGACATTCCTTTGAAGGTCCTCTCCGAAAAATTGGGTGTATCCGCGGTGGAAATTACAAAGCGCCTTTTCAAAGAAGGGATTATGAAAGGAATCAACGATTCCATTGATTATGAAAACGCAGCGCTTATGGCGGCGGATATGGGGATCGACCTCGAATATAAGCCTGAAAAGACGGCGGAGGACGTGTTGCAAGATACGGTGGTTGCCGAGGAAGACGTTTCCAAGCTCCAACCCCGCGCACCCGTCGTCACCGTTATGGGTCACGTTGACCACGGTAAGACGTCCTTGCTCGACGCAATTCGTTCCACTTCCGTAACGGCAGGGGAAGCAGGCGGCATTACGCAGAGTATCGGTGCGTACACGGTAA
>JAFTMD010000057.1 GCA_017452585.1 Clostridia bacterium
CAAAAGCGCCATTCTTCTTCTCGTATAATAGTTGCCGGTTACATAGTGACAATCGCCGGGGTGGCAACCACAGAGGATAACGCCGTCAGCGCCCTGCTGATATGCCTTCAAAATGAACATGGGGTTCACACGGCAAGAACAGGGGACACGAATAATTTTTACGTTGGCAGGATAGGTCAAACGGCTGGAACCTGCAAGGTCTGCCCCTGCATACGAACACCAATTGCAACAAAAGGCTACGATATTGGGAGTAAATTCTTTCTTTTCCGTGGTTACATCTTGCATATTGCTTCCACCTCCGACATAATCTGTTTGGAGCTGAATCCCTTCAGATCCATTGCGCCCGAAGGGCAAGTTACCGTACAAGCGCCACAGCCCTGACATACTGCAGGATTTACGCTGGCTACGCGACGGATTTCCGTTTTACCGCCACCAAGACGGAATTCTTTATCCACATAGGTGATCGCACCATACGCGCAGACGTTTGCACATTGGCTGCAACCGTTACACATCATTTCGTCGGGCATTGCAACGCAGGGATTTGTCTTGAGTTTATCCTTCACGAGAAGGCAAATAACCTTCGCTGCGCAAGCGGAAGCCTGGGATACCGTTTCAGGAATATCCTTAGGGCCTTGGCAAACACCTGCCAAATATACGCCTGCCGTAGGGCTTTCTACAGGACGAAGTTTTGCATGGGATTCCGTCAAGAAATTGTTGGTGTCGATGCTTGCCGTCAAGAGGGTTGCCACCTTTCTTACGGAAGGTTCGGGTTCGATTGCCGTCGCCAAGACAACGAGGTCGGAGGCGATGGTGATTTGTTCGTTATCAATGAGGTTAGAACCCTGCACCATCAATTTACCATTTTCATTGTACACCTTCCCTACCATACCCTTGATGTAATCGACGCCGTACTGTTCTACTGCGCGACGGTGGAATTCATCATAATTCTTACCGGGGGTACGCACGTCAATATAGAATACGTGCACTTCCGTGTCGGGATATTTTTCACGAATCATCATGGCGTGTTTTGCCGTATACATACAGCAGATCTTGGAGCAATAGGGCTTACCGCAACCGCTGGTGTCACGAGAACCAACACACTGAATGAAGGTGATTACCTTCGGATGTTCATTGTCAGAAGGACGAAGAAGGACGCCGTTTGTAGGGCCTGCTGCGTTCATCAATCTTTCCAATTCTAAAGACGTGATAACGTCCTTGTTATCTGCATAGCCAAATTCGTTAAAGTTATCAAGCGCGATGGGTTTGAAACCGGTTGCTACGACAATCGCGCCGTACTGACGTTCGATAAACGTATCCTGCTGGGTGAAATCAATTGCGCCCACTTCACAGAATTTCTGACAGATACCACACTTACCCGTCTTCATCTTCAAACACTGAGTTGCGTCAATAACTGCAACGTTGGGAATTGCCTGTGCGAAAGGAATGTGAATGGCTGTACGCGTATTGAGGTTCATATTAAAGTCATCCAACCCCTTCTTGGAAGGGCATTTTTCCATACAGAGTTTACAGCCGGTACACTTAGTTTCATCTACATATCTTGCCTTACGACGGATTTTTACGCTGAAATTGCCGACAAAACCCTTCACTTCTTCCACTTCGGAATAGGAAAGAATATCAATCTTTTCATGTTGCGCGCAATCTACCATCTTGGGCGTCAAGATACAAGCGGAACAGTCAAGCGTGGGGAAAGTTTTATCGAGTTGCGCCATTCTACCACCGATGGTCGCATTCTTTTCCACGATATCCACTTCAAACCCTGCATCAGCGATGTCAAGCGCAGCCTGAATACCTGCAATACCGCCGCCGATGACGAGGGCGCGCTTAACAACAGGGCTTTCCCCTGCCGTCAAAGGCGCGTTTAATTTTACCTTTGCAATTGCCGTACGGACAAGAATAACCGCCTTTTCAGTGGCTTCTTCCATATCCTTATGAATCCACGAACAATGTTCACGGATGTTTGCAATTTCTACCATGTACGGATTGAGGCCAGCTTCTTCCGCTGCTTTACGGAAGGTGGCTTCGTGCATTCTGGGCGAGCATGCGCCAACGACGATGCCCGTCAAGTTATGTTCTTTAATCGCCTGCTTGATGAGTTGCTGACCATTTTCCGAACACATATACTGATAATTAGCGGAGAATACAACACCCGGTTCGTTTTTAATGGTTTCTGCCACCTTCACTACGTCTACCGTTGCCGCAATATTACTGCCGCACCAACAAATAAAAACACCTATTCTTTGCATATTTGTCTACTCTCTTTCTTTTGATTTTTTCTATGTTTAAAGAAGTTACTTATTATACTTTCTATACGCGCTGACAAGAAGCTGTTGAGGAATGAGTTCATCTACAATAGGAGGAATTTCCTCTGCTTTGATGCCATTTTTACCCTGCATTCTTACAACCGTATCACGCACCGCTTCAACAACCGCCGCAGGCGCAACGCCACGAGGACAACGTTCTACGCAAGCCATACAGGAAAAGCAATTCCAAATGGCTTCGCATTGTAACAATTCTTCCACTTTACCTTGTGCCAGCATGGAAACAAATTGATGAGGCTTGATATCCATATCTTTAAACGCCGGACAACGCCCCGAACATTTCCCACACTTCATGCACTTTTTTACATCTGTACCACTTAAGCGGTTGAGGTTTTCTATACGTTCTTCTCTCGTCATGCCTGCACCCCCAATGCTTCCGCCAAAAGTTCTGTGAAATACTTGACAGGCAAGATATTTCCACCGTTCGTCTGTAAATTGTAAAGACACAAAGGACAAGCCGTGATGACTTCTTCCGCACCCTTTTCCTTGGCGCTTTGTAAAATCTTTTCGCTCTTTTTCTTAGGCAACTCGCTATTCTTCAACCCAACGTATGCCCCGCAACATTCATTTCGGAAAGGATACACAACGGGCGTACCGCCAATCGCACGAATGAAATCCTCGATAATCGTAGGATTTTCAGGGTTATCGAATGCCATTACGCCACTGGGACGAAGGAGCAAACAACCGTAGTATGCGCCAACCTTTCTGTTGAGGGGCTTAACCACCGCCTTCTTAATGTTATCAAAGCCGACGACGTTTTTCAAAAGTTCAAGATAGTGCAACACTTCCGTTTCCCCTTTGTAAGGTTCGTCAAGCTTTAAATAATTGTTGGCGCGGAAACAGATATCTCCGTCTGCCTTCATATCTTCATTGGTACGTTTAATCACGTTGTGGCAAGCCGAGCAAAGCGTCAACAATTTACCGCCGTTGTGTTTTGCCGCATCCAACGCGCGCACTGCCGACAGCTTGGTTGCGATTTCGTCCGTACCCATTGGATACACAGCGCCACAACACTGCCAATTTTCTATTTCCTCCATTTCTACGCCGAGCGCTTTGGCGCAAAGACGGGCGGAGTCGTCCAAATCTTTGGCCTTCGTTCTCAACGTACAACCGGGATAATAACTGATTTTCATATTGTTAAACACCTTTTAAATTGTTATTTTTGTGGATATGCCATTTCTTCGGGACGGAATACTTCGTCAAACTTTTCTGCCGTCAGGAAACCAAGCGCAACGCACGCTTCTTTCAAAGAAATGTTTTCCTTGTATGCTTTCTTTGCTGTCTTTGCTGCATTTTCATACCCGATATAAGGATTGAGCGCCGTAACAAGCATCAAGGACTTGTACAAATTGTGATGCATTTTTTCCTTGTTTGCTTTGATACCCGTTACGCAATTCTTTTCAAAGGAAACAATCCCGTCTGCAAGCAAGCGTACCGACTGTAAGAAGTTATAGATAATGACGGGCATGAATACATTGAGCTCGAAATTACCCTGCGACGCCCCCATTCCTACGGCTACGTCGTTTGCCATAACCTGTACAGCCACCATCGTCATCGATTCGCACTGGGTGGGATTTACCTTACCCGGCATAATCGACGAACCGGGTTCGTTTTCGGGAATGAAAATTTCCCCAAGTCCATCACGAGGGCCACTGGCAAGCCAACGAACGTCGTTTGCAATCTTCATCAAGTTGCAAGCAAGCGCCTTCAACGCGCCGTGCGCAAAGACGAGTTCGTCCTTGCTTGTCAAGGCATGATATTTATTTTCCGCCGTTACAAACGTCTTTCCCGTCAAGGCAGAAACCTGCGCTGCCACTTCTTCCGCAAAGCCCTTGGGCGCATTCAATCCAGTGCCTACTGCCGTACCGCCAAGCGCCAATTCCTTCAATCCGGGAAGGGCCAAACTAAGTTGCGCCTTTGCCTTTTCAATCATGTTCGTCCAACCGCTGATCTCCTGCGAGAAGGCAATGGGAACTGCGTCCTGCAAGTGGGTTCTGCCACTCTTGACGATCCCTTCATTTTCCGCCTCCAATCTCTTCAAAGTTGCAATCAACTGATCCATAGCGGGGAAGAGTTTTTCCTCAATGGCCTCCACTGCTGCAATATGCATTGCTGTAGGGAAAGTGTCGTTGGAGCTTTGGCTCTTGTTGATGTCGTCATTGGGGTGCAACAATTTCTTGCCTGCGATTTCATTGCCACGATTGGCAATAACTTCGTTGGCGTTCATGTTGGACTGTGTGCCACTTCCCGTCTGCCATACGACAAGGGGGAAATGTCCGTTCAACTGACCGGAAATCACTTCGTCGCAAGCGGCGCAAATGGCGTCTTTCTTTTCTTCGGGAAGCTTGCCCAACTTGCAATTTGCAAGGGCAGCCGCCTTTTTCAAAATCCCGAAAGCACGGGTAATTTCACGGGGCATCACTTCATCGCCAATGCGGAAGTTTTGGAAACTTCTCTGCGTCTGAGCAGCCCAGTATCTATCTGCGGGGACTTGCATTTCCCCCATCGTGTCTTTCTCAATACGATATTCCATATCTATTCTCTCCATTAAATTTCAATCTGCGCAATAACATCCTTCAATACTTTTGCGCTGTTCTGCATTTTCACCATTTCCTCATCGGAAAGCTTAGGGGTGAGCGTTGTGATAACCCCTTCTTCGCCAATCGCGCAAAGGGTGGAAAGCGCAACGTCGGAAATGCCATATTCGCCGTCGAGAACGGTGGATACGGGCAAAATGGTGTACGCGCTGGAATAGATGCTGTTGACGATCTGCGTAACGGACGCTGCAATGCCGTAGAAGGTTGCGCCCTTGCCTGCAATAATCTTTCCGCCCGATTTCTTAACGAACAATTCCACTTCATCACGGTCGTAAGGCGTCACTTGCAAAGAGCCTTTTTTCGTGATGACATCTTCATACTGATCGAGAGGAATACCGGAGATATCCGCCATTGACCAAGCAACGAAGGACGAATCGCCATGTTCGCCAAGGACGTATGCGTGCACCTGTTTCTGGCTTGCCGAATAGAGTTCGGAAAGGCGCGTTCTCAAACGAATGCTGTCAAGCGTCGTACCCGTACCAAGGACACGATTCTTGGGAACGCCTGTAATCTTGCAGAATACGTAGGTCAAAACGTCTACGGGATTTGCTACGAACAAGTAAATTGCATCGGGTGCATGTTTTACAATTTCAGGAGCAATGCTCTTCAAAATGTTTACGTTGGTCTGCGTTAAATCAATACGGGATTGACCGGGTTTTCTACCAACACCGGAGGTGATGATGACGATATCCGAACCTTCCGCATCTTCATACGTACCACTGTAAATTTTGGTGGCATTTAAATAGGGCGTAGACTGCAAAATATCAAGAGCCTCTGCTTCCGCCTTTGCCGTGTTGACGTCGATCAAAACAATCTCTGCCACCGAACCGGTCGAAACCAATGTGTAGGCAACCGTAGCACCTACTGAACCTGCGCCGATAATAGTAATTTTGTTGTTCATGCTATATATCTCCATATTATTATTTTATCATTTTTAATATTGCACACTGCGCAATCATACTACTTTATTATAACATATTTTTTGACAATCTACAAATACTTGAAATACATTATAAAAAAATAAAAATCGTTAAATCGATAAATTTTTATCATATTGTGAATAGCAAACAAAAAAAGAGAATTCCTTAAAAGGCTGTGTTACAATTAACGTTTGATTAGCAATTCTTGCGATTTGACAGGAAAAATGCAAGAAAGACAAGCGTTTTGTGAGAGCGCATACCCACTGCGGTCTGTAACCGAGCAAAACACGTAGAATTTCGCAGGATTTTTTCGCCAAAAATCAAACGAGAAGTGCGACAGAGCCTTATAAAAAAGAAGCCCTTTCCTTTTGGAAAAGACTTCTTATTTTTCCTTAATCTTCCGATAACGTATTGACCAAAAGAATTGCCCCTTCGAGGATGGTTAAAATCCCACAGATGACAAGCAACACATCTTTGGCTGCTGTCTGGTTGAAAAGGAACAAACCGCCAATCAATAACATACCAATGGGCAACGCAAAATCCAAGATTTGCATCCAAGGCTTAATATAATGCACCCGATTTTTCAGCTTATCGTATAACAACAAACCGCCGATAATCAACAAAGCTGCCGCCAAGAGATAAAGCACCGCTTCCACCAATACCCAGCCACATACAATGATGACAATGCCGATAACTATTTGTATAACGGCAGGTGGAACAAGACGATTTAAAAGATTAAAAATCCCAAACCCAATCAAGATCAGCCCCAGCGCCGTCATGGCTAAGCCAATCAAACGACCGCGAAGAACAATGAGCAAAACCCCCATTACAATGGCAGCAATTGCCAGCATGATGGCTTCCATTTTCTTCAAACCTCTAAATTCCTTCATTTCATTTTCTCCTGTTAACGGTTATTTTCACTTTCCCGCATGGCGACGACGAACGGTGCCCAAGCGGATATATCCCATATTGTAGCGATGTTCCGCGCGTGCGCAAGGATTATTATTTTCTTTATTGCACTTGCCACAGAATATGTATTCACCGCACATATCATCACGCTTATTAACGCTGTCGTACCATTTCATAATATCAAGTTCGTGCTGTCTTTCCTTCAATGTCATATCTATTACTCCTTATTATATGCCAAATTAAACGGATTTTTTCCGTTTTATTGGCCCTTTTTCTTCTATTATACTCAATTTAAAAATTTTTTTCAATCCTTTTCGACAGGATTTTTAAAAAAACTTTTTTTAGTTAAGAAGTTACGCTTTTTGCAACAAATAAGAATATTCTTCTTCCGTCAAAGAAATTTCCATGGCTTCCACGCTGGCGCGCAAATGTTTCGGGGATGCCGTACCAATAATCGGAAATACATTCATCTCTCCACGCATCGCCCAAGCCAATGCAATTTGCGCCACTGAATACCCCTTCTCTATTGCCAAATGTTGACATCTTTGTAAGGTGGCAAAATTCTCCTCCGTGCCAAATGCTGAACGCACCCACAAGGGAGATAATTGCTTCGGGGTGTCAATTTTCCCCGTAAAAAGACCGTGGCCAAGCGGTGAATATGCCAAGAGAGGCATTTGATTTTCCCGATACCATGCTTCCGCCTGCGCGTCTCCGCGAACCCCTACCATATCGTATGTAGGCAGGCTCTTTTTCATGCTTGCCAACCCATAACAGGGGCTGGAAAATTTGAATGGCTCCATATTGTGCTTATAGGCGTACTCGTTGGCCTCCTGCAAACGTTGATGCGTCCAATTCGATCCGCCAAAGGCGTGAATTTTCCCCTTGACATAGAGGATATTCAAC
>JAFTMD010000008.1 GCA_017452585.1 Clostridia bacterium
CTGCAATAATAGATGCGCCCAAAACATCGGGATGTACCCCATCAGATAATACGTAACGCGCCCCATATTTTTCAGCGGCTTCATCTAAAACACCTTGCAAAGGCAAGAAATAAACATTAAAGTCTTCGGAAAGTTTCTTTGCTACGCATGCAAACGCTTTCGTATCCGCTAAAAATCCATCCCAATTATTTGTCGTCGCCGAAGCTCGCAATACAAAAGGCTCGTTAATAATAATTTTTGCATTGGGTGCGTCACTGCGAATTTGCTCTAAAATTTTACGGAAATTTTTTTCGTAATCTTCAATACAAATCGCATCTTTGGGACTATCGTATTTTCTCCATACGTCATTGATACCAATTAAAATGCTAACAACATCGGGTTCTACTTTCTTTACGTCGATAGATTTTTGCCCCATTCTTATAAGCATATCAATACTTCTATCGCCCCCGATGCCATGATTGATAATCGAATAAGTGCTTGGATTCTTTTTGAAAAGTCTTTCCGCTATAAAAAACGGATGCCCATGTCCGTAGGCAAAAATTATATTGCTATCAATATCGCGTTGACGACACATATCCGTAATAGAATCACCTAAAAATAAAATTCTCAGTATGTTTTCCTTCTTTATTTCTAATCTATTTAAGGGTATTGCCCCACATAAATGTATATGTGGGGCAACTTTTCATCCCGTTATTCTGCGTCATCCGCATTAGTATACGACCATTCCGTAGGATTGCTTGTATAAGTAGTGTCCGTTTTAACAGCCGTAACCGAATTGATACATCTTACATTTAACTCTACCATCTTACTTGCAAGAGCATTTACAGCTGTACGATAATTATACCAATTGTATTGACTTTCGCAATTTGACAACATACTATACGTCCAATGCAATCTGGACTTTTGTACTCTTGCCAACAATGTTGCATCAGAAGATACTGCACTTTCTGCACTATCCCAATATCCTTCCATTGTATCGACAAAAGAATCAGAAAAATCAATCTTGTTCTCAAGCGCAGGTACTTCAATCGAAAGACATCCGGTCAATGCGGCTCTTGCGGCGTTAATGTAATTGAGGATAGATTGTCCCGCTGCTCCGTAATAGCTATTACAGAAACCGTTCATCAACGTATGATACTCATCAATCGTCATTGAAGGATTTTGCAACATCTTCGCAATAAGGTAACTTCTCAATTCGCCAAATTCACCGTTGTTCTTCAAATATCCTTCTACATACACGCCCTTTACGCCAACTTGATACATATAATTGATGTCATAATAAAGGTCGTCAAAGTTAGGATAAATTGCCATATAGTTGGTATATACAATCGAATAGTAATAGACATATACATTATTGCAAATTGCCGTCCAACCAGCCAACAAGTCTTGTTCCGACTTGCAAATCGAACAATTTGCACGGTCTACGCAACATGCGCCCATAGACGAACAGAATCTTACAATTACATTGTCCGCAGGTACTACACCGCCAAGAGGCAAATCACGTGTCCAGCTATATGCAAGCGTTTCGATGTAAACTTTGCTTGAAAAATCAAGTCCGCTGGATTTAATATGGTTCGCTAACTCATTCACCCACATTAACCATGCGCCACTCTTGCCGTAAGTTTCATATTTTGCAAGACAGTTTGCACATTGACAATAATTGGTATTATCCATCGGCGAAACCATCATTCTAACGGCTTGACCGTCATATCCTTCACCCCAAACAACGCCTTGAATGTACCACATCAAGTAAGTCTTTGCCAACGAAAGCGCATCTGCATTTGATAAACAAACCTGCGTCAAATGAGCTTGGGTATAATCGGCAGCATAATAATTTCCGTTTGCATCCACTGCAAAATATTCAGGATGTCCCGCTTCGTCTTGATAACCACCAAGCAAAGTGCTAGGTAAAATCGTACCGATAGACGTATGGATTACACCCGATCCGCTGATATAGCCAACGTAACCGCCGTATGCAGGGGCCTTGATTTCAGGTTTACCAAAATCGCCGTTCAATCCAACGCTCACACCCCATTCCGTATCAAAAGCTTCCTTGTATACAAGTTCACGATAATCAAAGGCAGGTTCATAATCAAGATTCATATTAGATAATACTTGACCCGCGAGAGAAGGTACCTCTACGACTGCAGTATTATAGAAGCGGAAACCCAAATTTTCCAACAGCGCATAAACACCATAAATAATCCCGCGACTGTCTTCCGCTTCTATTACCAAATTCGCGCCAGTTGTATAAACACTATAACTTTCCGCGGAATAGCTAGCAATTTCTCTACGATTCGTTTCGCCTAAAATGATTTCATGCGCACCTTTTGCCGTAGCATCCGATACAATTTCAATATTAACCCCCGCTTCAGCAAACGCAGTTTTCAAAATCTGTGCCGCGTTATTAACAGGTGAGGTTGTATCACCAAACGCACTTTCAGCAAGAACAATTTGGAAATCTGCAATTTGCGCATCTTCCAAAATTTCTACATTCTTCATATAAATGGTATACCCAACAGACGTATCTGATTGACCATCGCCAATTTTATACATAGGAGAGGTTACCCAATTGCCGTTTGCATCTAAAGGAATAGAATATAAAGTAATCGCCGTCCATCCTGTCTTCGTAGAAATTGCAGCTACGTCGATAGGCCAAGACCACCAATACTTGCTACCATTATTGTATTGTGCAAAACCAAGCAACGCTTCCGTCCATGCGGGATTTGCAGTACCACATACCTCCATCGTGATATCAACGGTTTGATTTGCGTATTCACTGCCAAAACTTACCGTTAAATCAGGAGAAGTATTCGTCCATGCCCATACGTCGCCTTGGTTTCCGTGATATGTCGTTGCATAATCATATTCAAAAATCCCCACGTTCTTCATATAAATGGTATAGCCAATAGACGTGTCCGATTGACCATCACCAATTTTATACATA
>JAFTMD010000058.1 GCA_017452585.1 Clostridia bacterium
AACCACGCTCGACAGCTCATCAAGCGCCTACGCCCGTTCAAAACGCTAAGCAAAACGCACAGGTTTCCACGAGAGACGTTCATATGTCTGAGAAAGAATGGAAGAATTACGTAGACAATGCAGTTGACAAAGCGTCTACTGAAACGTCTAATTCCAACACGAATACGGCGGCGTTTGCAGCAGTAGGCGGATATGCTCCTAAGCAGGAAACTGCAAATGGATCGTCTGCTCAACAGAGCCCGATGCATATCCATGTGCTTAAGCAACACGCAAAGAATTCTGGAAAAGACATTCATATGACCGAGGAAGAATTGAAGAGCTATGTAGACAATGCAGTTGAAAAAGCATTGAACGCACAGTCCGCTTCCAACGGTACGACAACGGATTCTGCTGTACCCCAGAAAAATGCACCGGTTCCTGTAACGAACAACATCAATATGACGCAGGAAGAATTGGATAAATATGTGAACGATGCCGTTGAAAAGGCGTTGAAAGCACAACCCAATCCTGTCAACGTATCGGTGAAAGTCCCTACGGAAGCCCTTCAAAAAGCAATTCAAGTACAACAACCTCCCGTTAACGTGAAGGTGAACGTACCTCAAGAAGCGATTGACAAAGCCGTTCAATCCTCCATTGATAAGTTAAATGAAAAAGGCTCTTTGAATGGATTGAAGAACAAGGATGATCAGCAAATGGCACAGCAACTTCGTGCAATGCCTATGCAGGTGAACGTTCAAGTTCCTCAAGAAGCTTTGACGCAAGCTGTTCAGAAGGCTATGGCGAATGGTCAGCAAGATCCGTCCATGAACCCGATGAATCCGATGTATCAACAGCAGCATGGTCAGCAATATGGCCAGCCCGGTCAACCCGGCCAGCCCGGTATGCAGGGACAAGGAAATCGTATGATGTACTTCCAGCAGCCGATGATGCAGAATGTTGCGATGGCAAACGTGGTTGAACCTGTTCAGCAAGAAGCTCCCGTAGAAGAACCTGTTGTGGAAAAGATTGTTCGCGATTGGACTTTGAGATGCCCGAACTGCGGTAAGTATTTGAAGGTAAGCGATAGAACGCCTTATCATCGTTGCCCCGCTTGTACGAAGGTATTCCAAATGGACAGAGGAACGAGAGCATTCAAAACCGGTTTGGAAAAGAAGATGGAAGAAGGAATGCCTGTTGACACGCAATCCCTTGCACAAAAAATGACAGAGGAAAGACCTGTCGGTATGCCGGAAGGCTTACCTGAAGGTTTACCGCAAGAAAAACCGGTCAGCAGTTTGACCAACAAAGAATCTTAATTCGTTAAGATTTGCAAGGACAAAGAAACCTTAAAAGTGGTTTGAAAGAACAACGACCCTTGAAGGCAACTTGCTTTTAAGGGTCGGTTTCTTGGATAATTATAACAACGGCTCTATCCCATTCTCTGTGATATAGCCATAAAAATAAAACAGAAAATAAGTAAAAAAGAGAGGAGGCATAGTGCAAACTATGGCAAAAGAAACTCAATTTGTAGAACAGATTGCGGATATTAATGTGGATTTTCCGCAGTGGTATACAGACGTCGTATTAAAGACAAAATTGGTGGATTATGGCCCTGTAAAAGGTACGATGGTCATTCGTCCTTACGGTTATGCCATTTGGGAACATATCCAACAGCAATTGGACGCTCGCTTTAAGAGCCGTGGCGTGGAAAATGCCTATTTCCCGTTGCTCATTCCCATGAGCTTTTTCACGAAGGAAGCAGAACACGTAGAAGGGTTTGCTCCCGAAGTGGCTGTGGTTACCCACGCGGGCGGGGAAGAACTTGCCGAACCTTTGGCAATTCGTCCTACTTCGGAAACGATTATCGGTACGATGATGGGGAAATGGATTCAATCCTATCGTGATCTTCCCTTGAAGGTCAATCAGTGGTGTAACGTCATGCGTTGGGAAAAGACGACGCGTCCCTTCCTTCGTACCAGTGAATTTTTGTGGCAGGAAGGCCACACCGTTCATGCAAGCGCGGAAGAGGCGGAAGAAGAAACGATGGCAATGCTCCACACCTATCAGGAATTTGCTGAAAATTGCTTGGCAATTCCTGTATTGACGGGTAGAAAAACGGAGAAAGAACGTTTCGCTGGCGCTGTGGCAACCTATACCATGGAAGCCATGATGCGTGACGGCAAGAGTTTGCAGGCAGGGACGTCGCACTACTTGGGACAGAATTTTGCCACGGCGTTTGATATCAAATACCTTGGCAACGAAGGTGTTTTGCAGACGGCATATACGACTTCGTGGGGTGTATCGACTCGACTCATCGGCGCTATTATCATGACGCACGGCGACGAAAGAGGCCTCGTGCTTCCTCCCGTCGTAGCGCCCATTCAGGTGGTAATCGTGCCTATCGCAGCAAGAAAGCCTGGGGTTATTGAGGCCTGTGAAGAATTAGAGGCAAAGCTCAAGGCGGCAGGCGTTCGCGTGACCGTGGATAAGTCTGACAACAGCCCTGGCTGGAAGTTCAACGAATGGGAAATGAAAGGTGTGCCTGTTCGTATTGAGCTTGGCCCTCGCGATATCGAAGCGGGTAAGATGCTTTGCGCAAGACGTGATACGTTGGAAAAGGTAGAAATGTCTTTGGAAAACGCGGTTGAAAACGTGCAGAGCTTGTTGGAAAATGTACAGAAAGGATTGCTTGAAAAGGCGAGAGCTCGCCGTGACGAACGTATCGTCTATGCAGACGACATGGCAGGCATCTTGGCAGGTGTAGAGGCTGGCAACTTTGTGAAGGCAGGTTGGTGCGGTTGTCGCGCTTGCGAAGACAAAATTAAAGAAGAAACGGCAGCAACGGCTCGTGTTTATGCAGAAGGCGAAAGCGCAGAAACCTGCGCCGTTTGCGGTAAAAAAGCAGAACACGTTATAGTGTATGCGCGTGCTTACTAAGCAAAAACAAAATGGATCGAGAGGGGAACTTCTCGGTCTATTTTTTATCTCAACGCATACATGGGTGCCTCGCTTTTTAAAAATTAAGAAAAATATCGTGGGTAAAGCGATTAAAAAAGTAAAACAAAAAAGAGAAAAAGAATGAAAGGGGGGGGGAAGTGTAGAGGAGTTGAAAAATGAAAATGAATACTTAAAGGGGAAATTGCTACGCACCGCAAAACGTGAATTTGTTAAAAGATGCGGAAAAGTCACGATTTATGGCGGTTTCGTAGTATTCTTGGCTGGCTAAAAAGGGGAAAATGGCAGAGATATATAAATAATGTAAGAAAAATATGTCTACCTACTTGACGAAAATCAAAAAAAATGGTATGATAGTATTATGGAAAATAATAACGAATTGAACGAAAAAATAGCAAAGAATTTAGCATACTATCGAAAGAAAGCGGGCTTTACACAGGCGGAATTGGCAGAAAAAATCAACTATTCTGATAAATCCATTTCCAAATGGGAGTCCGGCAACGGCATTCCCGATGTCTACACTTTGGTGCAATTGTCCAAGCTGTACGAGGTGAGCCTGAACGAGCTCGTGGGGGAAGAAGTCCCTCAACAACTTCCGGCGAAACCGCAAATTCCTCTTCGTTTGCGCATTTTGATCATGCTGCTGTCAAGTGGAATTATTTGGTTGATTGCCATTTTGTCATTTGTCATTTTGGAAATTGTCTTTTCGGAAGGTGGCCCGTGGTGGCTGACCTATCTGTATGCGGTCATGGCAAACTCCATTTTGCTGATTGTCTTCGCGTCCATTTGGAAGCTTCGTCTTTTGAACTTCTTCTCGGTGAGCGCCCTGATTTGGAGTGGTTTGGCCTCACTCTATTTGACCATTCAACAATGTCTTTGGCTGATAAGCGGCAATTACGGGAAACTGGGATTTCTCTTCCTTTTGGGGATTCCCTTGCAGATTTTGGAAATCTTGTGGACGTTCTTCCGTAGTTTGTTGACAAAGTTTAGAGATTCTTTAAAAAAGAAAGGACATGAATAAAGAAAACGGTATAACCTATGCGATGTTTTTATTGTAATAAACACGAGGCCGTAAAATCTTACGAACGGCTGAAAAAGGGAGTGGTCGAACGTACATACTATTGCCTCTCCTGTTATGAACGTTTATTTTTATACAAAAGAGAGGGGGAAGAACCCTCTTTATCCGCTTGTCCTTATTGCGGTTTGAAGGCGGAGGAATTCCAAGCGCAAAAATTTGTTGGTTGCGCCTATTGCTATCGAGGCATGTTTTCGCACATTTTGCCCACCATTTTGCAGATGCAGGGTGGAGAGGTAGGTCATCGTGGGAAAAAGACGCTGTTGAGTTATGAAGGGGAGCAACTTCTCAAAAGGGAAACATTTTTAACGCCTGAAGAGGAGGATCTCTTTCGGCAAGAGCTTGCCAAAACGGAGCGTTTCAAACGTCAGAAAGGGGAGATGAAAACACTCATCACATACCTGGGTGGCCTCAATCCTGAGCGCGCGGAAGAATATCAGGATAAATTGGAGCGAATGACCAAGACGGGTTCCGTCGAGGAGGAGATCGTATGGTAAATACTCCAGAGTTTATGAAAACAATTGCAATGACCAGCCGTATTCGTTTGGCGCGCAATTTATCCGGCTTTCCCTTCCCGTCGAAAATGACCAAACAGCACGCTTTGGAGATTTTATATCTCGTAGAGCGAGCGTTAAGAAAAATTGATCCGGGCGAGTATCGCCATTTCAGCATAGATAAACTCAGCCACAGCGAGGCAAGTTCCTTGCAGGAAAAATATATCATCAGCGAGGCCCTTTCCAAACGTTTGAACGGTGGGGGCGTGTTTGTGTCTAAGGACGAGGCTGTGTCCATTATGGTCAACGAAGAAGACCACCTTCGCGAGCAGTACATCTTGAAGGGATTTGATCTCTATCGCGCCTACGAACGCTTGAGCGCCATCGACGACGGATTGTCCACCGTTTTGGATTTTGCATTTGACGAGCGTCTTGGTTATCTGACTGCCTGTCCTAGCAATTTGGGTACGGGTATGCGCGCTTCGGTGATGTTGTTTTTACCCGGGCTTACCTGGACGGGGGAACTGAAAGAGGAAATCCGTTCGTGGAAAGCGCAGGGCATGACGGTGCGTGGCGCATTTGGAGAAGGTTCGATTGCGGAAGGTTATCAATATCAGGTGAGCAACGAACGAACTTTGGGCCTTTCTGAAAAAGAAATTTTGGAGCTGGTTACGGAGTTCACAATGGTGCTTTGCGACCGCGAGATTGTCGCGCGCGAGCGCTTGCTTGAGGAAGCTGAAACGGAAACGCGAGATCGTGTTTTACGTGCGTATGGTACGCTTTGCAACTGCGCGCTTTTGGATTTGCCCGAATTTTTGAATAAGATTGCCGAAGTCCGCGTAGGGATTGCGCTTGGCTTTTTAAAGGTTACCAACGAGAAGAAATTTGAAGAATTTTTAGATGATATGCGTCCTGCGACGTTTTGTTTAAATCATATGTTGGAAGGGGAAAACGAGCGTTTTTACGACGAAGTGCGCGCGGAAACCGTGGGTAGAATGTTGCCCAATTTGGTATACGCCGTGCGCAGAGGAGAATAAAAATTCCTTCGACATATAGATGACTAAGATGAAAAAACAAAGCTTTATTTTTTCAGAACAAGGGGGGTATGTATGTATCCATTGAAAAAATGTACAGAATATTTGAATAAGGCCTTTACGCTTGCAGGCTCGATTGCGGCAGAGTGTGGCACGGAATTTATTGGAAGCGAACATTTTGTGTACGCTTTTTTAAGCTTGCCCGAATGTGAAGCGTATAACATTTTGGTGGGAGAGGGCATCACGAAGGAAGAGTATGGCGCGTTGTTCACCCACAGCGTAGATAAAAAGTTTGCGTGTAATGGGTTGACGCCTCGTTCAATTGCCATTTATGAAGACGGGGCAAAGCAGGCGGTTGAGGAAGGTTTGGTGCCGAGTACGGTGCATATACTCTATCAAATTTTAACCCGTGAAACTTGCGTGGCGGTTCGTTTTTTGAAGAGATTTGCCAGCATTCAAATTTTGATGGTGAAATGTGAAATCGCTTTGCAGATTTTAAAGAATAAGAAGAATATGGGAGAAAGCGTTTCCGAAAGCAAGGAAGACGGCTTTATCGACAGTCAATATACGGAAAGCGGTCTGCAGACGGAGAGTGGGGAAAAGAGGAGAACCTCCTCTCCAACGGTAACCAGCGCTCAGCCGATTAGGGACATAAAGAAAACGCCCGCCGACGAGAAAAAGGAAGAAGCCTTGGCAGGGTGCGGGGTAGATATGACGGAACGCGCCCGAAAGGGAAAGATGGACCCCGTCATTGGCAGAAAAAAAGAGATTGAGGAGCTTGTGCAGGTTCTCTCCCGTAGACAGAAAAATAATCCCGTTCTCATTGGTGAACCGGGGGTTGGGAAGAGTGCTATTATTGAGGGGATTGCCCAACTCATTGTAAAAAATCAAGTGCCGACGCAATTGTATAATAAGCGTATTTTCTCCGTTGATTTGGCAGGAATGTTGGCAGGGACGCGCTATCGCGGGGATTTTGAGGAGAAGCTCAAAAATCTGATTGACGCCGTTCGTGAGGACGGAGATATCGTGCTTTTCATTGATGAAATTCACACCTTGGTGGGGGCAGGTGGCTCTTCCGAGGGGAGCATGGATGCGGCGAACATTTTAAAACCCCTTTTGGCACGTAATGATTTGCAAGTAATCGGCGCAACGACCATTGAAGAATATCGCAAATATATCGATAAAGATAGGGCGTTAGAACGTCGCTTCATGCCCATTTACGTCAACGAACCCTCTGAAAAGGATGCTATCGAAATTATTCGTGGACTTCGCAGTCGGTATGAGGAACATCACGCAATCGTCATCACCGACGAGGCCATTCAGGCGGCGGTACAGCTCTCCTCTCGCTACATCACCGATCGTTTCTTGCCCGATAAGGCGATTGATTTGATCGACGAGGCGGCGGCTCGTGTGCGCATTGTGGAAAATGGTGGCAGCTGCGAACTCGAAGAAGTGACGAAGGAAATTGCTCGTTATACAGAAGAGGAAAACCTGTATTTGCGTTCAGGAAATCACGCGGCGGCTACGGAAGCCAGCTGAAATCGTATGTACGCGGAGGATAAAAAGCGTGCTTTGGAAATGGCGCAAAAACCCAAGCGCCTTTCTGATGGTCGATTGGCAATTAGCAGGGAGCACGTGGCGGCCATCGTCAGCGCAAAAGTGCGTATTCCCCTCTTGAAAATTACCCAAGAGGAAGGGGACAAGCTCATGCGAATGGAAGAGGAATTGCACAGACGCATCATTGGGCAGAACGAAGCGGTTACTGCCGTAGCAAAAGCCATTCGTCGCGCAAGAGCAGGGTTAAAAGATCCTTCTCGTCCCATTGGTTCGTTTATTTTCGTCGGGCCGACGGGGGTAGGGAAAACCGACCTTTGTAAGGCGCTCGCCGAAGTGATGTTTGGCTCGGAAGAGCAAATGATACGCTTGGACATGAGTGAATATATGGAGAAACAATCCATTTCCAAGCTGATTGGCGCGCCTCCGGGATACGTTGGATATGAAGATTTGCAGACGGGGCAGCTCACTGAGAAGGTGCGCACGACGCCCTATTCGGTTATTTTATTTGATGAAATTGAAAAGGCGCACCCCGATGTGTTTAATTTACTTTTGCAAATTCTTGACGACGGGCGTTTGACGGACAGCAAGGGCAGAACGGTCAGCTTCAAAAACGCCATTCTCATTTTGACGTCCAACGTCGGCGCAACGCAGGTGGCTCAGCAACGCACCAACGCCTATGGTTTTGGCGGTGTGGGCTTTGGCGATCAAGGTGTTGGAGAAAAACAGCACGACGAAATGAAGGAAAATATCGAAAAAGCATTAAAAACGAAGTTCCGTCCCGAATTTTTAAATCGTATGGACGATATTATCGTCTTCCACCGTTTGACCAAGGACGAGTGTATTAAAATCGGCAGAAAGATTGTCGAAGGCTTGGCAAAACGTTTGTTGGAACAGCGCGGCATTGTTTTGACGGTGACGGACGTTGCGCTTGCGGAGCTGGTGGAGGAAGGATATGATGCTGAGTACGGCGCAAGACCGTTGAAACGAGTCATTCAGCGTAAGATTGAAGATAAACTCTCCGAAGAGATTTTGGTTGGTCGAATTCAAAATGGGCAGCGCGTCATGGTGGACAGCGAATGGGGAGAATTGCGGTTTGTCACCCGTTAAAAAGGAGAAAAATATGAGATTGACGACGGCAGGGGAATCCCACGGCAGGGCGCTCGTTGCCATCATTGAAGGCCTGCCTGCGCATTTGCAGGTGAATATCGGGCAGATCAATGAGGCGTTGGCCCTTCGTCAGCAGGGATATGGCCGAGGCGAACGGCAGAAAATTGAAAAGGATCGTGTGGAGATTTTAACGGGAATGCGCAACGGAGAAACGTTGGGCAGTCCTTTGACGCTTTGTATTTTCAATCAAGATTATGCCAATTGGGAAGCCTCCATGTCGGCGGAAAATTGCTCAAAAGAGGCAATGCAGGAAAAGGCGTTGACAAAGGTGCGCCCCGGTCATGCAGATTTGGTCGGCATGCAAAAGTTTGCGCAGACGGACGCACGGAATATTTTAGAACGCGCCTCAGCGCGCGAAACTGCCATTCGAGTGGCAGCAGGGGAGGTTTATCGCCAATTTTTATCGACGCTTGGCGTGGAAATTGCAGGCTATGTACAAGAGGTCTGCGGTGTAAAGGACGGGGGCAGGTATGCGTTCACGGAACTTTCACGGGCCAAAACGACGTCGTTGGGTATGCTGAATGCGGACGTGGAAAAACAGGCGATGGCCAAGATTGACGAGTTGAAAAAACAAGGCGATACGGCAGGTGGTGTGGTGGAAATTCGGGTGAAAGGCCTGAAAAGTGGGTTTGGCAACGTTATGACGTATGCCGAAAAATTGGATGCGCAATTGGCGCAGGGGTTGATGAGCATACAGGCGGTGAAAGGTGTAGAAATCGGGGAAGGATTTGCGCTTGCGTATAAGAGTGGGCGCAACGTTCACGATGAAATTTTTTATAACGAGGAAAAGGGATTTTATCGCGAAACCAATCGAGCAGGCGGAATAGAAGGAGGAATGTCTAACGGCGAGGAACTCCTTTTACGCGTGGTCATGAAGCCGATCCCCACCCTCATGCAAGGTCTGCAAACGGTGGAATACGTATCCAAGGAGAGGTGTGTTGCAGCCGTTGAACGGGGGGATGTTTGCGCTATTTTCACAATGGAAAGAATTTGCGAAGCAGTCGTTGCGGAAGTTCTTGCTAACGCAGTGATAAAAAGATTGGGCGGGGATACCATGTATGAGGTGAACGCTCGTTATACGGCTTTGCCGTAAGGGAAAATTATGAGAAAAATATCGGTTAAAACCCCTTTCGGAGCAGGGGGAATATATATCGGGCAAGAGGCTTTGGAGGCCCGTTTGCCCGCCTTGACAAAGGGGCAGGAAAATTTTGTGGTGACGGACGAAAACGTCTATACACTCTATGGCAATTTTTTTAAAAGGTATTTCGCAGAGACGCACGCTATCGTTCTCCCGGCTGGTGAGGCGCATAAAAATTTTCAAACGCTCTATCAAATTTTAGAATGTATGTCGCAGGTGGGCTTGCATCGGACGGCTCGCCTATTTGCGGTCGGTGGCGGTGTCGTTGGGGATATTGCTGGTCTTGCCGCTTCTTTGTATATGCGTGGGATTGACTACGTGCAAATTCCCACCACCTTGCTTGCGCAGGTGGACAGCAGTGTCGGAGGAAAGACGGCGGTGGATTTGAACGGTGTAAAAAACGTGATTGGCGCCTTTCATCAACCGATGGAAGTGCTTGTCGATCCCACCTTTTTAAAGACGTTGTCCGCGCGTGAAATCAAGTGCGGTCTTGGCGAAATCGTCAAATACGGCACGCTGGATGAGGAGATTTTTGATCTATTAGACACTCGACAAGCGGAGTTTGACTCCCTCGATTTTTTAGAGGAGTTGCTCGTCGCTTGCATTCGCAAGAAGGTTGCGGTTGTGGAGTTGGACGAACGAGAATCAGGCGAGAGAAAATGCTTGAATATTGGCCACACAACTGGCCATGCAATCGAACTTTGGAGTGGGCTTTCCCACGGCGAAAGCGTGTTATATGGGATGTATTTGGAAACAAAACTCTCTATGGATGCAGGGATATGTGATATAGCGTATGGAGAAAAACTCCTGAAAATCGTGGAAAATGCACTCCGCGTGCAACCGCAAAACGAGGTGGATTTGACGGAGGTGGACGAATACGTCAGCCTTGCAATGTTGGATAAAAAGAACCTCGGGGATGGAAAAATTCAGATGGCGGTTGCCAAAGAAAAAGGAAAGTGGACGATGCTCTCTCTTGATTTTGACGAGTATAAATTGGTCTTGCAAACAGTGGCGCAAGAGATGCCAATTTTACAAAGGTAGGGGGCAGGTATGCAACGAATTCAACCAAGAGCCTATGTAGCAGGGGAATTTACCCTACCGGGCGATAAATCTATCACCCACCGCGCGGTGATGTTAAACGGTGGCGCGGAAGGGGAGGCAATTATCTCCAACGCCCTTTTGGCGGAAGATTGTTTGTCTACCTGTCGATGCATGCGCGCGCTCGGCGCAGAGATTGACGTGGACGGAACGACCCTCCATGTGAAAGGAACTCCCCGCTTTCGTCGTGGACGAGAACTCAATTGTGGAAACTCTGGGACGACGCTTCGTCTTTTGACGGGTTTTTTGGCAGGCAAGGAAATTGACGCTACGCTGTATGGGGACGACTCCCTCTCCAGCCGTCCCATGAATAGGGTGGCAGAGCCCCTGTCCCTACTCGGAGCAGATGTTCGGACGACGGACGGTCATGCTCCCGTTTACGTATCTCCAAAACCTTTGCACGGTGCGGAGGTGGAACTTTCCATTCCTTCGGCGCAGGTTAAAAGTGCCGTGCTCCTTGCAGGAATTTCTGCGGAGGGAGAAACGACGATCACGCAACCCGTTCAATCTCGTGACCACACCGAACGTATGCTTTCAGCAATGGGGGCGGATATCCGCGTGCGTGGAAATCGTGTGACGGTGAAAAAAAGCGTTTTAAAGGGAATGAATGTCTGTATTCCGTCGGATATTTCCTCGGCGGCTTATTATATGGCAATGGGCGCTTTGAAGGGCGAAACGCTCTGTAAAAATGTGGGAACGAATCCCACTCGAACGGGGATATTGAAGGCGTTTGATTTGTTGGGAGTAGAATATAAACTTCTGCATCAATATGTTTCCGGTGGAGAGCCAACGGCGGATATTTTGGTGAAGAAGAGTAGTATGCGCGCCATTTCTTTGACGGCAGAGGATGTACCGTCGATGATTGACGAGCTTCCTCTCGTGGCTCTGCTTTGCGCGTTTGCGGAAGGGGAGAGTCGAATCACCGGTGCAAAGGAATTGCGCGTGAAGGAAAGCGATCGTATTGCAACGACAGTCGAGCTTATCAATAACCTTGGCGGCGACTGTCAGGAGCTGGAAGACGGCTTCCTCATTCGCGGAAAAAAACAGTTGTCGGGTGGGGATGTGAATAGCTATTTGGATCACCGAATTGCCATGACGGGCGCGATTGGATTGTTGGCCAGCGAACGTGGCGGCAACCTCTATCACCCCGAATGTTGCGCCATTTCCTTTCCTGAATTCTTTGATAAATTGGACATAAAATTATATTAACGAGGGGGGCATGGTTGAGATGAATGATAAAAAAGTGCGTTTGGGGCTCCTTGGTAGGGACGTTTCCAAATCGTTAAGTGAAGAAGTGCATACCTTCATTTTAAACGCGTGGGGAGTCGATTGTGACTACGAGCGCGTATCGGTTGGCGCAGGAGAATTTGACAATGCCATGCGTTATCTTCTGGGGGATTTTGACGGGTTTAACGTTACCATTCCCTATAAGCGTGAAGTGATGGCCTATTTGAATACGCTTGTGGGTGACGCGATGGATTTTGGTTCGGTCAATACGATCGTAACGGAAAATTTAACCGGCTATAACACGGACGGCGTTGGATTTTTGATGATGTTGCGCATGGCAGGCATTTTGGCACGCAATAAAAAAGTGCTCATTCTCGGTGGCGGTGGCGCAGGCAGAAGCATAGCGAAGACGTTGAAAAAAGACGGGGCTTTCGTGTTTATGTATCAGCGTCGAAGAGAAAAATTGCTGGAAGTTTGCGCGGAGCTTGGTATCACGCCTGCAGATGATCCGGAAGTAGGTGGGTATGACATTCTCATCAACTGTACGGGGGTGGGGATGCATGAGACGGAAGGTTGTTCTCCCGTTTCCGCAAAGGCATTTTGCGGGGCAAGCGAGGCAATTGATTTGATTTACTCGCCCAGCGAGTCAGAATTTTTACGGCAAGCGCGAGAAGCTGGTTTGGCGACACTCAATGGCGCCGGAATGCTCTTCTATCAGGCGTATTATGCCGATTGCATATTTTTACACAGAACGCCCGACGACAACGAGGCCCAGAAATTGTTTGTGGAATATAGAAAAACAAAGGAAGAAAAGGTATGAGATTTTTGGTGATAAATGGCGTCAATTTAAATTTGACGGGAAAACGCGAGAAAGGGGTGTATGGCGCGAAAAGCTTGGACGAGATCAACGCTCGTATTGCCGAGTTTGCAAACGCCAACGGCGACAGCGTCGATTTTTATCAGAGCAATATCGAAGGAGAGCTTGTCAACCGCTTGCACGAAGCCTTTTTAACGCAATCCCATGACGGAATTTTGCTGAACGCAGGCGCGTATACCCATTACAGCTATGCGCTCCGTGATGCAATTTCCGCCATTGATATTCCTGTGGTCGAGGTGCATATCTCCAACGTGTACGCGCGTGAGGAATTTCGACATAAGAGCGTCCTTTCCGCGGTTTGCCGTGGCGTAGTTTGCGGGCTGGGCGTAGGGAGTTATTTATCGGCATTGGTAGGGCTGAAAGAAAGCTTGAGGTAAGCGTATGAATCTTGTCTTATGTGGCATGATGGGGTCGGGGAAAAGCACGGTAGGCAAGTATCTCGCCTCTGGTTTATCGTATGAATTCGTCGATACGGATGACGTTTTAGAGAGCCGTTTTGGAAAAATCACGGATATATTTACACAATTCGGTGAGGAATATTTCCGAGAAAGGGAAAGAGAAGTTTGCGTGGAGCTGGCCAAAAGCGAGGGGCTTGTCCTCGCAACGGGTGGCGGTTTGGTGTTGAAAAAGGAGAATGTCGATTGCTTAAAGAGGTCGGGTACGCTCATTTTTTTACGTGCAAAAGCGTCCACATTGGCGGAACGTTTACAGGCAGATACAGATCGGCCACTTTTACAAATGGAGGGGGATTTGGAACTTCGGATTGCGGAGTTGCTCCAAATACGAACGCCGATTTATGAAAGCGTGGCGGATTATATCCTTGACGTGGACGAAAAAACACCTGAGGAAATTGCAGAAGAAATTATCAAAAAATTAGCCGTTAGGGCATAGCAGGTATGAGATGAAGACTATTTTGGTGACGGGAGGAACCCGTGGAATTGGGCTGGCGATTGCCCGCATGTTTCAACAGCGTGGGGATCGAGTTTGCGTAACCTATTCTAAGGATGAAGGGAGCGCAATGCTTGCAAAAGCGGAAGGATTAGAGGTATTTCACGCGGATGTTTCTAAGGAAAAGGATGTGGTTTCGCTCATAAAGCAAATTGGACAGGTGGACGTGCTTGTCAACAATGCAGGGGTGTCCTTGATAAAACAGATCCAAGACGTTACGATGGAAGAATATCGCCATTTGATGGACGTCAATATGGGTGGCGCTTTTTTATGTACGCGTGAGGTCGTGAAAGGAATGATCGACCGCCAAAGCGGACTTATCGTCAACATTTCCTCCATTTGGGGAGAAGTGGGTGGCAGTTGTGAGAGTGTCTACTCCGCCTCTAAAGCGGCGCTGATCGGGTTTACCAAAGCGCTTTCCAAAGAATTGGGTTGGTCGGGTATTCGCGTCAACTGTATTTCTCCCGGCGTCATTGATACGCCGATGAACGCGCATTTTTCCGAAGAGGAATTGGCTTGTCTGCAAGAAGAAATCCCCATGGGCAGAATGGGGACGGGGGAGGACGTTGCGAAAGCTGTTTTGTTTTTGGACGAAAATAGCTATATCACGGGGATTGATTTGCCTGTTAACGGTGGGTTTGCTCAGTGATTTTTGAGATAGCTATCCAATAATTTTTGAATGAAATCATCCGCTATTCCCTCGGTGGGGGAAGGCGGATTTTCTTTCTTCGTCTCATACATGGGTGGGGTGTTTTCCTTTTTTGGTGGAGTTTTGGCTTCGCTTTGGGGAGGAGTTCCCTTAAACGCGCTGAAAGTATCCGAAAACTTTGAAAGGTCTTTTAAAAAGGAAAGCATGGCTTCCGAATCTTTCAATTGTGACATAAGGGGCTTGACGCTCTCTGAAAAGTCGGGGTTTTGCGATAGATAATATAAGAGAACCAACATGAATATTTCCATACTATATTGTATGTAAAAATTGAGAAAAAGTGCTTAAAATTTACAATTCTACTTAGCGTAGAGTTATAAAATGGGAAACTATACGCTTCGTGGGTGTACTTTTTTGAAATTGATTGCTATAATACAAGCACAGGAGGTGACCAAAATGGATCAAATCAAAATTGGCAAATTCATTGCAGAACAGAGAAAGGCGAAGGGGCTGACGCAAAGTCGACTTGCAGAACAGCTCCTCATCAGTGACAAAACCGTGTCCAAATGGGAATGTGGATACGGGCTTCCGGAAGTGTCCTTGATGTTGCCACTCTGCGAAATTTTAGAAATCAGCGTGAACGAGCTTTTATGCGGTGAAAGATTGGAAATCTCTGAGTATAAGCAAAAAGCAGAGGAAATTATTATGAATTTTGTGCAAGAACGTGAGGAAAACAAGAAGAAGATTTTTGCATGCATCATTTCTGTTGTGGCAACTTTATTGTCGAGCATCTCTTTAATAATGGTTGCAGGATTATTTGAGATGGAAGTGTGGCAAAGAGTGATGCTGATTAGTATTGCTTGTGTGACAATGGTTTTTGGTATTTTCGTGGTCTGTGTCATGGAATCTTCAGCTGGATATTTCGAATGTCAGCATTGTAAAACAAGGTTCGTACCCGCTTTGGGCTCGTATATAATGGGCGTACATGGTATTACGTGGCGCAGATTGAAATGTCCTGAGTGTGGTAAGGTGAGCAATTGCAGAAAACGCCTTTCTAAAAAGTAAAAGGATAAAATAACCCAAAGAGAGCTTGTTATATGCAGGCTCTTTTTTGTGTTGGAAGGGGATTTTGTGGCAAAAAATTCTCCTTATGAATAGGATATACTACATGAATTTTGGAGGTAACTATGCGAAGTTTTAAGGAGTATGACAAGGATTTGGGAAAAACCGTTGACGAGCAGGAACGGACGTTGGCGGAAAATTTAACGCAAAAAATTGCCGAGGCATATAACGGAAAAAGCGATCTTGAAATGCTGAAAAATATCTTGGCGGAAGCGGAAAAAGGAAAGCGCAACGGTACGCTTTCCAATGCCGAAATTGAGCAATTTTATCAAACTTTTTCCCCTATGCTAGACGGATTTCAAAGGGCATATCTTCGAGAGATTGTCGAACGTTTAAAGGCAATTAAATAGTAAATGGGCATACCATGTATGCGTTTACGCAATTTTCCCCAACGCTTCCAATAGATATTCCACCTCGGATTTGTCATTGAAATGCGAGAAGGAAACGCGCACCAAACCGCACTCCTTCGTGCCGATCGCCTCATGCATAAGCGGTGCGCAATGCAAGCCCCCACGGACGGCAATATCAAACTCGTTTGACAGGCGTTCTGCGACGTATTCGCTGTCGATAGCACGGTGGCGAAAGGCGACGATTCCACACGGATTGGGCAGGGAGTAAAGAGAATATTCGTCCATTTTTTTTAGACCGTTCACCAGCTGATGGGACAATTCCAAAAGCCGTTGTCTAATGTTTTCTTCGTGGAAGGTGAGATGATGCACGCCCTCCAAAAGGGAGCAGATGGCGGGGTAGGAAAGAGTGCCTGCCTCCAATGCATCGGGATAAAAATCGGGCATATCGAGCGATAGGCTGATCGAACCTGTACCCCCAAAGAGATGGGGGGAGGGTTCTACGCGTTCGGAAAATAGAAGAGCTCCGCTTCCCTGTATTCCCAACAAGCCCTTATGCCCCGCGAGGGATAACAAATCAATCCCCAGCTGACGCATTTTGAGAGGGATATGACCGCCGCCTTGCGCGCCGTCGACAAGAAGTAAAGTGGAGCTTGGCAACAATGTTCGGATTTTTTTTAAATCTGGCATAGCCCCCGTTACGTTGGAGGCAGACGTTATGGCAACAAGTTTTGTGTTAGGTTGAAGCAGGGAAGTTAGCTTGGCGAAATCAAGTTGCCCATCTGCGGTCAAACCACAAACGGAATAGGTGATTTTACCTGTTTTTCTCATATATTCCAAGGGGCGAAGAACGGAGTTATGTTCCATGCAAGAAGCGACGACGTGGTCGCCCTGTTGCAGAACACCAAACAGAGCAAGGTTTAACGCCTCCGTGCAATTTTTGGTGAAGATGACACGGTCGAAGGAATCGTTATCAAAATAAGCATGCAGAGCATGGCGACAGTCATGTACGGTCTGCGCGCAGGCGAGAGAGCGTTTGTGTCCGCTTCTGCCGGGGTTGGCGCATACTTGAATGGACGCTTTAACGGCGTTCAAAACGCAATCGGGCTTTCTTCCTCCCGTGGCGGCGTTGTCAAAATAAATCAAAAAAGAGAACCTCCTATTGGCTTTTTTACATACAATATAGTATTCTAAAGAGGAGGTACTTATGATAGAATGATACTGGCGGTTTTTCGCGCGAGAGCGCACAGCTTAGAATACGCCGAACGTTTGCGGGCGCATGGCGTGCAGGCCAGCACGATACCTGCGCCCAAGGAAACGAGGATTGGTTGTGGGCTTTGTGTTCGATTTGAAGAAGCGCAGTTTGCGCGCGCGCAAGCGATTTTGCGTTTGGGCAATTATAAATCCTTTAAGGGATTTTATAAATTTGAATACGTGGGCAGTTTGCCGAGAGTTTTTCCCTACACGCGTTAAAAGCTTGTCAAATTGCGGAAATTGTGTTATAATGAAGGCATGAAAAAAGCTGATAAAGAAAAAACGCTTGCCGAATTGGCAAGACTATACCCCGATGCGAAACCTGCCTTGCATTATACAACCCCGTACGAATTGTTGGTCGCGGTTATTTTGTCTGCGCAATGCACGGACGAACGCGTCAATAAAGTGACGGAAAAGTTGTTCGTACAGTATTCCACCCCGGAGGCGATGGTTACGCTGTCGCAAAAGGAATTGGAAACGTATATTTTTTCCTGTGGGTTCTATCGCATGAAGGCGGAACATATTCTCTCCGCTTCACGGGATATTTTAGAGAAATTCCATGGGGAAGTCCCCGGTACGATTGAGGAGTTGATGAGCCTTGCTGGCGTCGGTAAAAAGACGGCGAACGTCGTCTATTCGGTGGCGTTTGGAGGGGATGCGATTGCGGTGGATACGCACGTTTTTCGGGTGAGCAATCGGCTCGGCCTTGCGAAGGGAAAAACTCCTTTAGAGGTGGAGGCTGGGTTGAATAAGGCAATTCCGAAGGCGGATTGGTCAAAGGCGCACCACTGGCTCATTTATCACGGGCGTAGGGTGTGTCATTCGCAAAAACCCAACTGTGCAGGTTGTACGTTGCAGGATTTTTGCGACTATAATAAAAATAAATAACGCGTAGAAATCTCCCGATTGTAGCAAACTATAAAGGGAGGTTTTTTTATGCAAGAAACACAATATAAATTAAATCGAGAACGGGACGCTTTGTTGTCCCTGGCGCAAAAGGAAGATTTGGCGGAGAAAAAGGCGAATATTCATGCTCGTTTGCTGATGGATCCAGGTATTGCCAAGCGAATGGAAGAGGTGGCTTTGTATCATCAAAAACGCAAAGAACGTCTGTTGGAATTGGCGTTGGGCAAGGGAGCAAAAAAGATGAATGAGGATACCATGTCTGCGTTGACGGACAAAAAGGAGGGGAGATGAAGCTGGAAAAAAGAGAGATTACACTCAACGAGCAGGACTCGGTTTTTGAGATGATTTGCTTGGAAAAGTTATTGGCAGAGAGTTATTTGGAAAGCCTTTTTTTCGTGGAGCGAAAAGAGGTGGGAAAATTTCTGACGGAAGCAATCAACGAGGGGGTTCAGACGCTGTTTTCTTTGCAAAATTTGGTGAAGGAAAAAGAGTGATCAAAAAATGTCTTTTAAAAATTATGTTAAAATCTGAATTTGTGAGAAATTTTCAATTAAAAAAGAATTTAAAAATCTTGTGTATTTGGTTGACATAATTGAGAAAAAAAGGTATTATTATAATGTAAGCGACGTATGAGATAAATAGTGTCCAGAAAAGAGGGTATCACGGCACAAATGATAAGGAAACCAACAGCTGATTAGAATGGTAAAATTCACAATCGGCGTGGAAAAATAATTAAGGAAGGTTACACATGATAACGCATGGTAATGAAATCAAGTTGTTCTCCGGTAACTCTAACAAAGAACTGTCAAAAGCAATTGCCAAAAAGCTCAATACCGAGCTTGCTGACAACGAAGTTTGCACGTTCTCCGATGGTGAAATCAACGTACACATCAAAGAAACGGTACGCGGTAGAGATTTGTTCATCATTCAATCTACTTGTAATCCCGTCAATGACAATCTGATGGAGCTTCTCATCATGATCGACGCAGCGAAGCGCGCTTCGGCTGGTCGTATCACGGCGGTTATTCCCTATTTTGGGTATGCTCGTCAAGACAGAAAAGCTCGTTCGCGTGATCCTATCACGGCAAAACTCGTGGCAAACCTCATCACCGCAGCCGGCGCTGATCGTGTTTTGACCATGGATTTGCACGCTGAACAGATTCAGGGTTTCTTTGATATTCCCGTGGATAATCTGCTCGGTGGGCCCACCTTGTATAACTATTTTGCAAAACAGAATAATATCGACGTTGTCGTTGCGCCCGACTTGGGCAGCGTAAAGCGTTCGAGAAAGCTTGCAGAAAAATTTGGTGTACCCATTGCCATTATCGATAAACGTCGTCCCAAGGCAAACGTCATGGAGGTTATGAGTATTATCGGTGACGTCAAGGGCAAGAGATGTTTGATGATCGACGATATGATCGACACGGCAGGTACGCTTTGCCAAGGCGCGCAGGCAATTAAAGACGCAGGCGCAACCGAAGTATATGCAGGTTGTACGCACGCCGTTTTGAGTGGCCCTGCCGTCGAACGTTTGAAGAATTCTGCTATTACCAAACTTGTCATGCTCGACACGGTGCATTTGCCTGAAGAAAAGAAAGAAAAGTTGTTGGGTAAAATTGAAATTCTCTCCGTTGCAGACATTTTTGCGGCGGCGATTGAAAACGTATATCTCGACAAACCCATGTCGAAATTGTACGACTGATACAAAAGCAAAAATAAGCCGCCGAAGTTTGTCGGCGGCTGTTTTCTCAAAAGGATAAAGAAAGAAGTATGTATTTAATTGTAGGTCTTGGAAATCCCGATAAAAAGTATGAAAAAACCTTCCATAATATGGGGTATATCGCTGTCGGTGATGCGGCGGAAGCGCTTGGCGCAAAGTTCAAGAAAAAGGAATGCGAAGCTTCGGTTGCCGAAGCGTTTGTCGGTGGCGAAAAAGTTATTCTCGCCCGCCCTGTTACGTATATGAATAATTCGGGCAGAGCCGTAAAACAGCTTATGGCAAAGTATAAAATCACCGAGGATAAGCTTCTCGTCATTTACGACGATTACGATCTCCCCAAGGGGAAGGTGCGTATTCGCGCCAACGGAAGCGCTGGCACGCACAACGGAATGCGCAGTATTATCGGTGAAACAGGTTGTAAGGATTTTGCGCGTATTCGCATTGGTATCCGTGATGAGGAAGTGAACATTCCCATCATCAACTACGTCTTGGCGGAGGTTTGTAAGGAGGACTATCCACTCTTTGCGGAGGCTTGCCACAAGGCAGGGGAAGCGGCGGCGGAATTTGCCCGTGGCTTGGATATTGAAAAGATAATGTGCAAGTATAACTAATCGGGTTATAAGCAAAAGGAGCGTTTTATGAAACGCAAGTTTTTAAGATTGGAAGATTTGGGAGAAGAGTACTTCTCCTACGCAAATGATCTCCGTCGTGGCACGCCCACGGCGGTTTTCGGCGTTTCCGATTCCTTAAAATACCTTTTGGCGGGGCTGACGCCCTTCCCGATTATCTACATTACGGCGGACGGCATTTCCGCGCGAAAGGCGGCGGATAATATCGCTGCGCTGACGGGGAAAAGGACGGAAGTGCTGGCGGCGAAAGACGAAGTGCTTCTCTATCGAAAAGCACTCTCTAAAGATTCTCTCTTTCGGCGTTTAAACGGCATTTACGCCCTTCAAACGGGTTGCGAAGTGGTGACGGCAGAGCTGGACGCTCTTTTGCAAATCTTTCCCAAAACCCTTTCCGCATGGCATATTCGCGAGGGGGAGGAGTATGATTTTCTTTCTCTGCCACAAAAGCTTGTGGAGATGGGGTATGTACGCAGTTTTGAGGTGGAAACCAAGGGTGTGTTTGCCCTTCGAGGGGATATTTTGGATATCTATCCCATCAACATGGAAAACCCCGTGCGTATCGACTTTTTCGGGGATACCGTCGAAAAAATTAAGCCGTACGATATGGTGACGGGCAATCGTTTGCCCAACCTGAAGGAAGTGACGTTGTTGGCGGCCACGGACGTGGTTGTCAGTGAAGGGGATCGAGCGCGTATTCCGGCTATTTTAGACAGGGAAGCGAAGAAATTTAAGACGTCGGAGGCTTATACGAGGGCCCGTGAAATCGCGGACGAACTGTTGTCCGATCCGCAAATGGACAACGCCTTTTTATTGCCGATTTTGGAAAATTCCACAGATTTTTTCTCCATTTTGCCTGAAAATACAGTGTTGATTTTTGATGAAGGAAAGACGCTGTGGGATAAATTTAACGCGCTTTATAAAGAGCATGAGGAACGCTTCCATCGTCTGCAAACGGGCGGAGAAGCTTTCGATTTCACTTTGGCACAGTATGCGGAGAAGGGAGCGTTTTTAGAAAAGATTTCTTCTGTCCGTCGAGTAGCAATGCAGACGTTTACGGGCAATCCTTTCTTCTTTCAGCCTTTACAAATTTACAATTTCTCAGCTACGCCCATCACGAAGTATTTAAACGGCCTGCCTGCGCTCATGACCGACTTAGTCAACTGGAAGCGAGGGGGCTATCGTGTCATTCTCTATTGTGGGGATGAAAAGCGAGCCGCCAAGATGGGGGAACAGCTTACGGAGGAGTACATTTCCACCGTTAAATTGCCCGATACGTTGTCGGCGTTTTCAGGAATTTCTATCCTCGATGAACCGCTCGATAAGGGATTGGTGTTGCATGGGTGTAAGCTTGTGCTGATTGGCACGGGAGATCTGTATACGAAACCTCGTGAAACCAAACGTATTCGCAGAAAGCGAGGGGATATGTTCTCCGCGCCTGAGGTGGGCGATTACGTCGTACATGAAACGCACGGTATCGGTCGCGCTGTCGGAATGAAAAAGATTGAAACGACGGATGGCACGAAGGAATACGTTGCCGTGTCCTATAAGGACGGGGATATGTTGTATGTGCCTGCGGAATGTATGGACGTCCTGTCTAAATACGTGGGGGATGCTAACCCACATCTAAGCAAGATAGGCGGGGCGGACTTTGAACGGGTCAAAGCGCGCGTCAAAGCTTCGTTGAAAAAGTTGGCGTTCGATCTGAAGAAACTTTACGCAGAACGCGCAGAAAATCGTGGTTACGCCTTTCCCGTCAACGAAGTGTTCATGGAAGAATTTGAAAGTGCGTTTCCCTATGAATTGACGCTTGATCAGGCAAGTTCTGTGGCGGAAATCAAAATGGATATGTGTTCCCCCAAGGTGATGGATCGTCTTTTGTGTGGGGACGTTGGTTTTGGGAAAACGGAGGTGGCATTCCGCGCGGTATATCTCTGCGTGCTTGCAGGCAAGCAGGCCGCCCTCATGTGTCCCAGCACGGTGCTTTGCAGTCAGCATTTCAATACGGCCATGAATCGTTTTGCCGATTTTGGTGTGCGGATAGCTTGTTTAAATCGGTTTAACACCGCCAAGGAGCAGACGAAAATCTTGGCAGAATTGCAAGAGGGTAAGATTGATTTTGTCATCGGTACGCACCGATTGCTCTCTCAAGATGTAAAATTCAAAGACCTTGGCTTACTCGTTTTAGACGAAGAACAGCGTTTTGGGGTGGAGCACAAGGAAAAGATCAAGCATTTGCGAAAGGATATCGATTGCTTAACGATGACGGCAACGCCCATTCCACGCACATTGCATATGTCCCTTTCGGGGATTCGGGATATTTCCACCATTCAAACCCCTCCCAGCGAACGCTTGCCCGTGCAGACGTACGTTGTGGAAGAAACGGAAACGCTCATCCGAGATGCTTGCATTCGCGAACTTTCCCGTGGGGGGCAGGTATTTATTCTCTATAACAAAGTGGAAAGTATCTTCACCTTCGCCGCGCAAGTTAAACGCATTTTGCCAGAAGCCAATTTGTCTATTGCGCACGGCAGAATGGAAAAGCACACCCTCGAAAATGCGGTATTGGATTTCTACAGTGGAAAGACGAATATTCTCGTCACCACCACCATCATTGAAAACGGGATCGACTTGCCCAACGCCAACACCATTATCGTCATTGACAGCGATAAATTGGGGATTTCCCAGCTCTATCAGTTGAAGGGGAGAGTGGGCAGAGGAACTCGTTTGGCGCACGCGTATTTTACCTTCAAGGCGGAAAAAGTCATGACGGAAAACGCCTCTGCGCGCTTGAAGGCGATTATGGAGTTTACGGAACTTGGTTCCGGTTACAAACTCGCCATGCGAGATTTGGAAATTCGTGGTGCAGGGAACGTCCTCGGCGCTGAACAACACGGACACATGGATCGTGTGGGGTACGAATTGTATTCCAAGCTTCTCAAAGAGGAATTGACAGGGGAAAGCCAAACGGTGGCAGAGCTTGACATTCGCGCCAACGCATACATTTCCGAACGGTACATCGAATCGTCGGCAGGCCGACTGGATTCCTATAAACAAATTGCAGAAATTTCTACCATTGCCGATTATAAGCGGGTGTACACCTCTTTGCAGGATACGTATGGCGAATTGCCTCGCGCGGTGGAAAATTTATTGGTAATTGCCGTGCTGAAAAGCTATGCGGCCAAATTCAACGTCAAAAAAATTACCCTCATCAAGGGAGTGGGCTCGCTCGAATTTCCCTCTTTACAGGCATTGGGGGATCCACGTATTCAAGGAGCGCTCGATAAATATCAAGGCCACGTTCGCTTAAATATGGCCACTTCACCGACGATTGAGTTCTTCGGAAAGCGCGAAGCGGCGGATTTAATGGCAGAAATGACAAAATTTTTGAAATTTGCGCTAACTTTTATCTAGATAGCCATTGAAAACGTTTGCACTTTCTGCAAAAATAAGGTATAATATAAATTGACGTTATATTGAAGAAGGGAGAAGACACCCTTTTGGGACTTATCCATTCAATAAACGACTATGCAGGATAAAAAATCGGAGAGATTTTATGGACAAGAAACAAACTATTAAAAAGACAGCAGCACTCTTATTGGGACTCACGCTTGCAATGAGCGCAACCGGTTGTGGTTTCATCACGACGGATAATCAGAAAGACTTGGATCAAGTCGTTGCAAAAGTAGACATCACTTCCGTAATGGAAAAGGAAGACAAGGCTCTTGCAGACGAACTCAGCGCATTCAAGCTTTCGGGTGAAGTAAAGAAGCGTGAACTCGTTTCCTACTACCTCAGCATTGGGTATCAGTACGTAAACAACTACGGATATTCCTATGAAGATGCATTCAACCTTCTTCTCAACGCCCTTATCAACAAGGAAACGTTGGCGCAGGAAGCATTTGCATACTTCTTGAAGAAGAATAACTTGAACGCAGCAGCTTTTGAAACCTACAGACAGGAAGAGCTGAAAAATTTGGGTAAAAACGAACAGGAAATTCTTGGCAAAGATGGCAAATATGCTGAAATCCTTGCGTTGAAGTATGTTCTCACCAACAACAATACGGAAATGGACGACTACAATGTTGCCGAGTACACCTTGAAGAAGAATTTGAATAATTCTATCGATTCTTTGGAAAAGAGCTTGATTACGGTGGACGAGGAAGAACATGACCACGGTGAAGCGCGCACCCTTCCCACCAACGTTGGTACGGAAGTAGAAGACTACTACGTAACAGGGTATGAAGTATACACCGGCCGTAATGGTGCTGATGCTTGCGAAGGATATGAAAGATTGGAAGGTTCGACGGTTGCTACCCGTCAGAAGGCATACAATGCATTCTTATCCAACCTTCAGGAATATAACCTTGTCAATGCTTCCGGTAAGGAAGATACATCCAAAATCACCAGCTTGGAATACTACTATGTAGAACTTGCTTCCCTTCTCGAACAGCGTTTGATCAATAAGTATTACGAAGCGAGAGAAGAAGCAATCACGGCAGAATTGGATGCTAACGACGGCAAGTATGTACAAGACAAGTATACAGAAATGTATAACATTGACGCAAAGAAATATGATGGCAACCCCACCAGTTTTGCAGGCGCAATGGACAGCGTTTCGGCAGATTCTTTCTTGCTCTATGCGCCTTTGGATCAAAATGAAGAAGGAAAGGACATGACGTTTGGTTATGTATACAACATTTTGATTCCCTTCTCCACCAGCCAGACGGTTGCTTACACCGAAGCAAAGAACCAGGGCTTGGCAGAAAACGAACTTTACGCTGCAAGACGTGAAATCGGCGCGCAGGTAAAGGGTAAAGACCTTCGTTCCAGCTGGATCTCCAAGCATGACCATGCAAACTATTCCTATGAACAGGAAGGTCAATACTTCTTCTTCGAAGAAAACTTGAAGGGCGACACGCATGAAAAGCTTACACAGTACGCAGGTACGTATGCATTCAACGGTACGGTAGTAGACAATGGTGGCGACGATTACGAAGTGAAGGCAACCGACGTTTCTATTGATCAATTCATGACGATCTTTGAAAACCACATCAATGACACAGTGGGCAAAGAAGTTGCAAAGGGCGGCGTAGTAAGCGCATACGAAACCGATAAC
>JAFTMD010000059.1 GCA_017452585.1 Clostridia bacterium
TAAATTATACAACAAAACCACCCATTTGTCAATGCCTATCCAAAAAATTTTAGCCAATTCCCACGCTTTTCTTGAAAAAAGAAGGTATTCCTGCCCAATTCTACATAAAATAAATAAAAAGCAGTGACCAGGAGGTGGTATCTATGCTGTATATCGAATTGTTAAAAATCCTTCTTTTGGGCGTCGTTGAAGGCATCACCGAATGGTTGCCCATCTCCAGCACAGGACATCTGCTTCTTCTTGACAGGTTGTTTCCATTGGCCTTGCGTGACGATTTTAAGGAGATGTTTTTCGTCGTCATTCAGCTGGGCGCAATCCTATCCGTGCTTATCTATTTTTGGAAAGAACTGTTCCCTTTTCATCTGAAAAAAACAGGGAAATGGAAGCTCAACGCAGACATGGGTGCCCTGTCGCTTTGGGGAAAGGTACTTTTGGCTTGCCTTCCTGCCGGCCTTTTGGGATTACTTTTAGATGATTTTTTAGAAACCTATCTACACACTCCCCTCATGATTGCGCTGATGCTGATTGGGTATGGCGCCGCCTTTATTTGGGTGGAAAATCACCCACGTCCCACCTCTATTTCCTCCTTAGAGGCGCTTCCGCCGCTTCAAGCGCTTGGGATTGGACTCTTTCAAACGCTCGCCCTTATTCCGGGAACATCCCGTTCGGGAGCAACGATCTTGGGAGCGCTCCTCTTGGGCGTTTCTCGGCCTGTGGGGGCAAAATTTTCCTTTTTCCTAGCTATCCCCGTCATGATTGGCGCAAGCGGCGTCAAATTGATTAAATTTTTCCTGCAAGGGGGCGGATTTTTGGGGTGGGAACTTTTTTACCTGCTCTTTGGCGGAGGAATTGCCTTTCTGGTTTCCCTGCTGACCATACGATTTTTAATGCGTTTTGTCGAAAAACACAATTTTAAAGGGTTTGGCTGGTATCGCATTCTGCTGGGCGGATTGGTCATTCTCACGCTGGTAATCCCTACTCTGCTTTAACGTTAAAAAACGGCGCTGCTCATTTGCAACGCCGTTTTCTGTTTATTCTAATGCATTCTGCAGTTTTTCTCCGATATCCTTAAATTCATCGGGCAACACCTTATCCACTTCACGATCGTAAGTGAACAGGCCGTTGACCTCGTCCTCGACGTCGGAAACTTGCGTATAAATAGAAGCGCAAACCCCCTCTTTCGCCGCAGGAATCACCTCGTTTTCGTAGACGCCACGCAGTTTTTCCACATACGCTTCCCTCGTTTCGCACGCGCCGTAACCGTACGATTGAGAGGTGTTGAAAATGTGATCCTTCACCGAGTAGGTGAAGCCGCCAAATTCGGAAATAATCAAGGGACGTTTTCCCTTCTTGCCTTTGACGGGTTTGAAATAGATGTGGCGGCTGTCCACGTCCGACTCCCCACCCTGGAACCAGCCAGACGTCGAATCAATAAAGCGCGTGTCGTCCAATTCCTTCAACAAACGGTACGCCTTCGTGCTTTCAAATTGTCCCCATCCTTCGTTGAAAATTGTCCATAAACAAATACATGGGTGGCACTTAAGCAGTTCTACAGTGCGTTTCATGCTATTTAAAAACGTTCTTCGATGCGCCTTGTTGAGATGAATAAATTTATCCCATTTCCAAATCAAACCAATCGTTGGAAGCACCGTATCGCGGATATATTTATAATCGCTGTTGTTGACCATATCCTGCCAAACAATCATGCCCAAGCGGTCGCATTCCGCATAGAAAATCTGCGGTTCAATCTTGATATGTTTGCGAAGAGTGTTAAATCCCAACGCCTTCACCTTCAAAATTTCCTCCGTGTATATAGACGGGTGCGCAGGCGTATAGATGCCGTCGCTGAAGTACCCTTGATCGAGCAAGCCGTGGAAAAAGTAGGGTTTTCCATTCAAGCAAAGGCGCTGATAACCGTTCACTTCCTTGATTTCCAACGTCCGCGCCGCGAAATAGGATTCCACTTTATCCGCCTCCGTTTCCACCGTAAAGTGGTAGAGATAGGGATCTTCCGGGCTCCAAAGACGAGGATTTTTCAACTCAACTTTTCCTTTTCCATTTTCAAAGGGAAGGACGATTTCCCCATCGGGCGTCTGTATTTTAATCGTACCACAATCGACGCCTTCCACAGAAAAATGCGCAAAGGAGCCTACCATGTCTGCGTTGACGTTTGAAATATAGTTTTTAGAAACGACCTCCAGCCACACCGTTTGCCAAATCCCCGATACGGGCGTATACCACATTCCACCACGTTTTTGGCGTTGTTTGCCGTAGGGCAACTCCTTCTTCGACAGGCGATCGGCCACATACACTTCCAAGACATTTTCCTCTTTCACGGCCTCCGTGACATCCATCGTAAAGGGGAAATATCCGCCCTCATCATGATCGCCAATCAGTTCATCATTGAGCACTACGCGCGCGTACTGATCCACCCCACCAAAGTGGAGCAATATCCGTTCTCCCTCCTGAAAAGCTGGACAGGAAAACGCCTTTCGATATATCAAACAATCCTCTTCAGAAAATACCTTTTCCACACCGGAGAGGATACTCTCCGGGCAAAAGGGCACCGTAATTTCAAATTGTTGCTCATTCCCCTTTTTATCCTGCACAAAAAAATCCCATTTTCCGTTCAGACAAATAAAGGAGTTTCTCTTCATTTTAGGGCGGGGATAGACATTCCAAGGAATGTCCTCCACCGCTTTTCCATGCTTTGTATACAGCCTGTGCAAACCGCCACCGACTGTCTTTTTGGTTGTTAAACTCATACCTGGGTACCCCGTTTTATTTTTTAGCAGCCAAGCAAAGCGCTGTTCTCGGAGGCAGATAAACGGAAATTGCATTCCCCTCATTCTTCGTCTCATAGAGGTAGGTTTTAGAAATTCTATCCCATCCGCCAAACTGCTTTTCATCCGTTGAAAGCACTACTTGATACTTGCCTGCCTGTGGCATATATATGGTGTAATTCTCCTGCGACATATTCGGACTGAAATTGAACGCAAACACCAATCCGCCACGTTCATAAACAAGCACCTGCTTTTCAGCGTCAATCCAAAGCGCGTTCGATTTATAATCAAATATAGGATACGCCTTGCCCAACGCAACCATCTCTCGATCGAAGGCAAGCAAATCTTCATAGCGAAGGAAGGGGCTGTCTGCCAAGCTCCACTGTCTTCTGCAATAGAAATAACTCCAATTATTGCCTTCTCTGGGGAAATCAATCCATTCGGGATGTCCAAATTCATTGCCCATGAAATTGAGATACCCTTCCCCACCGAGGGACATGGTAATCAAACGAATCATCTTATGCAACGCAATCCCACGATCAATCACCAAGCTTTGGCTGCCCTTGTTCATATCCGTATACATTGCGCTGTCGCAAAGGCGGAAAATTAAGGTCTTATCCCCAACGAGCGCCTGGTCGTGCGATTCGGCATAGCCGATATATTTTTCTCCCGGACGACGGGAGGTGAGTTCGTGCCAGATTTGCCACATATTCCAATTTTCGTCCGATTGCGTTTTGATGAGTTTGATCCACAAATCGGGCAACCCCATCGCCAAACGATAATCAAACCCAACCCCACCGTCTTCGATAGGCAAACACATGCCCGGCATTGCCGACATATCTTCGGCAATGGTAATCGCATGAGGGTTGACTTCGCGAATCAAGGCATTGGCAAGCTGCAGATAGGTAATCGCTTCCGTATCCGTATTCAAAGAGAAATACTTCCCATAATCAGTGAACGCCGTTCCCAACCCATGGTCATGATAGATCATCGACGTTACGCCATCAAAACGGAAACCGTCAAAATGGTACTCCGTCATCCAGAATTTTAAATTGGAAAGAAGGAAGTGAATGACTTCATTCTTGTTATAATTAAAGAGTTTCGTCCCCCAGGCAGGATGTTCCCCACGTTCGCCTTCATGGAAGAATTGGTAAACCGTACCGTCAAATTCATTGATTCCCTCTGCGGTGTTGCGCACAGCGTGCGAATGCACCACGTCCAAAAGGACGGCAATTCCCATTCCATGGGCAGCGTCAATCAAGGCTTTGAGTTCATTCCCCTTCCCATATTTGGAGGAAGCCGCAAAGAAGGAGGATACCTGATACCCAAACGAGCCATAGTAGGGATGTTCCATAATGGCCATAATCTGAATGGTGTTATACCCCGCCTTCTTGATGCGAGGGAGAATATTCAATCGGAATTCATCATAGCTACCAATCCCTTCCTTTTCCTGCGCCATGCCTATGTGACATTCGTAGATGAACAGCTTCTGTTCGGGGATAAAAGTAGTATGTTTCCACGCATACGTAGGTTCGTCCGTAATGACGGCGCACCAGCTCGCGTCCGCTTTGTTCTGTTCCACACGGCGCGCGTAAAGCGGGGTACGTTCCAACAATTTCCCGTCATGCTCTATCACAGTCTTGATATGACAACCGTCGTACAAGCTGTCCACGCCAGGAAGGAATATTTCAAAACAGCCATTCCCAATCGCTTTGAGAGGGAGGGAAGTGGGATTCCACCCATTCATATCCCCCATGAGATAGACGGCCGAAGCGGCAGGCGCCCACTCACGATAATACCAACCGTCCGCCGTTTTGTGGAAGCCAAAATATTCGTGTCCATTGGCAAAATCGCACAGCGTTTTACCATTGGAAAGAAGTTCTTTTCTCTTATTTTCATAATTCGCCATACGCTGACGAATGTCTTTCCCAAAGGGCAAAAGACCGGGATCAAGTCGTAAAATTCTATGTGCCATTCCATCACCTTTATTATTTTGTACAAATACAAAAAATATATTTTAATCGTATCTATTATACACCTTTTTTCCCAAGCTGTCAATAGGGTTGATAAAATTTCCCCTAAAACAATTTATTTCGACAAAAAAGCAGACATTCGCCCGACTACTTATTGGTAGAATTGCTCATCTTCCTCTTTTATATAGCGCAGAGTATTTGCCTAGCCAAAAAAATTCGAACCAGGTTGTTGATGGCTGATTTCGTCTAATACAGCGGAGTTTGATAAAAACTCCGCTGTGTTATTTATGCCTATGTTTGACAAATGATATAATTTATGTTATAATGTCTTTACATATAGCAACATAAAGATTAAAATTGAAATAGAGCATAATTATGATAAGGAGACAAAGGGATGAAACATATTGTACAAGCATTTGGTAGTAAGGTTGTTTCAACGTGGATAATGTTGTCAATTGTTATTCTGACAATTATTATGATGTTTGTAAATAATCAATTAAGAGAAATAGATATTTATATCATGATAGCATTATGTTTGATAATATGCATAGCCGGTTGTTTCTTGTTGAAATGGAAAATTATTTTTCTTGACGAGTCTTTCGTAATCCCTTTTGCACACAACGAGGAAGGCGTGATAGAAAAAAATCTTAATATAGAATACTCAAACTGTGCAACTTTTAAATATATAAATAAATCGAGTGAAGGATGCATTCTGAATGGAGTTAAAAAAACTGTAGATACTTTAATGGTTGTATTAAAAAGTGGTGCTATATATAAAATGGAATTTACTTTTTTTTCTAAAAAACAGATAAGCACTATTTTAAAGTTATTGAAAGAGAAAACGACAAATGCAATATCAAATTATAACGAGGTTGACCTGTGATTTTTTCTTTATTAATAACCTCTAATACTTAATACAACCATCAACATACGGCGGTAGCAACTACTGCTGCATGTATTATAGTTATAGTTGATTTGTTTAATTAAAAGGGAGGACTTATGGATAATAAAGTAATTGATGGAATGAAGAAAGAATCGAAAAAAGCACGAAATGCTACGATTTTATGTTATCTTTTTGCCATATTAATACCTTTGGCGAATCATTTAATGAATAATGAAAAATTTAGTGATAATGATATTTTAATTATTTTTCTTTGGTGCTTTGTTTTTGGAACATTGAGTCTATATGTATGGTTATATGCTGTTAAATATAGAGTAGAGTTTAATGATGAAAAAGTTTATCTAAAAACTTTGTTCAAAAGAATTGAACTAAACATATGTGATATTGAAAAATATACATGTAATCAATATGGAAAATCCGTATTCTATCAATTTCATTTATTCATAAAAGGTAAAAAACTTTTAATTAATACAAGGTATAAAGAAGAGTTTGAAACCATATTAAAAAACAATAAAATCACAAATTGTTGAATAATTTTGTGTAATAATAAATAGAGATATGATAGATTTGCCCTTTGGCTTTCCATAATCTCTAAAACCTAATACAACTATCAATGTACAGCGGAGTTTTTCCAAACTCCGCTGTGTTTTTTATACCCCCCCAACATTTGACATAGACCCCCTCAAAAACACAAAACGAGGCACCCATGTATGCGTTGAGATACAATTTTTATATGATTTCATAAAAGAAAAACCACGCTCAGATGAGCGTGGTTTAATTGAAAAGCGGCGGCTACCTATCCTCCCAACGGTTAACCGTAAGTACTTTGGGCGTAAAAGAGCTTAACTTCTGTGTTCGGAATGGGAACAGGTGGA
>JAFTMD010000060.1 GCA_017452585.1 Clostridia bacterium
ACTCCCCATATAGATGTCACATTCCAAACCAAAATAAGCGGCAGCGGTTGCAAGAGCAACACCGTGTTGTCCTGCGCCCGTCTCCGCGATAACCTTTTTCTTCCCCATATATTTCGCAAGAAGCGCCTCACCCATACAGTGATTGAGCTTATGCGCGCCGGTATGATTCAAATCTTCACTTTTTACATAAAGCTGAACGCCCGTGCCGAGCTTATCCGACAATCTTTCAAGATGAGAGATAGGTGTCGGTCTGCCCTGAAACTCCTTACGGATGCGACGAAGTTCGTTGATAAACTTACGAGATTTACAGATCGTCTGATAGGCATCACTGATCTGCCTCATAGCCGCCTGCAATTCCGGAGAAATATAAGAACCACCGTATTTCCCGAAGTAACCATTTTCGTCGGGGTAGTTTTTGAGATATGTGTCAAATTCGATATCATTATATTTCATTATATTTTCCTCCAAGTTAAGTGTAGCTTAAATTGGCTGTTTCATGATCATTATATACATTGAAACAACCAACTCAACCTCTATTTTTATTTCTCTGTTCCCAATACCTTTTTATATCCCTTGCCGTATTTTACGCACTTGGAAACTCTGGATAACGTAGCCGAAGAAATTTCCGTCTTTTGAATAACTTCTTCATACGTCTTGCCCGCCATCAAGTATTTTGCCGCCGCCAAGCGTTGCGCCATTTGTTCCACTTCCTTATATGTGCAGAGATCTTCTAACAACGCCTTGCAATCCTCTGCCGTCTGCAAATTGGCAAGCGTTTCATACAAATCCTTAAAATCTGCCTCGTTGATACTCATGCCTGTTCTCCTTGCCAATCTCTCTTTAAAAATGCCTGTACAATGGGATTGTTCGATTCTTCAAAAATCTCCTGCGGCGAGCCAAAAGCTTCCACCTTTCCCTCTGCCATAAACAACACTTTATCCGAGATATTTTTTGCAAATTCCATTTCGTGCGTAACGATGATCATCGTGATGTTGCTGGTTTCTTTCAGCTCTTTAATCACCTTCAAAACCTCTCCCGTTAATTCGGGATCGAGCGCGGAAGTCGGTTCGTCAAAACAGAGAATTTCCGGCTTGAGCGCCATTGCACGCGCAATTGCCACGCGCTGTTGCTGCCCACCGGACAATGCGCATGGATATAAATTTGCCTTATCTTCCAGGCCCACTTTTTTCAAAATGTCCATAGCAATTTGGCTATTTTTTTCTTTAATTTCCTTGCGTTTTGCACGCTTTTGGAAAAAATTGAGCTTCTCACCCTTCAACCCCTCCTCCTCACGAAGGTTGAGGGCGAGCGCCACGTTTTCCAAAGCAGTGTATTGCGGGAAAAGATTGAAATTTTGGAATACCATCCCCAATTTCAATCGTTTTTCACGAATCGTCTTTTCATCCATCGTCTGATCGGAATCAAAGATGACTTCCCCGTCCACCAAAACTTTCCCTTGGTCTGCGCGTTCTAAGAAATTAAGAACGCGAAGAAGGGTGGTTTTCCCATTACCGGAAGAACCGATAATCGAAAGCACTTCCCCTTCCTCCAAGGTGAAATCAATCCCCTTCAAAACAGCCGTTTCTCCGAAAGTTTTTCGTATATTTTTTACTTCTAAAAATGCCATGTTACACCTTATAATAGGACAATTTCTTTTCCAGCCACCCAAAGAGAAGCGTGAGCCCTCCAACGAACAGGAGATAGAATGCCCCTGCGTAGAAAACCGGCCAGATCAACCCGTCGAGCATATATTTCTTGGAATAGAAAATCAACTCGTACACGCTGATCGTATTGGCGAGCGCCGTATCTTTGATGAGGGTGATAATTTCGTTGCTCATCGGCCCTAAGATATTTTTCACGACCTGCATGAAAATAACCTTGCTGAAAATTTGATTTTTCGTCATGCCCAACACTTGACCGGCTTCTGCCTGTCCTTTGGGAATATTTTCAATGCCACTTCGGAATATCTCCGAAAAATAAGCTGCATAGTTGATCCCAAACGCCACGAGCGCGGCGATAAATCTTGTGGAGATGGTCGAATCAAACCATTCCCAACCCGTATGCATCTGTGGCCATACAAACAATTTTAAAAGCCCCGGCAAATAGAAGATGGCAAAAATTTGCAACATCAACGGTGTACCTCGCAAAATCCATACGATTGTTTTCATTGCGAAGCGCAAGGGTTTTATTTTTGACATAGAACAAAATGCCATCAACAACCCCAAGGGCAAGGAAATTGCAAGCGTCAATATAAACAAGAGTATTGACGTTACAAACCCTGCTCCCAGGGTAAGGGAAACTTCCCAAAAGACTTCCATTTTTTACCTTCCTTTATTATTTTGGCTATGTCACGTTTTCTTTGACAGAGCCTTTAGTTTAATTATTTGGAAAGCGCTTCGGTATTCAAGGAAACAGCGTATTTTTCAAGCAATTTCGTCATTGTACCGTCCTGATATTTTGCCTTCAAGAATGCGTTCAATTTTTCCGTCAAATCGCTGCCCTTTCTAAGGCCAACGGAGAATACTTCTGCGCCGTATTTAACTTCTTCCACAATCTTCAAATTGGCAAAATTTTCTTTCCCAACAACACTTTCCGCCATGGTCAAGTCGATAATTGCGCCTTCCGACGTGCTTGCGCTTACTTCCATCAACGCGCCCAACATATTCCCTGCGCGGTTGATTTTTGCAAATCCTTCCGCTGTAACAACTTTATCCCCTGCCGAACCCTTTTCAACGGCAATCGTCATGTTCTTAACCGTGTCAAGCGTAACTTCCTTCGATTTTTCTACAACGAGAACCTGCGCGTTCTTCGCGTAAGGAACAGACAAATCAATGGCTTGAGCCAATTCGTCAGAAGCCGTCATACCATTCCAGATCAAATCGAACTGCATGGAATTGAGTTCTGCCACTTTGGTTTCCCAATCAACGATTTCAAAAAATTCACATTCTACGCCAAGTTCTTCTGCAAACATTTCTGCAAGCTCTGCATCAAAGCCGATCCACTTGCCGTTTTCATCCTGATAATCCATGGGCGCATAATCGGTGATACCAACACGGATTTTGCCGTTTTCTTTCACCATTTCATAATCGGTTTTTTCCTTGCTAATACAAGACGTCATACCAAATACCATTGCGCCTGCCAATACCATACTAATAACACTGCTTAATTTTTTCATTTTCTATTACCTCTTCATATTTTTTTTACTTTAGTTCTTTAACGCACTAAAGCATTTATGTGTCTATTATACTTCATTACGCTAAAGAAGTAAAGCGTTTTACACCCCTTTTTACAAAATTTTTTTATTTCCCACAAAAAAAGATAGCCTATCCCTACATTATATATATTACGCGTGCGAGAATGTTGCGTATCCATTTTACTTGTGTATTATAAGCTTAGATTATATATAATATAACAAATTATTATTTATCCTGCAAAAAGTTTAAGTTTTAGTTATATTTTTATCTTATTCCCCTTTCATTCGCTTGCAAAATGCGAGAAAAAATGATACAATGTACAGAGCCAGACAAGAATAGTACAAACCCGATTTTGAATGACTGATTTTGTCTAATACAGCGTTAAAATCCTCGGTAAACCGTCATGGTTGCCCTGCGGTTTTGCCTTGTCTTATCCAAAATCAGCCCACCCAAAATTGCTACGCACCGCAAAGCGTGAATTTATCGACAAGCGGGCGTAGTCGTATGGAACATACTACAAGAACGAATTTGCCGAAAGCTGCAGAAAAGGCACGCTTTGCGGCGGGTTCGTATTATTCTTGGCTGGCTAAGATAAAAACCAATTTAGGAGAAATTTTATGACATACGTAGAAAGAGTTTTGGAAGATTTGATCCGTCGCAATCCTGGGGAAACGGAATTTCACCAAGCGGCAACGGAAATTTTGATGACCTTAGAACCCGTCATCAATGCTCATCCCGAATATGAAAAATCCGCCCTGTTAGAGCGACTTTGCGAACCCGAACGCACCATTTTATTCCGCGTACCTTGGGTGGACGATCAAGGAAAAGTACACGTAAACAAAGGGTATCGCGTGCAATTTAACAGCGCCATCGGCCCTTATAAAGGTGGGCTTCGTTTTCACCCTTCCGTCAACCTTTCCGTCATTAAATTTTTAGGCTTAGAACAAATTTTAAAAAACAGCCTCACTGGCCTTCCTATCGGCGGTGGCAAGGGTGGATCGGACTTTGATCCCAAAGGGAAATCCGACCGTGAAATTATGGCATTTTGCCAGAGCTTTATGACCGAACTCTTCCGCCATATCGGCGCGGACACGGACGTTCCTGCCGGGGATATCGGCGTAGGCGCAAGGGAAATCGGCTATTTATTCGGTCAATACAAACGCATTTGCAACGAGCACGTCGGCGTGTTGACGGGGCGTGGTATCTCTTACGGCGGATCTCTCGTACGTAAAGAAGCCACCGGTTATGGCCTCGTTTATATTACGGAAGAAGCCATGCGCCTTAGAGGGGATTCCTTCCAGGATAAGATCACCCTCATTTCCGGCAGTGGCAACGTCGCTATCTACGCCTGCGAAAAAGCCCAATCTTTGGGGGCAAAAGTGGTGGCAATGTACGATTCCGACGGCTATATTCACGATCCCAACGGCATTCAACTGGAAGTGATTAAGCAGATTAAAGAAGTGGAAAGAAGGCGTATCAAAGAATACGCCAACCGCGTTGCAGGCGCAACCTATCACGAAGGGTGCAAAGGGATTTGGACAATCCCCTGCGACGTAGCCCTCCCCTGCGCCACGCAAAATGAAATTGATGGCGAAAGCGCGGAAATTTTAGTGAAAAATGGGGTCAAATACGTTGCAGAAGGCGCAAATATGCCCTCCACTTTGCAAGCTATCAACACCTTTTTACAGGCAAAACAGGTGGTCTATCTCCCTGCAAAAGCCGCCAATGCAGGTGGCGTTGCAACCTCCGCTTTGGAAATGGCGCAATCGTCCGGACGTTTGTTCTGGGAGGCGGAGAAAGTCGATTCCAAACTGCAAAAAATTATGGTGAATATCTACCACAACATTGATGAAGCCGCCAAAAAATATGGCTTTGAAGGGAATTATGTCATGGGCGCTAACATTGCCGGGTTTGAAAAAATTGCAAACTCCATGATGGCGCACGGCATTGTGTAAATATTTCTATCTTAAACAAAAGCCCCCTTTGGATGCGGAACGCATCTAAAGAGGGCTTTTTTAATCATTTTAGAGGAGTAATTATGAAGTGAACCCCAAATAGTTCACAAAAAAGAAAAAAGCGTCCGCAAAAGCAGGGAGTGGAAATTACCTCTTCCTGTTTTTGATTCTTGAAGTATTATAAAAAGTTAACCAATCTTCAACAAGT
>JAFTMD010000061.1 GCA_017452585.1 Clostridia bacterium
GCTTCCGTGATTCTTTCCACTACGACTTTCGCCAAGTTTTCAGGGTCTCTTGAGAAACAAAGCTGTTTGCCGTCAGGCGCAAACCAATCGGGATGATAATTTTCCGCGTCTTCATGATTGTTATAAATGTCAGGTGAAACGATATTAAACGAAGTGTGGTAAGCAACACTGCTCTTTACGCCATCCACAACGCCGTCAAAGTTCACCCACAAGCTTCCCGAAGTGTTAAATCTTGCTCTGCGCGCAACCGTGGTATCAAACCAAGCTTCACCAAAGTTTGTCAATCGATAATCAAAGTCAGGTTTTTCTTTCAAATTTACGTTTAACAATTTTTCATTCGCAACGTTTTTGTCTAAAGCCACTTCGCCGATTGCATAATATTCATAGCCTAATTGTTCTTTAAGCCATCCGTAAACAGCGTAAAGCGTTCCATCTCCCGTTCCGCCTACCATGAATACGGCGCTGCCCTTCGTTTGAACAACGTATCCGTCGCGACCCAATTCTTTTTTATCCAGCGTCACCCCTGCTTTTTGTAAAAAAGAAGTTTCGCCAATCGATAAAATCTTTGAATTTTCGCTATAGTTTATTTCAGAATCATTTTGCGATTCCAGCTCTACGCCCGTTGCTTCATAAAAGTTTTGACGCAATTCTTCCACGGCGAATTTAACAGAATTGTCTGTTTCGTTTTCAGCCGTTACGATAACGTAATCACTTGCGCCGTCTGTTACCAAATCAATGTCGGTTTCCGTAACCGTTCTTTCATGGAGCCCTCTTACTTTTGTAGAATCATCGCCGCCTGTTGCTTTATTGAAAAACGAACAGGAAGAAAGTGCAATAACCGCCGAAAGCATCGTTGCAATTATTCTAATTTTTTTGCTAATTTTTATCATAATTGCACCTCCTTATACCACCGCTATATCATAGTAGAGAATGTTTAAATTACCAAACTCGTCAACAGCTAAATATCTAAGCTGGTAAACACCTTCTACCGTTAATTTAACTTTTTTACCGGGCGTAACTTTGCGGATAATGCCACTTGGATCTACCAAGTAAACATATACGTCAACCTCGCCGTCAACATTGTCCATTGCCGTAGCTTTGACAATTTTTATTGTCTTACCCTGCTTGACTTCTGTCTTAATTTCTCCGTCTAACGTAATTTCAGGAGCTTGATCATCCACAACCAAAAGTGCGAACGGATAATCTTGTTGACGTTCCATCCAGTCCATTGCAGAGTATTTTACAGAATAGCTTCCGTAAAGCTCTAAATTAATGAAATAAGATCTGTCAAACGGAACATTTTCCAGTTTCAATCCATTTACGTCCGTAACAATTTTGCCGTTAGGGTCTTTCACGGTCATACTCGTGTAAACTTCAGGCGAAAGAACGTCCGCCGCCACTGCCGAATAAATTTCCGCTACCGTATTGATGCTGTATTTCGAAGCATAGTCCGCTTTTAATTTAATAGACGGAGCAATGGTATCGTAGTCATTGTTAGACAATATTTGTCCGGCATAGTTTTTCCATGTTACTTCCGCGCCGCCCTTCACGCCGATTACGTTAACCGTTACATACACAAGCTCTGAAGTGAATCCTTCAAATGCGCTGCCGTCTGTATTGGTAATTACGCTCTTGAACAATGAGTCGGCTTGAAGCGTTTTGTTCACTGCGTCGTATTCGAAATGGAAGTCGCTTCCACCGTCAAAACCTGCCCAAGGACGATATTTCAGGTCAACACCGTTAATTCTTAAAGGCGCATTTTCCGTTTTGCTTTGAGATTTATCTATTTCAACGGTAAATCGAATACTGGGATCTTTGCTGTCTTCAAATACGAGTTGCAAGCACTCAAAATCTCCGTTGGAGATTGAAAATTTCGTTTCAAATCTATGCGCTATTACAGCATTTACAAACATGTACGAAGTATCTTCCAAAGAACTTACGCGGATACCGTCTGCGCCGTCTGTTACCTCTATATTTTCGCCATAGAAGTATTTTTTCATATCGATTGAATAGCTGCTAATATCACGCCAAGTGTCAAGCACTCTTACCTTATATTCAACCGTATTGCTGCCCTTCGCGCCCGTTGCTTTGTAGATTACAGTTGCAAATCCGTCTGCATCCGCGTCAAAGTCCGCTACGTTAGAATCCAAATCTCTTTCTTGACCGCCGTCTTTGCCGTCCCTTATCGCAATCGTCGTTTCCAGTTGTTTTACTTCATTACCGGACGAATAATCATATGCAGGGATTGTTGGCAATGTGTATTTGTAGCCTTCAAGGAAGAATCTCGGCAAGATAGGTTCGTCTATGAATACGGGATCGCTGTTAATCGATACCGACAAATCGTATTCAAACGTTGCCGTTTTACCCAACATATCTACCGCATAAAGCTTAATTTTGTAAACGCCTTCTTTTTCCGGTCTGAATCCTTCGTCGATTACAAATTCCTCACCGCCGCTTTGCGCTTTCGCCGTAGCATACGTTTTTACCGTGCCTGCACCGCCAGTATAACTGATCGTTGCAGGGAAAACAAGTGCGCCCGTTCCACTGCTCGTCGTATATTCACCGACTGCCTCTGCTGTGATGTCAGGTGACGTTTCGTCACAATATACCGTTACGAGTTTTTTGTTCTCGTTTTTAAAGCCGTCGTATGCAAGGTATTCAATGGTGTAATAACCAATCGCGTCCGTTGCAAATCTGCCGTCTTTAATATCTACTTGGTATCTCTGTTGCGATTCATAGTTGTGATATACCGTCGTTTTTACTTCAACGTCGCCAAATACTTTATCAAATGCTTTTGCGTCGAACACTGGATACGACAAACCCTTTCCTGCTTTGGGCAAGTTGTTTTCATCATAATCCTCGAAATCAATGGTGATTTCAGGCGCCAAGTCATCCGTGAAATATTCGTTTTGAAGATTATTCACACCGATTCTCGTAATCATTATGTTCGCCGTACCAAGCGAGAATCCATCGCCTGAAATCGACATTTTTACTTCACCGGTTTTAAACCCTGTCCACGGGTCTTCAAAATATTTAAGGTCGCTTA
>JAFTMD010000062.1 GCA_017452585.1 Clostridia bacterium
AAGATAACCGTCTAATGCATTTTGCAAATCGATGATTTGACCGCCAAGTTCAGTTTGCAAATCGAGGATTTGATCCCCAAGTTCGGTTTTCATGTCAGACATTTGTGTTTCCAAAGTGGAAATCTTGTTGAGGAGTTCTGCGTTTTTATCGGTTTCCTTATTGCCGCAAGCGGTCATACTGCCCAACATAGTAAGTGCCAATCCCATTGCCAAAAGTTTCTTTAAGTTTTTCATAATTCTTATCTCCTTCCTAAAAAATTGATTGTATGTATAATTATACAAATTTTTTGAATAATGTAAAGCGTTTTGAGGGGGTATTTTAAAAAAAATATTAAAAATTCTGTATTTTTATTTATTTTATACGCAAATTATCCATAAGTATGCATTTTTTAATGCATATATGTATTTTTCTTGTGCATATAATATAATAATGTATAAATATAAAAAACAGGGGAGCATTGTCGCTTGATTTTTTAAAACAATGCTTTTATTAATATATGGAAGTGAAATAAACTCCAATGAGAAAGGCTTGTCTTTTGTCAAGAGGAATAAAAAACAACCCAAACCAAACACTTTTGCATGTTCGATTTAGGTTGAAGTTGGTGTTCCCACAGGGAATCGAACCCCGAACTAGCCCTTAGGAGTTTTCATAGATGTTCGTGTCTATCCGCAAGTAGTCAATTTTCTTTCAAAATGAGCGTAAAATCCACGAAAAACGCGGATTTTACGCTTGGTAGGTTGTGTATTTGTTAGCGACTTTTGTGTCGCTCGGTAATGTACGGGTGTACAAGGGGTGTATGATATTATGTACCCGGCTTGAACTTGTGCCCGCACTTCTGACACACATTGACAGGTTTACCGCTACCAAGAAATCCCCAAAACCATGAATAACCACGATTGACGGTTGCGATAGATTTCGAGCCACAATTAGGACAACAAACAGTGTTGGTGGAAGAAGTAGTTGCTTTTTTAGGAGTGCGATATAAATAATCTCTCATTTCAATGTTTCTTCCGTCTATATAAAGGTCCATCATAGTTGGTAATCCCAATTCGTTTACACACACATTGTTAACAAGAACATATTTATACCACTGTGTTGAAGGATCTTTTTGTATCAGTGGTTGTAAAATTATTCTACGATTTTCGGTTGTGTTTAAGTTTTGTGCGTGGTATATTGCATATGCAAAAATGGTTTCTCTCGTATTTCCACTGTTATCCATTTTTGAAATTGCCGATACGAGTTCTTGGGCAAATTTAGTTTTACCATCATCAGATACTTTAAACCAATCTATTACACACAATACGTTTTTTACATCCAAAGTAGTTATTTCAATTCTATCAGCAAAAATTAACGTAGATAATGTTTTCAGAATTTCATCATGACTATTTTCAGCAATTGCGAATGCTTTCAATTTTGAAAACAATTTTTGGCTTTCGTTGTAAAACTGAAGAAAGTTTAAAGAGTCGTTTAAAAATTGTTTATATGTATTTTCCAATATTAAAAGCAACTCTGATAGATTTTCAGTAGCTATTTGATTGCTATTATCCACAACGATATTTTGGTTAATAGGATATCCGCAGTGTATGCAAGTTTGTGCTTTATCTGATACTTCTTTTTCGCATTCGGGACATTTAATTAAAGCCATTTTATATTTCTCCTTTGTGTTTAATAATGATTTTAGGGAACAGGATAAGCGTAGGGTACAAATTGCCGTCACAGACGAAAATTTGTCCACCTACTATGTATTTCGCGAAGTGGGATACCTACCTTGCGAAAAAGGAGAAAACCACTCAAAGAGCGGTTGCGGTGGTGGGGCGGGGAGGAATTGAACCCCTTGGTGCTGCGTGTCATAGGTGTTTAATTTTACTAATTGATGTTTCCCGTGACCTTTCGCCCCACACGCACCGCCTAACCAAAAGTCGTTATTATTCTGCATTAACTTTTTTACCTCCACAAACTCTAAAAGAGAAATATAGAGGGCTACCACATCAATGGAAGCACCAACGCATAAAGCCAACAACGCTATGGTCACGCATGGTACGCCCGGCGAGAATCGAACTCACAACGGCCCCTTAGGAGGGGGCTGTTATATCCATTTAACTACGAGCGCATATTCATTTGGCATTTTTTATTCGAATCTACAAAGGGTGTATAAAACTATGTTTTGCACCCCTTGACATCAAAATTCGTGTAATGTTTTAGTCTATCCTCATAAGGTTTCAGTCTATCTTATGGGATAGACCTACTACTTAGGAGGGGCTTGTTATATCCGTTTAACTATGAGAACAAGTATGTTATTTAAGAATAACGCACCCTTAGTAAATCCCTTTCACTATGGGAAGGAAGCTGCGTGTTGCTCTATCCTTTTTATTATACCTTTTTTTTCGTCGAAAAGCAATTCTTTTTAGGGGATAATTGAAAAATAACAAAAAATGGGAGCGAAAATGCTCCCATTTACATTTATTCTTCCTCAAAAATGGTTGTCAGCCGTTCGTAAAATCTGCGCAGACGTCGGCTTTCCTCTTCCGCCTTTTGGAAGAGTTCTCGTGCGCGCTCAGGATTGGAACTCTGTAAGGAAGCAAAGCGGTTTTCACCCTTTAAAAAGTCCGTAAACGAAGACATGGGTGGCTTGCTATCCAAAACAAAGGGGGATTTTTTCTCCGGATGGAAGCGGTAAAGTTGCCAATATCCGCACTCCACGGCACGTTTTTCTTCCTCCATGCAACGTTCCATCGAGATTCCGTGCGCAATACAGGGGGAGTAGGCAATGATGAGGGAGGGGCCGTTGTAGGCTTCCGCCTCCGACAGGGCGTTCAGCAGTTGTGTCATATCCGCTCCCATGGATACCTGCGCGACGTAAACGTGGCCGTACGTTATCGCCATCAATCCCAAATTTTTCTTTTGCGTAGACTTTCCCTGCACGGCAAAGCGCGCCACGCCTCCCATAGGGCTTGCCTTAGAGGTTTGACCGCCTGTGTTGGAGTACACTTCCGAATCCAGCACCAGCACATTTACGTTGTGGCCACTAGCCAGAACGTGGTCGAGTCCGCCGTACCCAATATCGTATGCCCAACCGTCTCCGCCCACGATCCAGACGGAGGTGTTTTCTTCCTTTCTGACCTCTTGCGCGAGGCGCATTCCAAGGCCAAATTCAGCGTTATCTTCAAAGAGAGAATTGGCAAAGACGGGACCATGTCCGCGATCATTGACGGTATACGGGCAGGTAGGGGCGGAGCCACCGTAGATCGAGGAGCAACCTGTTGCGTTAGCAAGGAGGAGTTTTTCTCCGAAAAGTTGGGTTAAAATTTTGATATAGGGAGTTTCTCCACAGCCTGCGCAGGCATAGGAAAATTCAAACAGAGGAGGATAGAATTGGCTACCCTTGAGGGTCGTTCGTTTCCAAGGGGTAGAGGGAGTTTGTGGGAGTGTTTGTGCCCACTCCCAGCGAGGGGCTTCTTCCTCCGATAAATTGGCGCTGGGCGTCATAACAAGCGCCTTTTCCTTAGGGGGACAAATGTTGGCGCACAGTCCACAACCTTTGCAGTCGTAGGGGGAGACTTGGATACGGAAATGCCGATTTTTCATTCCAACAGCGGGAATGGTAGGGAAATCGGGGTTTTCCTCATCGATGAGATAGGGCCGAATGGTGGCGTGGGGGCAGACGAAACTGCAACGATTGCATTGAATGCAATATTCAGCGCGCCACTTGGGTAAAAGGGCCGGTGCGCCATGTTTTTCCAGCTGGCTTGTTCCTGTTGGCACACGGCCATCGGGGGAGAATGCCGAGGTGGGCAGATCATCTCCTTTCAAACGCAAAACCGGTTGGATAAAATCATGAAAATAAGAACCGCTCTTCTTTTCCTCGATGGGAAGCTCCAAGTTGAGCCATTCGGAGGGCGGTTGAATTTGCACAAGAGCATTTTCCATGCCATCCACCGCCTTGCAATTGGCGTTGACAACATCGTCGCCCTTTTTTGCAAATTTTCTTTTTAAGGCATCCTTCAAAAGAGATTTTGCCTGCTCGAAGGGCAAAATGTTGGGATTTAAATAGAAAAAGGCGGCTTGCATAATCACTCCCGTGCGCCCTTTCAACCCCACATCTCGCGCAAGTGTAGTGGCGTCTAAGACGTATAATTTTAAAGATTTTTGGGAGATAGTTTGCTTTAACGAGGGGGGCAGGTATGCGTTGAGCTCTTCAATGTTCGTATAAGGACAGTTGAGAAGCAGGGTGCCGTTTGGTTTGATTCCCTCTAAAATATCATAACGTTTGAGATAAGACGGGTCGTGACAGGCGACAAAATCGGGATGTGTAATCAGATAGGAGGAGCGAATGGGTGTAGCGCCAAATCGAAGGTGAGAAATGGTCGTTCCGCCCGATTTTTTAGAGTCGTAACAGAAATAGCCCTGCACGTAGAGAGGGGTGTGTTCCCCGATGAGTTGAATGGAATTTTTGTTCGCACCTACAGTTCCGTCTGAGCCGAGGCCGTAAAATTTGCAGGCAGTGGTGGAAGGAGCGTCTATCTCAAAAGGCGTGGAGATGTTCAATGAACTGTCCGTGAGATCGTCGACAATTCCGACGGTGAAATGGTTTTTAGGATGCGCATTTTTAAGGTTTTCAAGCACGGCAAAGCACATAGAAGGGGTAAATTCCTTTTGCCCGATGCCGTATCTTCCGCCCATTACCTCGATAGGCAAATGCTTTTCCTGCACGGCTGCGCATATATCCAAGTATAGAGGTTCGCCTAAGCACCCCGCTTCTTTGGTGCGGTCGAGAACCGCAATCCGTCGGCAGGTTTTGGGAAGCGCTTCCGTAAACAATGTGGCGGAAAAGGGACGATATAAACGAACCTTGATCATGCCAACAGCCTCTCCATTTTGGTTGCACTTTTCAATCGTTTCCTCCATGGCGGAGGCTCCGCTTCCCATTAAAACGACCACTCGTTCAGCCTGCTCAGAACCAACGTAATCAAATACATGGTATGCCCGTTTTGTGATTTTTGCCACACGATCCATCACCGATTGCACGATGGAAGGGGCTTTCTGATAGTAGGGATTTGCCCGTTCTCTATTTTGAAAATAGAGGTCACTACTTTGCGTCGTGCCCTGACAGACAGGAGAGGTGGGGGTTAAGGCTCGCTTTCTAAACGTCTGCAACGCCTCCTCGTTTATCAAACTTTTCATCTCCTCATAGGTCGGTAAATGGATTTTCATCATTTCATGCGAGGTGCGAAATCCGTCGAAAAAATGAAGAAAGGGAAGCCCCGTTTCTAAGGTGGCAAGATGGGCGACAAGCGACAAATCTCCCACCTCTTGCACAGTGCCGGAAGCCAACATGGCAAAACCCGATTGGCGCACCGCCATGACGTCTTGATGATCTCCCAAAATGCTGAGGGCATGGGTGGCAAGGGCGCGCGCGCTCACGTGAAAAACGGTGGGCAACAACTCCCCTGCGATTTTATACATATTGGGCAACATCAGCAAAAGACCTTGACTACAAGTGTAGGTGGTGGCGAGAGCTCCACACGAAAGAGCGCCGTGGAGCGCGCCCGCAACTCCGCCTTCCGATTGCATCTGTACGACTTTTGGCACTTGCCCAAAGAGGTTGGTTTTGCCTTGTGCCTGCCACTCGTCAGCGAGCTCCGCCATGGGTGAAGAGGGGGTAATGGGATATATAATTGCGAGTTCGGAAAAGGCGTAGGAGATATAGGCTGCCGCGCCGTTTCCATCTAAAGTCATTGTTTTCATAAATAAAGTATGGTACAATGTAGAGGAAAAATTGCAGGGGGGCTTGATTTTTTTTGAAAGATGTGCTATACTATTCTTGGTTGGCTAAATATATTCAAAGGAGCATAGAGTATGCTGGATTGTATTATTGTAGGAAGTGGCCCCGCGGGAATTTCTGCGGCGCTTACGTTGCAGGCAAATAGAAAAAGCTTTATGATTTTCGGAGGAAAACACCTGAGTGAAAAGGTGGAAAAAGCGGAAAAAATTCACAACTATCCAGGGCTTTCCGACGTGTCGGGAAAGACGTTTTTAGAGGCGTTGCAAGGGCAACTTTCTGATGCGGAAATTGACATCACCGAGGAAAAGGTGGGGGGCGTGTACGTGTTGAAGGAGGGTTTTACCGTTTTGACGCAGGACGGAAAGACGTATGAGAGCCGCACGGTAATTCTTGCTTGTGGAGTGGAAAATATCAAGGGAATAGAGGGGGAAGAAAGTTTTTTTGGACGCGGCGTCAGTTATTGCGCCACCTGCGACGGATTTCTCTATAAGGGTAAGACGATTGCGGTGCTTTGCACGAGTAAGCGCTTGGAACACGAGATTGGATTTTTGGCTGGTTATGCAAAACAGATCTATCTCATTCCCATGTATAAAAACGTAGAAATTACAGGCGAAAATATTACGCGCGTTGTCCAAATGCCCAAAGCGATTGTTGGGGACAAGCGGGTGGAAAAGCTTGTGTTTGCAACGGCTATTGACGAAAATTTTGGGAAGGAACTTCCCATTGATGGCATTTTCATGCTGAAGGAAAGTCTTTCTCCCGCCATTTTGGTTGGGGGCTTGGAAATGGAGAACGGCCACGTGAAGGTGACGCGTACGCTTTCCACCAATCTGCCCGGCTTGTATGCCGCGGGCGATTGTACGGGAAGGCCGTATCAGCACGCCAAAGCGGTTGGCGAAGGAAATGTGGCGGCACATTCTGTCAGTGAATTTTTGAGATAAAAATCCTCTTACAACGGGGGTATGTATGCGTTGAGTTAAAAAAAGGAGGCAAAAATGGAAAAAAGAGAGCGCGTAATTTTACATTCCGATTTAAATAATTTTTTTGCCTCGGTGGAGATTGCGAGAAACCCTGCTTTGGCAGGAAAACCGTTGATTGTTTGTGGAGACCCCAAAGAGCGTCACGGCATCGTGCTTGCCAAAAATGAGGAAGCGAAAAAGCTGGGGATTAAAACGGCGGAAACGGTGTATTCCGCCTTGAAAAAATGTCCCGATTTGCAGATGGTCGGCTCGCATTTTCACGACTATTCCGCCTATTCGAAAAAGGTGATGGAAATTTACGGGCGATTTACGGAAAAGGTGGAGGCGTGCAGCATTGACGAGTGCGCCTTGGATATGACGGAAAGTACGCAACTGTTTGGCAGTGGCAGGGAGATTGCCGAGTGTATCCGAGAAACCGTGAAGAAAGAGCTCAATCTCACCGTTTCGATTGGGGTGAGTTTTAATAAAGTCTTTGAAAAATTTTCGTCCGAACTTAAAAAACCGGATGCTGTGACGGAAGTTTCCAGGCAAAATTATCGACAGGTCGTTTGGCCGTTGCCTGTGTCAGAGCTCCTTTTGGTGGGGCGCTCCACGGCGGAAACTTTACATAAAATTGGGGTGTACACCATTGGCGATTTGGCGAGGGCTGATGAAGAATTAGTGATACGCTTTTTGGGCAAACGAGGCAGGCAGGTATGCGTTTACGCACGTGGTGAGGACGAAGAACCCGTCCATTGGGAGAAGAAAAAAGAGGACGTTAAGTCGATTGGTAACTCCACGACGCTCCCCAAAGATATCACCAATCGCGAGGAGATAAAACGCTGGTTTTACGTGTTGTCGGAGAGCGTTGCTGCCCGTCTTCGGGATGCGGACGTGGGTAGGGCAAACACCGTACATATTGTTGTCCGTAACGAGCATCTGGAGGATACTACTTGTCAGAAAAAGGTGGCGCCAACTGCGCTTTGCGGTGATATTGCCAAGACGGCGTTTGAACTATTTTGCAAGCATTTCCCCTTGGGGACGAAGGTGCGTATGTTGGGCATAACCGTTTCCGGGTTTGATCATCATATCGAGCAGATGAGTTTGGATTCTCTTCTGTCGGGGGAGAGCGCTTCCTACGAGAAGAAGGAGCGCGCGGAAAATGCGATTGCCAAAATCCGCGAAAAGTACGGCTATGCCACCGTGCAACGAGGGGTTGTGTTGGAGGATGAAAAATTAAACGGCCTGGATATTCGCGGAAAAAAAGAATAGTATATTTTTTTCAAAAAAATATAGCTAAATATGTTGCTTTTTTTTTTAAATATGTTATAATATAACTACAAGAAGGTTCTGTCGCACTTCTCGTTTGATTTTTCTCGTCAAATCGTAAAAAAATACTAAGCAAACGTTAATGGTGACTCCACCAAAAAAAGGAGGTTTTTTATGAAAGTATGGAAAAGACTGCTGGCCGTTGGGTTGGCAATAGGGTTTACTTTTTCCTTCACATCTTGCGCATTGATTGAAAATTGGATAGGAAAAGGTATAGAGGCATGGATAGCGACTCGCGCGGAACGTACGTACACCATTCACTTCAATGCCAATGGCGGAGAGGGAGAAATGGAAGATCTTCTTATTGAGAAGGGGCAAGGCGGTTATTTGCCCACATGTACATTCACCAAGGAAGGCTTTGAAAGCTTGGCATGGAGCACCCAACCCGATGGTGGAAGTAAGTATGGCTACATACCCAATCTTACGTTTTGGCTTCCCAATGACGTGAAGGACGGGGACACCGTGGAGTTGTATGCGGTTTGGACGACGCCCGGTTTTACGTTTGAATTGCAGGGTTGGGGATTTACGGAAAGCGCTTACGTAAAAAGCTATACGGGGAATGCAAAGGATGTGATCATTCCCACTTTTACCAACGATCATTTGGGCCCTTCTGCTTGGGGATGTGGCCCTGTGCATGGGGTGAACTCGGGAGTTTTCAAAGATCACACGGAGATAGAAAGGGTTGTCAATTTCCCCGGTACAGATATTTATCGTGATGTTTTTTCGGGGTGCACCTCGTTAAAAGAGGTGGCAGGTGCTTTCTATGACATTGGAGAAAGAGCGTTCTATAATTGTAGCAATTTACAAGGGATTTCTTTGAAAAGCACGGAAAAAATTGGCAAGGAAGCCTTTTATATGTGCACGTCCATGAAAGAAATTGTCATTCCTGCAACCATTGAAGAGATTGGAAAAGACGCCTTCTACGGCTGGACGAAGGAGCAGAAAATTATCCTTAAAGACGTTGACACGTCCACGTTTGCAGACGGTTGGCTGAATGGTTGCGAAGCGGAGATTGTTGAGCTTGCTTCTTTGACCTAATTGAATAGGCTATCTAGGAGATTATAACCACTTGTTTAACGAGTGGTTATGATTTTTTTATGGGATAAAAAATACAAAATCCTCTTGACGAAGCTGGAAAAAAGTGCTACAATGTAATTGTGCTATTGCAATCAAACAGCATACTATCAAAAATCAAAGGACATATTATGAAGAAAAGTAGAAAAATTTTACTGTCGTTGCTTGCAACGCTAATGGTTGGCGCAGGAGCGCTGGGCTTTGCGGCTTGTCAACCCGAACAGGGTGAGCAAGGTCCTCAAGGGATTCAAGGCGAACAGGGGATTCAAGGTGAGCAAGGCCCTCAAGGAGAAAAAGGCGACCAAGGCGAGCAGGGTGAAGTAGGCCCTCAAGGCCCTCAAGGCGAAAAAGGTGACCAAGGTGAGCAGGGCGAAGTAGGCCCTCAAGGCCCTCAGGGTGAACAAGGCCCTCAAGGTGAGCAGGGTGTTGGCATTGAAAAGGTTGAATTTGATGCAGACGGCAACCTTCTTATCACGTTTACGGATGGCAGTACGCAGACTGTTCAAATGCCCGAAAAGGAAGAACACGTACATACCTTTGGCGATTGGACACAATATAGCGAACCTAATGCGACAAATCAAGTGCTTTTCCGTATATGCTTGACCTGTCAAGAAATGGAATGGAAACTGGTTTCTCATACGCATAATTGGAATATTGTTACCACTGCTCCTACCTGTCAAGCGCAAGGCTTTGACACAAAAACTTGTACGATTTGTGGAGTGATGGAGATTGACAACTATGTAGGAAAGATTGACCACGTTTGGGCAAACGAATATTCTTTCGACAATTCCTATCATTGGATAGATTGCGACACCTGCGAGGAGATCAAAGCAAAGGCGGAGCATACCCCTGATGAAACGGGTGCATGTACAGTTTGTGAAGCATTGGTGGGCGCAACGGAAGGCGTTGTATATGAGATTTCTTTAGACGGCACGTATGCAGAAGTCATTGGCTATCAAGGCACAACGAAGAAAATCCGCATTGCAGAAACCTATCAAGGCTTGCCTGTAACAACCATTTATGAAAAAGCATTTTATCAAAATAAGACCATCACTTCGGTGGTTATCCCCGACAATGTAACTGCGATTGGTAATTGGGCGTTCGCTAATTGCGACAGCTTGACAAGCGTGGTAATCCCCGACAGCGTAACTTCGATTGGTTCTTATGCGTTCTATGATTGCGACGGCTTGACGAGCGTGGTGATTGGCGACAGCGTAACTTCGATTGGTGATAATGCGTTCTATGATTGTTCCAGCTTGGCGAGCGTGGTGATTGGCGACAGCGTAACTTCGATTGGTGAGTATGCGTTCTCTTATTGCTCCAAATTGACGAGCGTGGTGATTGGCGACAGCGTAACTTCGATTGGTGATTACGCATTCCGATATTGCCCCCGCTT
>JAFTMD010000063.1 GCA_017452585.1 Clostridia bacterium
CCAATTCTTCCGACAAACCACTGCGGCAGAGCGCCTTCCAACCCTTCAACAACAACGCTGCGGATGCATTCACTTCTGCAGAACGAGCCGCGCGCGCCTGGTCTAAATAACTCAACCCAAGCTTGCGCAATCTTCTCGTCATTTCGCCCTGTTCGGTGCTTAAATCACAGCCGTTGCCAATTTGGCCACCACGGCACGCCGTTACTTCTACATAGTCAAAGTTTGCCTTGCCCGCTTTAATATCCGCAATTAAGGCGTCCGCCGCCTCCAACGAATCAACCACGGCAAAATTCCATTCCTGCCCATCCAAAACAAGCTTCGCCGTGCGAAGATCCTGCTTTGCATACAAACCGGAATAAGCAAATTTTCTGAAATTGAGCTGCGTTTTGTCCTTCGTCAAGCAACGAGCCAACGCTTCTGCGTCCCCACCGCTTACCGCAACCAAATAGCTTGCGCCGGAAGAAATGCCAATGGGCGTCTGCATGGGTTGTTTCTTCATCAAACGAATGTTAAAATCGGCGCTTTCAATCAAAGTTGCCAAATCGTCCAACGTCAACACAACGTCTACGCCGGGATCTGCTTTCTTCGCTTCGCACATTTCAAGCGCAATCACGCGAATCGTCTTGCCTTCTTTAATTTCGCTGTAATATTTCTTCAAAAGCTTTGCGCAGACCGTCGTTGCGGTGGGCAAAAGCTGAATTTCGGGATAGTTTTCCTTCGCGTGCGCTACCCAAGCGGAACATTCGGAGGAGTAGAGGGGCAAGCCCGCGCCTTCTTCCTTATTTTCTTGCAACGTTTTTAAGCGCATGAGAGTGATTGCGTCAAAGGCAACCGACGTATCGACAACGACGTCTGCGCCCAACAATTCGAGAGCGGAAACAATTTTGCCTGCTGCGTCTTCCCCACGCTGTAAACCAAATCTTTCCCCGATGGCAACACGCACCGCAGGAGAAATTTGCACCGCCACAAAGGTTCTATCCTTGCTGGCAGTTAATATCTTCCAAGCATTTTCCAATGCTACGTTTTCCTTCATCAATTCTGTCATAAATTTCATCTCCTTTCACGCGCAAAATAGCCCTCACGCGTCGCTGTTATTGGTGATTGATTTAAAATCATCCCATTTTCTTCTATTATAACATATTTTTATAAATTTTTCAATAGGTATACGAAAAAAAATTGACGATTTTTAGAAGAATTTTAAACTTTTTTTCAAATGTCTGGAGCTATTGATATAGTCTTACTGCACTCCACCTCATCCGACGGCGATCGCCACCACCTTTTCCTTTAACGGAGACGTAAACCCTTTTGTCCGCTTTGCGGACATTTCCCCTAGCAGGGGAATCGCCTCAAGGAGAAGGCAAGGTTTTTCTTTCTATCAAAAAAACTTGCCAATCTTTTCGATTGACAAGTTTTTTTCATTTACCAAATAATCGGCGTTTTGCCGTCCTCGGCATAGTGCCAATAATTTCCCGCTTTCGTCGGTTTATTTTGCGAATAGAAATAGGCGGTTGTACTTGTAAACGCTTCATTACCATTTCCTATGACCACCGCAGAAAATTCCTCTTCCGTTCCTTTAAAATAGATGTTTTTAAGGGCGGTACAATTATTAAATGCACTCCAATCAATTTTCGTTAAACCTTGTGGTAAGACAACCGTTTCCAAATTCGTGCAACGCTCAAAAGTACCAGAATATACTTTCTTCATGCTTGCAATGGAAACAAATTTTAGATTACTACACCAAGAAAAAGTCGACTCACCAATCAATTCCACATCCTCTGACAAAGAAATGGATTGAATTTTTGCTCCCTGGAATGCATTTGCTATAATATACTTTATACCTTGAGGAAATATAGACGAGTCTATATCTCCCTCAAAATCTCCATTATATTTATAAAGGAAGTGGCCTAAAGTCATAAACTCATCTGTCTTGTGCGCATTCCACCACGCAGTATCGTTAAATACCCCATAATCCAAAAATTCCAACGACTCTGGAAGACGAATATCCATCAGTTTCTCACAATTACTAAAAGCGACATATCCTATACGACGCAAACTGTCGGGAAACTCCACCTTTGTCAATGCATAACATGAGTGAAACGCAGCATCTCCAATCTCTTCTAACATGCTTGGAAGACGTACACTAGTTGTGACTGAATTAGCAGTAATTGATTGTTGTAGATTTTCAAATTCTCCAGGTATCCTTCCAATCCCCTCCGAAGCAATCTTCTTTACAGGCAAGCCGTTATAGGTGTCGGGAATGACCACGCGACCTTCCAAGCCACTAAAATCTCCAAAATAAAAATCATTTATAGACTCATACGAACGCGTTACTTCATAGCCACTGCCATCAGGGAGAAGATTGTACATAAGTGCCTTGGTTGGAGTTTCAACAGGTTTACCCACAATCGTAGTCGTAATGGACGTCGTGGGAGAAGCTGTAAACAGCCCCTCCTCCCCAATTGCATAAATTTCTATATTACATTTACTTCCGGAGGTCAAAAATGAGAGGTCAAAATACAATTTATCGGTTTTATATTCTTGCCCATTGACAACAATGACATACTCGGTGGCGTTTTCCACCCCTTCCCACATCACAATGTCATTGTTCACGCGGAGGCGTTGAGGTTTTTCCAAGCTGGGCAAATTGGGGCCACAGCCTGCAAAAAGACAACTTGCGCATATCAACGCCAGCATTGTCGAAAATACCCTCTTC
>JAFTMD010000064.1 GCA_017452585.1 Clostridia bacterium
CCGCTTTCAGCTTGCGAAGATGCTCGTAATTGTACTCATGCACGACGGTGCCGTTGGACAGAGTTACTGCGCGTTGCCCATAACCGTGCCTATATTTTCCTTCCAGAAAAATGCCCGTATCAAAAGGAACTTTTACTCCGTAATCAAGAAAATCCGCTTGAAACTCCATGGTAGCCAAATCGTCCACACTCTCCTGCACGTCACGCGCAGTGCCGATAATGCCATTGACGAGATGAAACTTTTTCCCCTTATCCAACGGTTTTTCCCAATCGTTTAAGGTGCAAATCACCTTTTCCCCTTCCAAGGGTAACCTCGCCTCCGCAGGAAATCCCTTATATCTTCGTATCTCCTCGTTTAAGGCGTTTTTCGTCAAATTGCGTCCGCAAATCACCTGATCTGCCTTCAACAAAAGACGTTTTCGCTCTGCCGGGGAAAGGGAATTTTTCCGTATGACACACACCTTGTCCTGATAGTTGCCGTAAGGAATGGGTTCGCCTTTCCGAGCCAATGTTGCCACCTGAATGATGGGATTATCCTCAGCTTGACGAACAATTTCCTTCATTGTGAAATGAGGATTTGCCAACAAATGGCAGGTGCCATTTACAGGAGGCAGCTGCGCGCCATCCCCGCAAAACAGACATTTAACACCGTAGCTAAGCAAATCTCGCAAAACGTCCTCGTTGATCATGGACGCTTCGTCAATGATGATCAGCTTAATCTTTTCATCAATCTTTTCTCGCTTGATAAAGGTGAGCTCTTCTCGTTCGATAATCTCTCCGTTTTCATTGACGTCGAAATCATTCTCATCACGCAAATAAATCAGCCCGTGCACCGTCCCAGCAAGCGTTCCACCCTTTGCAAGATTGGCCGCCGCTTTTCCCGTTGGGGAAACAAAGACAGCCTCCACCCCGACCTTGAGTTTTAAAACGGTTTTGACCAGATAGTCGATCAGAAAAGTCTTGCCCGTCCCTGCATATCCCGACAGCACGAAGATTTGATCGTCTGTATTTATGTACCATTCGACGATCAGATCCTTGGCACGCGTTTGGTCCTGGGTGAGCGCAACGGAATCGTCAACCGTTTCTGTAAGAATCGCTTTTGATTTTCTTCTCGTTGCCTTTTCACCCATGGTTTACCTTCGCAAAACTTCCTTTTTTATCCAAATTTTGACATTTTTCTCAGTTCTTTTTTAGTATAACACATCTTTTTTAAAAAAGCAAGCGTTTTACGAACATTTGTTCATAATTTTTTAAAAAATTATTTTTGTTTAAAAACAATCCTTAAATTTTGTTTTCCGAAGGGAACTTGTATCGTAATAATTCCTTCTTTTAAGGGGAACTTTCGTTTCAAGAAACTATCTTTTTCCGACATCAAAGTCAGCTCGCCCCGTTCTCTATCGTAAGCATATTTCCCCTGCACGCGTTTGATTTGCCCTTCCTTATTAGCAAAATATAAATAGAACACGTCGTCTTTGGAAAGTTCTAAAGCAAGGCGGGAAAACTCGTCCATATAATCCACCTCCCCCAAACTGACTTGGGTACATTCGTATACGCCCAAATGCGGATTGGCGATATCCTTCAAATTCATTTTCGACGTGCATGCACAGCAAAACAAGATGGTTAAAAGGCTGGATAATAGAGAACTCTTCAAAAAAATCTTCATAAAAGGAGTATGCCCCTATCTCCTTTTTTTATGCTCCTCTGCCACGTTTTCGCTGTTGAAAATGACGCCAACAATAAAACAGATCATCAAAATATACAACCACAGTAAAAAAATAATCAGGGTGGATAACGCGCCGTATAATCTCGTTACGTTGCCTATTTTGAGATAGATAGTAAAGCCTATCACTGCCCCCACCCATAAAATGACCGTAATAATGGTGCCGGGAAGAAAGGTTTTCAGCTTGACTTTGTGTGGACAGATATAGACGTTTAAGACAAGCACCAACACAAAAGATACCGCCATGAGCAAAGCATAGTCTGCAATCAATTCAAAGCCACTCGATAGAATACGAGAAAACAGAAAACTGCCCATGGCAAACAGCCCCAAAAAAACAACCACCGACATCATGACGATAAACATCAATAACAGCGCCCCCAAACGAATTTTCAATCCCTGCCGTTTTTGGTGAAAATCGTAGATGATTTCTCCACTTCTACGCATTTGATAGAAGAGATTGGTTGCAGAATATAATGTTGTAAAAATGAGGATAATCGACGCCCCGGTGGTGGCGGAAGCAGCTTCCTTTTGCACAAAGAGAAAGACGTCCTTCACCGTTTCAAATATGGGCAGAGAGAGAATTTCCTCTCCACTGATGGGCAATCGACCAACGAGCAAGGTCAGCCAAAAGGATAGCGGTGTGATGGACATAATGAGAAAAAACACCAACGTGCCGGCGATGGTGGTGAACTTCTTTAAGGACAATAGATCGTATTGTTTCCTTAGATATAAATAAAGCTTTTTAATCTTTCCCATACTGGGCAGTATGTGTATCTACTTAAGAATAATGCAGAAATAAACCAAGAGCGATAGGTTTTCCCCATCGCTCCTCATTTCTCTTATGTGGTTGTAGTACAGCCGATGGTTACCCAATTGGTTCCCGTCCACCACGTACCCGTATTATTTGCCAAACAGCAACCACGATTGGTGACGTTGGGCGAAACGTTGATTGTGTTTCCCGTCGTTGCATAGGGGCAACAACGATTGCAACCCGTCGTGTTCGTCGTGTTCGTCGTATTTGTCGTATTCGTCGTGTTGGTATTCACCGTGCCTGCGTTTGCGTAAAAATTGCAACGCAACTGTTGACAAGGATTGTAAACATGAATACATCCACAACAATCCCGACAAATGCGAGGATAATTATTGACATATACGTTGCGCGTTCCACAACCACATCCACCATTGAACCAATTTCCCGTCGTATTGGATGCATATCCATACACGTTCGGACAGCCCGTTTCATAGGTATTGCACATATTCGTTCATCCTTATTGTTATATTTGAGGAAATTCCTCATACTTCACTATATGCGCCTCCCCCATAAAAAGGTGAAACCGCAGGAAATAATTCCCGCGGTTTTTTTCCCAAATCACACTTGCGCGTTTTTTAATTCTTCTTTTTCCTTTCGTTCTTCTTCTAAGATTTTTAAGTAGTCTTCATGCGATTTTTGCACTCTTTCCACAAGCCCTTCTTCATAAATGTCCTCATATTGGAAATAACGTACGTAAATCTCGGATCTATTTTCCCCCTCTTTAAACAAGGTGAGGGAAATGGTGTAGAACTGCACGTCCTTCTCATCCGCAAGCGCCTTTACGTCCAACAGCTTTTCTGCCAAAAGCTCCATGCTGACGTCCTGCGCTTTCATGGATATTTCAATACTACCGTTATATTGTCCCATCTCTTTCACGTATTCGGCGGTGTTGTTAGCGATATCCTTCATCACGTACGCTTGCGCATGTGGCGTATATCCCTTCACCCCCTCCGTTTGAAAGATGAGCGTCGCATAAAGAGAATTTATATCCATTTCAGAAAACGCTTCGTTGGTAAGGTTATAATACGTATCTTTCAAACGAGCTCTCAAATTGCCCTTTCCGGATACGTAGGTTTCATAATAATCCTTCTCCACCTGACCTAAACCATTAAAGGTAACGGTAAAATGTTCGTCCTGCTTGGTGGGAGATTTTACATAGGCGTAATAGTCGCCAAATTTGAAACTGTACGACACGCGGTCGAGCTGATAATCTGCGTCGGGATAGGTGGTTTGAATGTACTTTTTAGCGTTGAAATATACCAGCGCATAGGAAACAGGATTACCTAAAAAGGCGTCTGCCGTAAACAAAATACCCGCAATGAGCGCCACGGCCACTGCCACTGCCAAAATTTTTAATAGATTTCTCATAAATATACCTCCTTATTCGTTAGATTTACCCCAAATTTCCTGTCGTTTTTCTTCCTCTTGTCTAAAATACTCTTTGAGGGCCTCACTTCTTTAGTTCAAATGTTAAACAATCCCCGCCACCTGA
>JAFTMD010000065.1 GCA_017452585.1 Clostridia bacterium
ATATTGGCGTAATCCTATTCCCTCTAGTCGAGCGAAAGAAGTCATTTCGTATTTGTTTAAATCGGGTGAAAATTACGAGAATCACGCCCATAGAAACTTTCAATGTATATTGGCAATCGTAACGCCGAAAAGAAATAAAGATCGTTTAAAACAATTATTGAGTCCGTGGGTGGAAGAAATAGGGGAAGGGAAAATCACTTTGATGATTATTTCCGAAGAAGAGCTGTATGGCGGTAAGGACGATACGGAATAAACGCATTTTATAAAAGAATAAGGAAAACATCTCCGAAAATGCGTGGTTCATAGAGGTTTTTCAGACAATATAAAGGGATAGCGAAAATTCGCTATCCCTTACTTTTTGTTTTGTAAAACACACGATTTTACTTGAAATATATGTGCTACACTTTGAAAATATGTTTTCCATAAAATACAACAGCCCGATAAATTGGAATTTAGAGTTTTCTTGCTAATTGCAAATCAATCGTGTCATAAATTGTTATTGTGCCACCATATTTGTTAATTGCTTCTTCAATTTTCGAGAAGAATTTAGTTCTGATTGTTTCTTCGATAGCAATATGGTCTGAATAAGTTCCTAACAGTTCAATATACTCTTTTGCAGAAAAAACACGCTCACGATGGAATAAAGCATATTGAATATCTGTAAAACCGTATTTTTCTGCAATCAATGCACGGTCTTTTGCTTGGGCTTCTGTATATTCAGTTAAAACCTCACGTTTCTTTTTGTGAAACTTATTGTAGTATTTATCATAGATTTCATCTATCTCTGCCGATAATTTGGGATTGCCCTTATCTCTATATGGATGATTTGCAAATCGTGCAAAAGCTCCACCACTTTTCAGTATGTTCCGCACTTTGTTGTATCCAATTTCCTCTGGAACCCAATGAAAGGCAGAGGCAGAAAACACTAAGTCAAAAACATTATCTTCAAATTGTGTATTTTCAAATTTACCAGTGATTACGGAAAACCTTGGAAATTCCCTGAATTTTTCTTTTAAGAGTTCTGAAAAATGTTCACCATATTCCACAGCTGTCAAGTGACATCCCGTTGTTAACATCGGGGCGGTTGCTTGTCCTCCACCACTTCCAATTTCAAGCACATTACTATTATCATCAATTGAAATGTAATTGAATATTATTTGATACAACTCAGCAACATAGCCAGGACGCAATTTCTCGTATGTGGACGCTACTGTATCAAATGTCCACTCTAATCCTTTAAGTATTGACATAACAACACTCCTTCAAATTCTTATTTATCGGTGGGTTTATTATATCAAAAAGACAAACATAATTCAATAGTTTTGCATGGATAAAACAAAACGCGACTTCTAAAAAGTTGAATTTTTAAGTTGTTTCATTAAAATCCCTATGGGAAGAACGCTAACAGGCGTTTTTTTGTTTCCTCGCGAAAAATTTTTGTCTATCTACTTGCGTATCGTTCCAAAACATTGTATAATAGTGCAAACGGCAATCTTCGCCGATCAAAAAAGCCATAAAAGGTAAAACGATTATGAAAAAGATCCATTTGATTTGTAACTCGCACATAGACCCCGTTTGGATGTGGGATTGGGAAGAGGGCGCAGGCGCGGCGCTGTCCACCTTCTATCAAGCGGCGGAGTTTTGCAAGGAATACGACTACGTATTCTGCCACAACGAATCCCTTTTGTACGAATACGTGGAAACGTACGATCCCGCGCTGTTCAAGGAAATTTCCAAACAGATCGCAGACGGCAAATGGAAGATCATAGGCGGTTGGTATCTCCAACCCGACTGCAACCTGCCCTCGGGCGAAGCGTTCGTCAGAACGATCAAGCTCGGCAGGGAATATTTCGAGGAAAAATTCAACGCCCGTCCCACGACGGCGATCAACTTCGACTCCTTCGGGCATACCGTAGGGCTCGTGCAAGTTCTGAAAAAATGCGGCTTCGACAGCTATATGGTCTGTCGTCCGATGCCGAATATGCTCGAACTCCCCGACAAGGAATTCCTTTGGGTAGGCCCTGACGGGAGCAAAGTCAAGGTCAGCCGCGTCGAGGACGAAACCATCTATTGTTCGGGCTTCGGCACGGCGATGGAGGACATCAACCGCAAGCTCGGCCACTACGAGGGAAGGGAAATCGGGATCGCGCTTTAGGGAGTAGGCAACCACGGCGGCAACCCGTCGAGAAAGGACCTCGACGACGTCAACGCGTTCATTAAGGAAAAGGCGAAAGAGGGGGTCGAAGTCGTTCACAGCACCCCCGAGGAATACTTCGCGGACGTGCATCCCACGGCGGAATGGCACCGCTCCTTACATAACTGCCTCGTCGGCGCGTACACTTCGATGAGCAGTATCAAGCAAAAGCATATCGAGCTGGAAAACAAGCTGTTCACCACCGAAAAGCTCTGTTCCTTGGCGGAGTTGCAGGGCTTATATACCAAGAAACAGGAAGTGTTTACCCGCGCGGAAAAGGCGCAGGCGAGCTTGGAATTCCACGACGTAGGCTCGGGCACGTGCGCTTCGGACGGCGAAAAGAGCAGCTTGCGCCGCGCCGATCAGGCGTTGGAGCTCCTGCAAGAGGAGTTCGATAAGGCGTTCTTCGCGCTCACGGGCAAGGATAAAAAGGCAGGCGAAGGGGAGTTCCCGTTCTTCGTGTTCAATCAACAGCCGTACGATAGAGAGGCGGTCGTGGAAATGGAATACCTTGAACCGAACGCGCTCGGGGGCGTGGTCGATCAGTACACGGTCACCGTTAAGCAGGACGGCAAGACGC
>JAFTMD010000066.1 GCA_017452585.1 Clostridia bacterium
GATAGGGTATACTCATAAAAAAATAAAAAAATCTGAGTCAGGGCAGTGAAATTGATTGACTGCCCTTGCGAAAGATGTTATAATAAGAAGGTAAAAATCAGTAGCCGCAGAAAGTGAGCACCGCAAGGTTTGATGGAAACACTCACCGAGGTTAAGGAAATAGAGCTTTGATAAAGAAAGTTACTCGGTCCTTATGCCATGCGGCATAGGGTATTTTTTATGTCAGGCGGGTAACCCCGCTTAAAGGAGGTACAAAGAAAAATGGCAAATGTAGAACTTAAAAAACAAGTTGTAGAAGAAATCAAGGCGAAAATTCAGGCAAGCAAATCCATCGTTTTGGCTGATTATAACAAGCTTACCGTTTTGGAAGTAACTGCCCTTCGTAACAAATTTAAAGAAGTAAACTGCGAATACAAGGTTTACAAAAATACGTTGGTTAGAAGAGCGTTCAACGAACTTGGTATCACAGATTTCGACAACGATCTCAACGGCACCACCGCAACGGTTTTCTGTGCGGACGAAACGAGTGGCGCAGCAGTATTTGCAAGAGAAACGAAAGCAAACCCTGCATTGGTGGAAAAAGTTGTTCCCAAGTGCGCGTTCGTAGAAAACAAGTATCTTGACAAAGCTGGCGTAAAAGCGCTTTCCGCGATCCCTTCCAAAGAAGTACTCATCGCAAGATTGCTTGGTTGCTTGCAGTCTCCCCTTTCCAAGTTTGTTGGCGTATTGGACGCTATTGCAAAGCAGAAAGAAAGCAACTAATTTTCAATTATTAAATTTAAAATCATTATTAAAAATCGGAGGATTAAAAAATCATGGATGTACAGAAACTCATTGAAGAAGTAAAAGCGATGACCGTACTTGAACTCAACGATCTCGTTAAAGCATTTGAAGAAGAATTTGGCGTAAGCGCAATGGTAGCAGCAGCTCCCGCAGCAGGTGGCGCAGCAGAAGCAGCTCCCGCAGCAGAAGAAAAGACGGAATTCGACGTAGTTCTTAAAGATGTTGGCGCAAACAAGATCGCTATCATCAAAGTTGTACGTGAAGCAACCGGCCTTGGCCTTGCTGATGCTAAGAAAGCAGTTGAAGCTATGGGCGTTATCAAAGAAGCTATGCCCAAAGCAGATGCAGAAGCATTGGTTGCTAAGCTTAAGGAAAACGGCGCTACCGCTGAACTTAAATAAGCTTAACGATAAACTTCAAAAAGAAAATGACTGTCGCAAGGCAGTCATTTTTTTGAGGATTTCTTCAAAACGGGTACACCATGTATGCGTTGAGATACTTTTTTGGCATAAGTATGCGCGTTCATCTGAAGGCGTGCAGGTGGTTACGCGCATTAAAGTGGCGCTCGCCAATGAAAGAGAAATTAAACTCACCTCAATTTTTTTGCCGAATTTATTTTCACGGAAGGTATTGCATTTTTTCCCTTAATATGGTATAATAAAGAAAAAGGCTTTGCCAAATCATTATGGCATGGCACAAAAAAGGAGAAAGACCATGAATAAAATTTTAAAACGCGTTATTTTGGGCGCATTGAGTCTTGTTCTTGTCGCTGGTGTTGGCGCGGGGCTGGCAATCGGTTGGGGACATATCTATCGCACCACCTATCAATGGGATGCGCCCGACCACATTGTCAGAAAGGACACGGGGGAGGATATCCGCACGATTATCGCAGACGGAGATGCGCTCTATGACGAAGAGGGGAACTTGTTCCAAATCAAAGGGGTTAACTTTGGCAACCTTTTCATTTCCGAGGGTTGGATGACGGTCAACTCCATTGGCCCCCTTCTCAATGAGGATGGCAGTTTTACTAAGGTCAACGAGGAAGGCATTGTGGAGGAATACGAGGAAATTTATCAGGAAGAAATGGACGCAATTTTAGCGGAACGCTTCACGGAGGAACAAATCGACACCCTCAATGATGCGTATTTCTATTCCTATTGTACCGAACAGGACTTCATCAACATCAAAAGCATTGGTTTGAACACCATTCGTTTGCCTATGTACTATCGTAACTTCATGGAAGGCCCGGACGAGCAGTTGACCATGAGAGAGGACGCGTTTGAGAAGTTGGATTACTTCCTCGAGCTTGCCCAAAAGCACGAGTTGCGCGTCATCATTGATATGCACGGCGTGGTTGGCGGACAGAGTGGTTATGAACACTCCGGCACGCGCGATATCGATTTTTGGGAAAATGAAACCTACATACAATCCATGTGTACGCTTTGGCAGGAGATTGCAAAGCACTACATAACGCCTGTTGCAGACGGCGGTAGAAGTGATTTGGCGTCTACGATTTTGGCGTATGACCTCGTCAATGAGCCGACGAAAAGAATGGAAAGTGGCACGGGCCCGTTGCAGTGGGCGGTGATGGATCGCCTTTACGAGGCAATCCGCGCGGTGGATACGAAACACGTCATTTCTATCGAGGGGGTGTGGTATTTCTCCTCCTTGCCCAATCCTGAAAAATTCGGTTGGGAAAACGTGTTGTATCAGTATCATTTCTACAATTGGTCGTCGTCGACTTTGCCCAATTGGCTGTACTATGATTTCCACTATCTCCTCCTCTCGTTTACCAATTATGACGTTCCGAAATTGGTAGGGGAATTTAACTTCTTTGGCGATCAGGATGCCTGGGTGGAATATTTGAACGTCTATGACAGAACGGGGCTTGGCTGGACGCTTTGGAGCTACAAAGTCGTTTCCGTTGGCTGGTGGGATAGTTCCTGGGGAATGTGCGTTTACAAGATGAATCTTAAAAATGATTTGAGCAAGCCGCAGGAAGAATATCAATTGAAGATAGATCTTCGTACGGCAAGCTATGAAGAACTTTTAGCGGAATGGTCTACGCAGCAAACGAACGACGGTGTCAATGGCGGTAAATATATTTTCGCCAGCGAGAGTTCGGTAACGTGTAACGCCTTAAAAGAATACTTTGCGCAGAAGGAAGCTGAAAACGAATAAAATATAAAACGGGCATACCATGTCTGCGTTGAAAGACTTTTAAAAGAAATTTTTGAAGAACAAAACCGACTCACTTCTATCGAAGGGGTCGGTTTTCTGATATAACGAAAGCTATATGATATCGCATGGTTGGGGTGTACCTTGCCTTCTCATTGAGGAGAGCCGTCGGGTGAGAAGGAATGACACACTCCATGAGGACATACCTTGCCTTCTCCTTGAGGAGAAGGTGGCGGCATAGCCGTCGGATGAGGTGGAAGAAAACTTTGTTTCTTATTAAGACGGGCTCAATGAGAATATTTACTTGCCTTCTCCTTGAGGCGATTCCCCTGCTAGGGGAAATGTCCGCAAAGCGGACAAAGGGGTTTACGTCTCCGTTAAAGGAAAAGGTGGCGGCATAGCTGTCGGATGAGGTGGAATATTGCTTAAAGGTAAGAACGCCTCATCACTCCACTTGCTATGCCCGAAAAATAACATCCACGTGCGGTACACGTGGATGTTTTTTATGTTTATATCTATTATTGTAAGCCCTGCTGTTTCATCCAAATCCACATAACCAAACGGTGGGGGAGGAGTTTTACAAGCAAAGCTTGCCCGTTGGCAATCGTTCCGTAAATGGATACGTCTTTGTTTTTCTTTTTCAGGTCTTTCCAAGTTTGTTGAACGATCTGCGTCGGTTCGTACATTACGGCATAATTTTTAACAATCGTCTTTTCCGCATAGGCGCGGTCGAAGAAGGCTGTCTTGGTCCAGTAAGGGCAAACGCACAGGCATCTTGCGCCCTTCATCGCGCGAAGTTCTTTGTTCAAGGCTCTCCCATAGGAAAGCACAAACGCCTTGGTCGCGCCGTACGTGGCGATATAAGGAATGGGTTGAAGAGCCGCCAACGAGGCGATCAGCACAACCGTTCCTCCCTTTTTCATATAGGGGAAAGCCGAACGGGTCAGGCTGACGATCGAACGACAGTTGAGGTCGACCATGTTTTCCAACACCTCTCTCTCGTCATCGATTGTGGCGTTAAACCGCCCAAATCCGGAGGCGCAGATGAGGTATTCAATGCCAATTTCTTCCATTTGAAAGGCGTCTTCCAAAGGTTTTACGCCGTCGGGTTGGGATAAATCAATGGGGAAAACGCGCACGGGGAGTGTGGTCAACGCGCGGAGCGCTTCCAATTTTTCCTGACTGCGCGCAACGACCCAAATTTCGTCCAGGTTTTGCTTGCGTTCATTCAAAGAAAGGAAAAACTCTTTCCCAATCCCGCTGGATGCGCCTGTAACAATAGCGATAGATTTCATAATTTTATAACTCCTAATTGGATGAACGAGACACCCATGTCTGCGTTGAGATTATTTTTCCTCTTTATCAGATTGTGTGGGTTTATCGTCTTTTACAGCCGAATTGATCGGCTTGATCGGTTGCGTTCTGGGCGCTGCGTTTTTAAAGAGATTGCCATTTTCCGAAGCTACAGCCACAGCCAAAACCTTTCTTTCGGAAAGGAAAGCGCGCAGGCGATTGACGCCCATTGCGAGCAAGCACATGATGTATGCGCATAAGGTAAAACCGAATATGTAGACAAACAGGAAAATCGGATAAGGCACTTTGCCGTAAATCGAACGCAAAACGGGC
>JAFTMD010000067.1 GCA_017452585.1 Clostridia bacterium
AGACATATAGATACGGCGAGCCTTATGCTCGGGATCGAGCGCCTCGATTGCATTCCCAATTGGCGGAGCCATCATGACCATACCCGCGCCACCGCCGAAAGGATAATCGTCGCATTTTAAATGCTTATCCTCGGTGTAATCGCGAATGTTGACGACGTTGATTTGAATTTTTCCATTCTTTTGCGCTCTGCCAATGATACTCTCCGTCATGGCAGAAAACATCTCCGGAAATAGAGTTAAAATGTCAATTTTCATATCTCACCTCATACATGGTGCCCTGTAAAGCATTTTTGTTTTCTTTAGAGAATGGCCTCAACGAAAGTTTTTGAGTTGAAAAATTCCAAATCTTCCATCTTTTCCCCCGTCCCTGCATAGATGACCGGCAAGGAAAGTTCGGAGGATAACGAGAACACGAAACCGCCCTTTGCGGTGCCGTCCAATTTCGTCAAAACAAGGCCGTCCAATTCGATGGCTTCATCAAAGACGCGCGCCTGATTTAAGGCGTTCTGCCCCGTCGTTGCATCCAAAACGAGCAACTTCAAGAAGTCCGCTTCGGGGAATTCACGATTGACGACACGTTCCATTTTACGAAGTTCGTTCATCAAATTGTCCTTGACGTGCAAACGACCTGCCGTGTCAATGATCAACACGTCCGTGCCTTTTGCCTTTGCGGAAGAAATTGCGTCGAAAACCACCGCGGAAGGGTCGCTCCCCTCTTCGTGTTTTACGATACGCACCTTGGCGCGTTCTGCCCAGATAGAAAGCTGTTCACTCGCCGCCGCACGGAAGGTGTCCGCAGCCGCCACGGTAACCGTCTTTCTCTGCGAAAGGAAATAGTGCGCAAGCTTGCCAACCGTTGTCGTTTTGCCAACGCCATTGACGCCCACAAGCATGATGACACAAGGATAGGAAGGCGCTTCCACCTCCGATTCTTCCAAAATATCCGTCAAAATGCCACGAAGGAGGCTGGTAACATATTCCTGATCGGACAATCTGCCCTCAATCGCTTTTGCCTTGACGCGCGAAACCACTTCTTCTGCCGTCGATACGGACACGTCGGAGGAGATGAGCAGTTCTTCCAATTCTTCGTAGAATTCATCCCCAAGTTTATTTTTAGAAAACAGGACGCGTAATTTTTCTGAAATATTATCTTTCGTCTTTTTCAACGCCCCGAAAATTTTACCAAAAAATCCCATAATAAGTATTCTCCCATATAGATTGAATTGCCGATGCGTAAACACGCAAGGGCAATCAATCTTTTATTTCATTTAGCAAACAACCCAAAGGTGTTTGTCTTTTTTTTATTTATGTCACAGAAAATGGACAAAATATTTTTATTCCACCGTACCTGCGCCCAATTCTTTTTCTACGTCTGCCAACTTAACAGAAACGATCTTGGACACACCCTTTTCTTGCATCGTAACCCCAAACAACGTGTTTGCCTGATTCATCGTCGGCTTTCTGTGCGTGATTACGATAAACTGCGTTTCTTTCGAGAAATTCTTCAAATAGGAAGCAAAACGATCAACGTTTGCATCGTCAAGCGCCGCTTCGATTTCGTCGAGAATACAGAAGGGCATGGGTTTCGACTTTAAGATAGCAAACAAAATCGCAATTGCCGTCAAGGCGCGTTCACCGCCCGAAAGCAAGGAGATCTTCGTGAGTTTCTTGCCCGGAGGACAAGCGACAATTTCCACGCCTGCCGTCAAAGGATCTTCCACTTCTTCATAGTCGATTTGAAGTTCTGCCTTACCACCGCCAAAGAGTTCTTTAAAGGTGACTTTGAAGTTTTCGTTGAAATCATGGAAGCCTTCGTTGAAGATTCGAAGCATTTCCCCACGAATTTCATCAAGGGCAGACTGCAAATCGTTGAGCGCCTTCTGCAAGTCCTCTTTCTGCGTGAGCATTTCTTCCAAACGGCTGTTTTCCTCTTCGTATTCTTCCACGGCGTGCGGGTTGACGTCCCCTAAGATGGTAATCTTACGCTTGAGCGCGGTGATAAGCCCAGCCGCTTCGTCCATGTTGAAGTATTCCTGACGATACTGCAAGCATCCTTCATAATCGAGGCCGTACGCTTCGTCCATACGCAAACGAGCATTTTCGAGGTTGGTGTCGATTTTACTAATTTCAATTTCGCATTTATAACGCTTGTCCGAGCTCTTGGTCAAGGTTGCCTGCTTTTCCGTCTTTTCTTCTTCCAAAGAAACTTGTTCTGCGTTGATGGCTTCCTTCTGTGAGTTGAGCTCGTTGATCTCGTCCAAAATCGCCTGCACCGCCGCCTTTTCCGCTTCGGTCAGCTCGTTTTCCTTCATACGTTCTTCCAGGATAACCAACTGGCTTTCCGCGTCAATCTTTTCATCTTCCACTTCACGGATACGTTTGACAAGGTCTTCCTTTTCCAAGTTCAAACGTTCCACCGTTTCTTTATATTTTTCAAGCTGGGAAGTGAGGGTGGCAAATTCCACGTTAAACGCCTGCAATTGCTTACTCTTTTCTTCACGTTCTTCCTTGAAACGATCGCTTTGGCTACGCTGTTTTTCCATTTCTGCTTCCGCATTCTTACGGCGTTGCGCCATCTGCTCTTCGCTCAACGAGGAGTTTGCTTCTTCATCTTGCAAATCCTTCAATTTTCTGTCGAGTTCCCCATACGCCGCCGTGTACGTTTCGATGTCGGCGGTCGCTTCCATAAGCTGCTGGGAAAGGGCGGATTCACGTTGCGTCAAACCTGCAATTTCGCTGGTTGCTCCCTGATATTTTTCACGGAGTTTTTCCACCATTGCTTCCGCTTCTCTTCTTTCCTGTTCGCTGTTTGCAATGGCCTTTTTCAGCTTTTCAATGAGGGTTTGCTTCTTGGCAATATTTTCTCTGCATTCTTGGATCTTACGTTCGTTGGACATCAACGAAGCCGCGTTTCTGCCACGGCTACCACCCGTCATTGCACCACTCGTTGCGACGGTGTCCCCGTCGAGGGTAACGATTTTGAAAAGGTTGCCGTATTTCTTTGCAATAACGGTTGCATTGGCAATCGTATCACAAATCAACGTGTTGCCCAACAAGTTGCTGACAACGTTGCGATAGTAATCGTCGTATTGAACGAGTTCCGTTGCAAGCCCCATTGCGCCACGTTCGCTTAAAGCGCGTTGAATTTCTCTCGAATCGGGGCGGGGACGCATGCTTGCAACGGGCAAGAAGGTTACCACACCACCATTGGTGCGCTTTAAGTATTCAATCAAATATCTCGCGTCGTCTGCCGTGGGGGTAACTACGTTCTGCATAGCCCCGCCAAACGCCGTTTCAATAGCCGTTTCATATCTCTGCTCGGTGGAAATAATATCCGCAAGCGAGCCATGCAAATGGCGTTTGATTTCATCGTTCGTACGGGAAACGGACAACAGACGTCTAACCGATTCCTTATACCCTTCAAAACGATTTTTCAAGCTGATATACATTTCCAAGTTTTCACGAAGGGAAGCAAGCTGCCCGGTCGCGTTGAAAAGTTCTTGGTTAAAGTCGTTGACAGTGAGCTGCATTTCGCGCGCTTCTTCTTGCTTTTCTTCCAATTCGCGAATGCCTGATTCACTCATTTCCTTCAACGTCTTCAAATCTCGTCTAACGGAATTTAATTCGTCGGAAAGGCGTTCCTTTCTTTCCTCCGCCTTTTTAACGGCGTCGGCAAGTTCGGTCAAACGGTCTTTTACGCTCTCCATACGAGCCGCCAACGTACCAAGATTTTTCTTCATCTCTGCAATTTGATCGGCGTCGGAAAGCTGGGAAAGACGCACTTCGTCCGACAAGTTTTCAAACACTTGAATTTTCTTGTCCAAAGCAAGCACAGCCGCCTGCAACACTTCAATCTGCGTTTCCAATTCTCCATAACGTTTGTTGCCGTCCGTTGTCTTTCTGGCAATGAGGGCAAGTTCGTTGTCAATGTCGCCAATACGCACTTTGCTGGCAGCCAACATATCTACCGCCGCCGTGATTTGGCTGCGATAGGTGCTGATTTTTTCCTGCAACAGTTTGCCTTCCCCATACTTTCTTTCGTTGCCAACGGAGAGGATAACACGCTGATCGTTGAGATCGGTAAGACGCAAGTCGGCGCGGTTGATCTTCCCACGATTTTCCTCCAGCTTGCGATTGATCAGCTCGATCTGCGTATTCAAGGTGATGATTTTATCGGAAATTTCCGCAATATCCTTCTTGAACTTGCTCTTTTCATTTTCCGCGTTTTCATAGCGGTAGATATATGTATTCGCTTCGTTGATTTTCAACGTGTTGACATACTCGTTGCGTTCCTTCGCTGCCTCTGCCTGCTTTTTGAGGTGGGGCATACGGCGTTCCACTTCGTCAATACGCTGACAATAGATAAACAGATTATCCTTAGAAGCCTCAACCTTTCTTTCGATTTCTTGTTTTCTCTGTTTATAAACCATCAACCCCATCGCTTCTTCAAAGATAACACGACGGTCTTCGGGGCGAGAGTTCATAATCTTTTCTACCTGACCTTGCCCGATGATGGAATACCCTTCCTTACCCAAACCAATGCCATGGAAGAGGGTAACAATATCCTTCAAACGGCTGTTTTGACCGTTGATGAGATATTTGCTGTCCCCGTTGCGATAAAGTCTACGCGTCATGGCAACTTCTTCGCTGTCCATGGTGGGGAAAATATGCTTGCTGTTGTCAAATACAAGGGTAACTTCGCAGAACGACTGCTGATTTCTCGTCAATGTACCATTGAAGATAACGTCCTGCATGGTAGAACCGCGCAACGATTTCGCCGACTGCTCACCAAGCACCCAGCGCACCGCATCGGATACGTTACTCTTCCCGCAACCGTTCGGCCCTACAATACAAGTAACCCCTTCTTCGAAGCGGATAATCGTCTTATCGGCAAAAGATTTAAAGCCGACGAGTTGTATTTCCTTCAGATCCAAAGTTATACTCCTTTCGATATATCTATATCTTTCTTTATTTTTCTCTTGGCTATGTCACAGAGGATGGTTGATTTTAGCTAAAAATTATTTTTAGCGATTTGACGAGAAAAATACAAGAAAGACAAGGTAGCCAATCAAAACCGAATAGCATTAGGTTTTTGATGGCAGATTTTGTCTAATACTGCGTTAAAATCCTCGGTAAACCGATTGGTTACCCCTGCGGTTTTGCCTTGTCTTATCCTAAATCTGCTCAGCAAAAACTGCTAAGCACCTCAAAGCGAGGATTTTTCGATAGATTTTGGCAAAGCCGAACGTAGCCGTATTGAAATACCGCAAGAGAGGTTTTTCCGAAAGATACGGAAAAGACCGCTTTGAGGCTATTTCTATTCGATTTTGATTGGCTACGCGAGGGCGCATACCCTCTGCGGTCTGTAACCAAGCAAAACACGCCGTATTTCGTAGCATTTTTCCGTCAAAAATTAACCAAATGATGTGACAGAGCCTTTTTTTTATTTATGTTTGCTCAAACGCTGATAGAGCTTTTGCGCGGCGTCCTGTTCCGCCTGCTTTTTACTGCCGCCCTGCCCGTGCGCTACTTCGCCAAGCGCTTCCACCGTCGAATTGAAAATGGGCGCGTTGTCCTTGCCTTGTTTTTGCGTTTGATAGACGGGCGGTTCTAACCCCTTCTTTTGCAAAAGTTCCTGCACCATTCCCTTATAGTTGACGGGCAAAATTTCCCTTTGAAATTTACCAAACTCCAAAATAAACGCTTTGGCGGGCAAGTATCCTCCGTCTAAATAGATGGCGGCCACCACCGATTCAAACAGGCTGGACACCGTCTTTTTCCCGACGTTGGCTTTACCACCCGAATAGAGCAAGTATTTCTCCAAGGAAAGTTCGCGGACAACCTTGTCCAAAGCGTCTTCGCAAACGTATTTCTGCCGTTCGCGCGTCAATTCCCCTTCATCCTTTTCTCCCTGATGAATATACTGCCATTCGGTAACGACCAGTTGCAACACCGAATCCCCCAAATACTCCATTCTCTCATTGTTTCCACCGCCAAAGGCGTTGGAATAAGTGGAGTGGGTGAAGGCGTCCTTTAACAGCTGTTTGTTTTTAAAAACGTAACCTATCTTCCCTTCAATTTCCGCGAAGGGAAAATCATTCACTCTCATTGTTCGCTCCCTGCGGTTACTTCTTGCGTCTGCGCCTGTATAGCGTTCATATCCACGCTATCCACCATGCCCTTGATCTTCTCCGTCAAGTTGCCACGCACAGCCGTTGCAGCCTGCGCAATCGAAGCGGCAAAGCTATTCGCTTTCGAGTTGCCATGTCCTTTGACAACGACTTTGGAAAGCCCTAAGAAGACCGCGCCGCCAACCTTTTGATAATCGAGGCTGTCGCGCACACCCTTGATGACACTGCCCGACAAGAGGGCGCAAATCATCGTCCAGAGATTTTTCTTAAATCCCTTCTTCAAAATGGTGGAAACCGCCTTTGCGCAACCTTCAATTGCCTTCATGGCAAGATTGCCCGTGAACCCGTCCGAAACCATAACGTCTACGTCCCCGTACATGATATCTCGCCCTTCGCGATTTCCCACGTAGTTGATGCAATCGATCTTCTTCAAGATGGCGTTCGTTTCCTGATGGAGCGCAAGCCCTTTATGATCTTCCGTGCCGTTGTTCAAAAGCCCTACTCTGGGGTTTTCAATGCCGTACACCGCCTGCGCGTACGCTGATGCCATCATGCCAAAATGCACCAGATTGATGGGCTTACATTCGAGGTTTGCCCCGCAATCACAAAGCATGGTCACCTTCCCTTCGTGGTTAGGAATCAACGGACAGAGCGCAGGACGAGAAACCCCTTTCAATCTGCCCAAAATCAAGACCCCTGCCGTCAAAACAGCGCCCGTCGAGCCGGAGGACACCAACCCGTCTGCTTTGCCTTCCTTCAAAAGACGGAATGCAACGACGGTGGAAGAATCCTTCTTCGTCTTAACCGCCTTCGTGGGGACATCATTCATATCAATGACTTCCGTCGTATGTACAATTTCCAAACGGCTTGCGTCGTACTTATTCTCCAACTGCGCAAGCTCCGCCTTGATTTGCGTTTCGTCACCACAGAGGATCAAATACAAATCCTTATCCGCATTGAGTGCCTGCACCGAGGCAAGCACCTGTTCATGGGGCGCGTAATCGCCACCCATGGCGTCAATGACTATTCTTGTCATAATTTCTCCCCCTTAGTATTTCAAATCCCCAAACGTTCTGGGATAGGGCAGGACGTCACGGATATTGGAAATACCCGTCAAATACATGACCATACGTTCAAAACCAAGCCCAAACCCTGCGTGCGTCGTTCCGCCGTATCTTCTCAAATCGAGATACCACGAATAATCTTCGGGCTTCATACCGAGTTCTTCAATACGAGCCACCAATTTTTCATAGCTATCTTCTCTTTGCGAACCGCCGACGAGTTCCCCAATGCCAGGCACGAGCAAATCTGCCGCCGCCACCGTCTTTCCGTCGGGATTTTGTTTCATATAGAATGCCTTGATTTCCTTGGGATAATCGGTGAGGAAAACGGGCTTCTTATACACCTGTTCGGTAAGGAAACGTTCGTGTTCGCTCTGTAAATCCTTCCCCCAGAAAATATTTTTATCCTCAAACTTATCCGCATTCTGCTTTAAAATTTCAATCGCGTCGGTATAGCTCAAACGCACGAAAGCATTTTCGGAAACGTTTTTCAATCTTTCCAACAATCCCTTGTCTACAAACTGGTTGAGGAAGTTAAGTTCTTCCTTACACGTTTCAGAAACGTAATCAATGATGTACTTCACCATTGCTTCCGCAACGTCCATGTCCCCTGCCAAATCACAGAAGGCCATTTCCGGTTCAATCATCCAAAATTCTGCTGCATGGCGCGCCGTGTTGGAATGTTCCGCGCGGAAGGTGGGGCCGAAGGTGTAGACGTTGCCAAATGCCATAGCATAGGTTTCTGCGCTGAGCTGGCCGGAAACGGTGAGCGCTGCGCGCGTGCCGAAAAAATCGTTTTTATAATCGACGGGTTTACCATTTTTCGCCACTTCGTCCAAATCGAAGGTGGTTACTTGGAACATGGCACCTGCCCCTTCACAGTCACTGCCCGTGATGATGGGGGTATGCACATAAACGAACCCTCTGTCGTTGAAGAATTTGTGTACGGCAATGGCCGCTTCACTGCGAATTCTAAACGCCGCGCCAAAGAGGTTGGTACGGGGGCGAAGGTATGCAATTTCACGCAAGAACTCGATAGAGTGACGTTTTTTCTGCAAGGGATAATCGGGCGTCGATTTTCCTTCCACCACGATTTCCGTCGCTTTAATTTCATAGGGTTGCTTGTTTTCGGGGGTTGCCACCAACACACCCTTGACGATTAACGCACAACCGACATTTTCCTTTGCAATTTCGTCATAATTTGCCAAGTTGGCGCGTTCAAACACGATTTGCGTGTTTTTAAAACAGCTGCCGTCGTTGAGTTCGATAAAGCCGAACGCTTTGGCCTCGCGAATGGTTTTTGCCCAACCGGCAACCGTTACATTTTTTCCATCATAAGCGGAGAAATTTGCATTCAATTCTCTCAAATAAATTCTTTCCATAATAACCTGCCTTTTTTTGCTACAAGTAAAAGAAAAATTCCCTTATTTGCGCGTATAGATTATATTCATACTTCCTTATTATAACAAATTTTTAAAAAAAAGACAAGCGTTAATGGGGGTTTTCTTTGTCGTATCCTCATTTTTTTTGACAATAATTCCTTGAATTGGTCGATATTCGTCCTTCCTTAACAACTTTCGGGATAAAAGGGCGTTTCCCAAATACTTCTCCAGGTACGCTTCACTTTGAACGCCGACTTGCTCCACACGCAAAACGCCCTCCCAATCCCCCTCCTTTTCCAAGGGAAGTGGCGGAGGAATTTCTCCAACGATTTTCGACGTAATCTCATACCTGTACCCCTCATTTTTTCCATAGAAAGCAATTTTTAGTGCGTTTTGGTACACCTTGGCTTCGAGATAGACGGGAAATAAATGGGGATTGTAAAAGCGTAAATCACTCTCCGAAGACACCATCGCATCGCGGGAGGGGGGAACATATCCCACCCGCAAGGAGTGCGGATGCACCTCTGTCACGCAAAGTCCGCTTTTTAACGCGGCGTTATAGAGAGTGGTGCTGACTTGGCAAACACCTCCTCCAACCCCCAACACATATTCTCCCTGCGAGATGACCTTCGCCTCTTGAAACCCTGCCTCTTTCGTCCGCCTGCCCACCGTCTGATTGAAGGAAAACGTGCCATACGGCTGAATGGTGATGCCGTCAATTAAAGTGGTGGCAAGCTGAATATTCTCATACCTGCCCCCTTCCTCTTTTGAAAAATAGGTCGTATACGAAGAAATTTTTTCCCAGCCGAAAGCACCTTCCGCTGCCGCTTTTTGGGTGATTTGTCCAATTTTCCCAAAAGAAAAGATAACAAGGGCGCTTGCCAACGCAAACGCCCCTATTTTTTGCATGATTTTCCTCATAAGTTTTCCTCACAAACCATATCTCAACGCATACATACCCCTATCGTTTTTAGGGAATGTCTCTTTTTTTAGTCTGTGAAATAACACACGGATTTATCCCTTAATTTTCCCATTTTCAATGCGGATTTTCTTACATTCTGACCCATACAACACTCGTTCGGCGTGGGTACAGGTCAATATTGTCTGCAAATCGGCAATACACTTCAACAATTTCTTTCTTCTCGGCAGATCCAGCTCGCTCATGACATCGTCCAACACGAGAATGGGATATTCCCCTGAAAGCGCCTTGAAAATTTGCACTTCGGAAAGCTTTAACGCCAACGCCGCCGTACGCATTTGCCCTTGCGAAGCGTAACTTTTCGCCTCCATGCCACCAATGGTGACGTTTAAATCATCTCGATGCGGGCCCACAGTCGTAAATCCCAAACGCAAGTCCTTTTCATAATTATTCTCCAAGCGCACCTTCAATTTTTGAGCAATCGTCCCCTCATCTCCCTCATAAATGCGGTCGGGCTTGATAACCAATTCCTCCTTCCCGTCCGTCAAAAAGGCGTGATATTCCTTGGCAAACGGAGCCAGCTTTTCAACGAACTCCAGGCGTTTTTTAACGATGACGGCTGCGTATTGGCAAAGCTGCTCATCCCAAACAGGCAACGTATCCAACACCAACTCCACGTCCCGATTTTTCAACAAGGTATTTCGTTGGTCGAGAATTTTATTATACCGCAACAACGCGGTGTAATAGGCAGGCGAAGTTTGTGAAATGGAGAGGTTCATAAAACGGCGCCGTTCATCCGGCCCGTCCTGAATCAGACGCAATTCTCCCGGTGAGAAAAAGACACTGTTGATATGCCCCATCAGGTCGGCATTTTTTCGAATTTTACTGCCATTGACACGAATTTCCCGCTTATTTTCATAAATATCCGCCTCAATGGTCACTCTGCCATACCGATTTTCCGCCTCCGCAACAATGCGCGCGGAATCCGCCCCGATACGAATGAGTTGCTTATCGTGGCGAATACGAAGGGATGCCCCCGTACACAGATAGAAGACGGCCTCCGCGCAATTTGTCTTGCCTTGACCGTTTTTGCCGAACAGGACATTAAATCCATCCGAAAAATCGAATGATTCCTGCTCATAATTCCTAAAATTTTGAAGGAATAATTTTTTTATTTTCATAATCTTCAAAAAACCTTCGAAAACGCTTTCTTTTCCGCGAAATTTGTATTATAATTATATCAAATAATTTTCAAAAAGACAAGTTTACAAACGACTAAGTTAAAATAATTTTGTCAAAGGATGAAAAATGGCAGAACATTCTCAACTTCAATTTATTTGGAAACAGATCAGCGAACGGGTGCAGAGCGTCATCTCTCCCATTTCGTATGATACGTACATCAAAACTTTAGAGCCAATCGACATCGTAGGCAGAACCCTCGTCCTTAAAGCGGAAACCTCGCTTGGCGCTAATACCATTATGGTCAAACACGTCGATAAAATCCGCGACGCCATCGTAAAGTGTGATTTGGGCGTCAAAGATTTCCGTTTGGTGGTAGACGGCAGTGATGAATACCCCCTTAACTTTGAGGAGGAGGAAGACCTTTTCACCGCCTCCCCCATCAATAAGGACTTCACCTTCGATTCCTTCGTTACGGGTTCTGGCAGCAAATTCGTGTACGCCGCCGCCAAAGCGGTTGCCGAAGCCCCCGGCGAAACCTTTAACCCCCTCTTTATCTATGGGGAATCGGGGTTGGGGAAAACCCACTTAATGCACGCCATTGCCAATGAAGTGGCGAAAAAATTCCCCGATAAAAAGGTGCTTTACACCACTTGTGAAAATTTCCTCAACGAGTTCATCAACTCCATCGCGCAAAGAAGTAGCGCGAAATTCCGTATGCATTATCGCAACGTAGACGTGTTGATGATCGACGATATTCAATTTTTGAAGAACAAAACACAGGTGCAGGAAGAATTTTTCCACACCTTTAACGAGCTTTCCTCTCAGCGCAAACAGATCGTCTTGACGTCCGACCGTCCCCCCAAGGAAATTGCGACGTTGGAAGAACGTTTGAGAACGCGTTTTGAAGGGGGCATGATCGCGGATATTCAACCCCCCGATCTCGAAACGAAAATTGCCATCTTGAAAAAGAAGGCAACCGATAAAAAATACATCATCTCTGATGAAGTGTTGGAATTTTTGGCAAAGAACTCCGGACACGACGTGCGTAATTTGGAAGGCAGATTAAACCGCGTCATCTTCGCAAGCAAGCTCCACGAAGAAGCCATCACCTTGGATTTGGCAAGAAAGGCGCTCAACGAATCGATAGACGATTCGACAGAACAGGAAGATATTACTTCGGAAAAAATTATTTCCGCTGTCTGCACCTACTTCAAGCAAAAGCGTGAAGACCTCATTGGCAAGGGCAAAAAGGCCGATTTGGTGAAGGCAAGACAAATTTGCGCCTTCCTCCTTTGTGATATGCTCTCCATGCCCCTCGTGGCGGTGGGCAATTTGCTGGGTGGCAGAGATCACACCACCATCATGTACGCAAGGGATAAGATGGAGAAACTCTCCTCCTTAAACGACCGCGTTGCCAAAGAAATTGATGATATTAAAAACATCATTCTTAAGCAATAACCCATGCGCAGAGAAATAGAAAAAGTATGAATTTGAAAACACATGAATTTTTAGAATATACCGCCCAAGCAACGGTTGTCGGAGCAGGACACGCAGGTTGTGAAGCGGCGCTTGCCCTTGCCCGTACGGGAATTAACACCGTGTTATTGACCTTGAACCTGGACAGCATCGCCTTTTTGCCTTGCAATCCCTCTATCGGGGGAACGGCAAAGGGGCATTTGGTGCGTGAAATTGACGCACTGGGCGGAGAAATGGGGATCGTTGCAGATGACACCGCCCTCCAGATCCGTATGCTCAACGTCGGCAAAGGCGCAGCCGTGCAATCCCTTCGCGCGCAATCGGATAAAAACGCCTATCATCGGGAGATGAAGAAAGTCCTCGAAAACACGGAAGGTTTGCGTATTATTCAAGCGGAAGCCACAGAAATCCTCGTTGAGGACGGAAAATGCGTAGGCGTCAAGACGAATTACGGCGGCATTATCCAATGTCAGGCCGTCATTTTGTGTACGGGCGTTTACCTCAACGGAGAAACCATCACTGGTCACGTTGTACAGAAATCGGGGCCAAACGGCTTTGCGCCTGCCAATCACCTGACGGAAAGCCTTGCCAAAATCGGTTTCCAGATCCGTCGTTTCAAGACGGGAACCCCCGCAAGGGTGGACAGCAGAACGGTGGATTTTTCCAAGTGTGAAGTGCAACATGGGGATACGGATATCTATCCCTTCTCCTTCCTGCACGATACACCGCCGGAAAATAAACTCCCCTGCTATCTCACTTACACCAATCTCAACACTCATGGAATCATTATGGACAATCTCGACCGTTCCCCTCTCTACGATGGAACGATTTTATCGACGGGCCCTCGCTATTGCCCCTCGATTGAAACGAAAGTTGTCCGTTTTAAGGATAAGGAACGCCATCAGATTTTCATCGAACCGGAGGGCGCGGACACCTACGAGATGTATGTGCAAGGCATGTCCACCTCCATGCCCCACGACGTACAACGCCAAATGTACGCTTCGGTGGCAGGTCTTGAAAAAGCCGACATTATGCGTTATGGCTACGCCATTGAATACGATTGTATCGACACGCTGGACGTGTTACCCACTTTGGAATTTAAAAAAGTGGAAGGCGTCTATACGGCAGGGCAGATCAATGGGACGAGTGGTTATGAAGAAGCCGCCGCGCAGGGTTTGATGGCAGGGCTGAACGCCTCCTTAAAATTGAGAGGGCTTCCCCCCTTCGTCCTTCGTCGTGACGAAGCATATATCGGGGTTTTGATTGATGACCTCGTCACCAAGGGCACGGACGAACCCTATCGAATGATGACTTCGCGCGCCGAACATCGCATTTGCCTCAGACAGGACAATGCTGATTTCCGCTTGACGGAAAAGGGCAAGGAAGTGGGGCTCGTCAGCGAAGAACGCTATCAACGCTATCTTAAACGAAAGGCAAATTATGAACAATTACTGGCTTCCATGCAGACACGGGTGCCTCCTAAGGACGCAACTCCCCTGTTAGAGCGCCATGGCTACACACCGCCCACCTCCAGCGTATCCTATGCGGATATGATCAAACGCTCGATCCCCTTGAAGGAAATTATGTCGGAATTTGGCGTATTTGGAGAATACCGCAAAGACGTATTGGAAACGGCGGAAATTACCGTCAAGTACGAAGGGTATTTGAAACAGGGAGTGGAACTTATCGAAAAGGCAAAACGTCTGGAGGATAAATTGTTGCCCCCCGACGTCGATTATACGCAGATCAAAGGGCTTCGCTTGGAAGCGCAGGAAAAATTAAACCGCGTCAAACCCTTTAACTTGGGACAGGCGGGTAGAATTTCCGGCGTCAACCCTGCGGACGTGTCCGTATTAATGGTGTGGCTGGCAAGCCGAAACTCCTAATCGGAGGTCAAGGAACTCAATTCCTTGCGGGTGTGGGCAGAGCCCACGAATAGGTACTCCTAAAAGCAAGCTTCGCTTGCGCCCCACGCCGTTAGGCGTCCATGAGCAGAGCCCACGAATAGGTACGCCTAAAAGCAAGCACCGCTTGCGCCCCACGCCGTTAGGCGTCAATGAGCAGAGCCCACGAAGCTATGCTCCCAACAGGAAGTCCAGAAACTCAGTTTCTGGCGGGTGTGGGCAGAGCCCACGAATAAGTACCCATAAAAGCAAGCACCGCTTGCGCCCCTCGCCGTTAGGCGTCAATGGGCAGAGCCCACGAAACTATGCTCCCAACAGGAGGTCAAGGAACTCAGTTTCTGGCGTCCATGATCAGAGCCCACGAATAGGTACTCCTAAAAGCAAGCTTCGCTTGCGCCCACTCCCAAAAAACAACAATTTTATACGTAAACGCATACCTGCCCCCCTTGTATCGACAAGGAGGGCAGGTTTTTTAAAACAATATTTTTCTTATTTTTCCATATTAAACGTTTCCGCAACAATATATTTCGGGCGATTTTGCACCTCGCGGTAGATCATGCTCATGTGCATATTCGCCAACCCTTGGCAACACAAAATAACCGCCGACAGCCCGCCCATGGTAGGGAAGAGCCATGCCACCAAGCCACCAAATTCCACGTTACAGCATGCCAATACGATAAACGTAATCATGCAAGCGACACTCAATACGCCCAACAAAATCCCCAATTTAAGCGGGAAGGTGAGGGTGTAATCGGTGTTGGGGAATACCCCCGATTGCGCCAATTTAATCATCTTTTTCAGCGTATAATGGGTTTCCCCGGCAATGCGTTCGGGGCGGTCAAACTCAATCGACGTCTGCTTGAAGCCTACCCAAGTGGTCTGCGCGCGGAGCAGCCTATCATGCTCTCCCATAGAGAGAATGGCGTCCACCACTTTGCGGTCGTACAGCTTAAAATCTCCCGTATCGCGTGGCATATCCAGACCGGTGATCTTCCGCATCAGGCGATAGAAAAGGAATGCCGTTCCCTTTTTAAAAATCGTCTCCCCCTTTCTCTTTCTGCGCTTGCCATGCACGACGTCAAAGCCTTCCTTCCACTTTTCAATCATTTGCAAAGCGACTTCGGGCGGATCTTGCAAATCTGCATCCATCGCGATGATGGCTTGTCCTTGCGCGTGTTCAAGCCCGCACAAAAGAGCAGCCTGTTGACCAAAATTACGGGAAAAATTGCACACTTTTACGCGATAATCGAGGTCGGCAAGCCCCCGCAAAATCTCTCTCGTCGCATCCCTGCTGCCGTCATTTATAAAAATTATCTCGTATTCTTCCTGCAAACCTTTAAAGAGTGGCGTCACGGCGTCATAGAAGAGCCGTAAGCTTTTTTCTTCGTTATACGCAGGCACAATAATCGAATATTTAACCATACTTTACCCCCTTAAGAGAAGTCTTTTTTAGGCTATACCACAGAGCCTTTTAGTATTATAGCATAAAGCCTTTCATTTGTCAATAGCAATGTAAATTTTTTCACAATCCCCCTGAAAAATTAGGAAACGTGGCAGATCAATGGAACTATCTATTGTATTCTCTTTAATTTATCTGGGTTCATTCGTCGTCTTCCTTTCTTCTTTCTTTTCCTATTGCTTTAAAGAAAATATCCCAATCTTCCTCCGACATATACTTTAACGTTGCTCTGAATTTTTCTTGACGTTCACCTGCTAATTTACTCGAATTTACAACAACGCATCCAAATTCTTTGGTAAGTTCTGTGATTCTTTTCTCTTTATTTAAAAACTCTCCTGTATAATTATATGGTGACTTATAAAAATCGCTTATCCCAATGAGTTTCTTTTTTTGTTCCAATAAAAACTTTTTTAAAGTAAGTAAGATGTCGTCCCCTATTTTTAGCTGAAATCCATTGTTCCCTTTCAATTCAACCTTGGGCGCGTCCTTTCCTACAGTTCTATAAGAAATATCTCTTCCTAAAAAATAATCGATTATAAAACCAAGTCCTGTTGGCCCGCAAAAGAAGCTTTCTCCCTGTATATATATCGTTTCATTATTTAACCGATATGCAGTAAATAATAAATTACCATAAACAGGGCACAAGCGCACGTTCCTTGCTCCAACATACCGACGAAAAAATTCCTTCCCGGCTTTTCGAGTAAGTCGTTCCGTTATTTCCCAATCCATCAAATCTAATTCATTTGGGAAATACACAGCCAACGTTTCTATTTCCTTATTTTCATTTGGAAATTCCACATATCCGTCTTCAATCTCATTATGAAAACAAATTGCGCCAAACGTTTCTTCTAAAAACCATGCGAGATATTCTAAATTCGTCATTATTTTCTCCGTACTTATAAAGTTATAATAATATTAATGGTATTGTATATATGAGGAAATATTAGGGTTTAAGAAAAATAAATGAGGCCTATATTCATGAAACCCCGATGGCTACACCATCGGGGTTCTCCTTTCACCAATTAGTTCAATTTTTCCGAAAGCTTCAAGTCAATACCCTTTTCGCCAATCTTGATGATTTCTACCTTCACCTTGTCGCCGATGTTGAGTACGTCTTCTACTTGATTTACTCTCTTTTCGGAGAGCTTGGAGATGTGCACCATACCATCCTTGCCGGGAGCAAATTCAACAAATGCGCCCACCTTGGAAAGGATACGAACAACAACGCCTACGAACATATCGCCCACTTCGGGATCATGCGCGATGGATTCAACAATCGCCTGCGCGCGTTTTGCATTTGCAACATCACCAAAGCAAGCAATGCAAACGGTGCCGTCTTCTTCAATGTCAATCTTCGTGCCCGTCTGTTCGATAATCTTGTTGATAACCTTACCCTGCTTGCCGACAACGTCACCAATCTTTTCAGGATTGATCTTGAAGGTAACAATCTTGGGTGCGTACAAGGAAAGTTCTTCGTTTACGGTAGGGATACATTCGAGCATCTTGCCCAAAATGTGCTTTCTTGCTTCCTGCGCCTGCGCAATTGCATCAAGCATAATTTCTTCGGAAATGCCCTTGATCTTAATATCCATCTGGATAGCGGTGATACCCTTGTCCGTACCTGCTACCTTGAAGTCCATATCGCCAAGGAAGTCTTCCAAGCCCTGAATGTCGGTCATGATAACGTACTTGCCCGTTTCGGGATCTTTAACAAGACCCATTGCGCAACCTGCTACGGGAGCCTTAATGGGAACACCTGCGTCCATGAGCGCCATCGTCGAACCGCAAACGGAAGCCATCGACGAGGAACCGTTGGAGGACAAGATGTCGGATACGACACGAATCGCATAAGGGAATTCGCTGGGTTCGGGAATAACGGGAACGAGCGCGCGTTCAGCAAGCGCACCGTGGCCGATTTCACGACGACCGGGGCTTCTCAAAGCCTTTGCTTCCCCCGTAGAATAGCCGGGGAAGTTGTATTGATGCATATATCTCTTTTCTTCTTCTTCGTCCAAACCTTCCATTCTCTGCGCTTCGTTGAGCATACCAAGCGTACAGGTCGTAAGCGCCTGCGTCTGCCCTCTCGTGAATACTGCAGAGCCGTGTACTCTGGGAAGAATACCATGTTCACACCAGATGGGACGAACTTCGGTAAGCGTTCTGCCGTCGGGACGGATACCATCGAAAATCTTTGCGCGAACGATTCCCTTTACAATATAATAAATGGAATCTTTTACTTCGCGAATTTGTTCGGGATAGATTTCAGAGAAATGTTCTACGATTTCCGCTTCCACTTCCGCCTGACGAGCCTGACGTTCCTGACGATCGAAGGTGTCGAGCGCTTCATAAAGCTTCTGATAACCATATTCTTTTACCGCTGCGTCGAGATCTTCGGGAATGTGATAGAGTTCCATTTCTCTCTTTGCCTTGCCTGCAACGGGAACGATTTCGTTTTCGATCCAAGCGCAAACTTTCTTGATTTCTTCATGGCCGTACATGATTGCGCCAACCATTTCCGCATCGGTAACTTCCTTTGCGCCTGCTTCGATCATGAGGATTGCGTCTTTCGTGCCTGCCAAGGAGAGATGAATGGTGCTCTTGTCCTTTTCTGCAACGGTGGGGTTGATAACGTACTTGCCGTCAATGCAACCTACGATAACGGAACCCGTAGGGCCTGCCCAAGGAATATCCGAGATGGACAAAGCAACGGACGAACCGATCATGGCGATAGGTTCGGGCGCGATATCGGGATCGACGGAAAGCGCCGTTGCCGTAACGACAACGTCGTTGAAAATTCCCTTAGGGAACAAGGGACGAATGGGACGGTCGATCAAACGGCTGATGAGAATCGCTTTGTCGGATGCTCTGCCTTCACGCTTTTTAAAGCCACCGGGGATTTTACCGACGGCGAACATTTTTTCTTCAAAATCAACAGACAAGGGGAAGAAATCCATTCCTTCTCTTGCCGTTTCAGACATACATACGGATACGTGTACAGCCGTGTCGCCACAACGAACAAGACAAGCGCCGTTCGCCTGTTCTGCATACTTGCCGATTTCCACGGTCAATTCTCTGCCTGCGTAATCCATTTTAAATACTTTGCTGTTTTCTAAGTTTGGCATTTTTGTAATTCTCCTTATTCTTTAATTCTTTTTTGTTCTTGTCCGCTTGCCATCGCCCGACGGTAGCGGGGGGTACAACAGAAACACGAAAAAGTACGCTTATGCCGAAACGTTTTTTCGCCGTTTGTTCCTGCTTGGGTTGAGTTCTGACCTACTATACCAGACCGGAATAAAACGAACCTGTCTCAAAGGTGTCTTTTCCGCATCTTTTGATAAATGCGTTCTTGTCGTATATGCATACGGCTGCGCCCGCCTTTCCCAAAATCTATCGAAAAATCCTCTCTTTGAGATGCGTAGCAATTTTCAATAGGCAGATTTTGGATTAGACAAGGCAAAACCGCAGGGCAACCTTGACGGTTGGTCGAGGATTTTAACGAAGTATCAGGCAAAATCAGCCATTCAAAATCAGGTTCGTATTATTTCTGTCTGGTATACGACAAAAAAGGGCGAGTTAAAACAACCCACCCTTTCGTGCTTGCATTATTTTCTAAGACCCAATGCTGCAATGATCGCTCTGTATCTTTCGATATCTTTTGCCTTCAAATAGTCAAGAAGACCACGACGCTTACCTACCATCTTCAAAAGACCACGACGGGAATGGTTATCCTGCTTGTGAACCTTCAAATGTTCGTTGAGGTGGTTGATGCGGTACGTAAGAAGGGCAATCTGCACTTCGGGGGAACCAGTGTCATTTTCACCAGTAGCAAATTTAGCAATAATTTCATTCTTTTCCATTTTTTTATCCTCCTGTATGGAAATTATAATCCCGTATCGCTGAGAAAACCGTGGAGAATCGAGTCTCTCAGTCGACCGATATTACTATTCTATCACTTTCTTCAAAAAAAGTAAATCAAAATGCTATGCTTTTTCTATGATTTTTCCAATTATTTAAAAAATTCTTTGCGTTTTTCGATATTGATATCAACGTTTTCAATATACGTTTTCAAATCCTTTTGCGTGGCGTGTCGGGTGATTAACCCTTTGTCGGTAAACACGCGTTTGGAAACCGCATTGGCCCCCACCGCCAAATTGTTTGCCGTTTCCTCCATAATATCCACGTTGTAAACGCACGCCTTGCCGGGCTTCGTCCAGCCGACATTTTCGTTGTTTCCCACCTGATATTTCTGCCGATACATATAGTAGGGAACGTATCCGTTTTTGCTTAAAATTTCACGCGAGGAGGATACCATGGTTGAGATGAAGTCATTTTCCAGATAGTCAATCTCCTCTTTCAACTTCGCCCCGGACTTTAACGAAAGACAATGCACCGTGATGTTTTCGGCGTTCGTTGCCACCGCTTTTTCCACGCTCTCAACAAACATATCCGGCGTTTCGTCGGTGAGGCCTGCAATCAAATCCACATTGATGTCAAACCCATATTTTTCCGACATTTCAAACGCCCTATAAATGTCCGCCTCCGTATGTTTTCGCCCAATCTTTTGTAAGGTTTCGTCCGAAAAACTCTGCGGATTAATGCAAATTCTCGTCACGCCATAATCCTTTAAAAGTTGCAATTTTTCCTCAGAAAAGACGTCTGGACGGCCTGCCTCCACCGTGTATTCGCGCTTGGGCACATACCCTTCGTAAATGGGCGCAATCCCTTTCAAAACGACTTCTAATTCCTCCCTAGACAGCGCGAAAGGCGTTCCACCGCCGACGTAGACGCTCCGCAAATTGCCCACACTTTCAGGGATAGACGCAAGCTCTTTGGTCAGCGCGTTTAAATAGGCGGGCAGAAAATGGCGCGTTTTGTCGATCGGTGCGGTGATGAAGGAGCAATAGGCACATTTGGTAGGGCAGAAAGGAATGGAAACAAAGAGATCGGTGTTGCCGTCCCCCTTCAGGTAAACCCCTTCCTGCGCCTTCAAAATATCGGCAACCAGCTGGATATTCTTTTTAGAAACGTGCATTTTTTCAAAGAGTTTCTGAAAATCGCCCCCCTCTTCTATTTCTCGATAGGCAAGCTTGGTCGGGCGAATGCCCGTCAACGCCCCCCACGGCATTTTTTCGCCGTATAAATCGGATAAAATTTCATATAATCTCAGCTTAGCAAATCGACGTTCGAGACGCTTGAAAGTAAGCTCATCGCATACCTGCCCCCCGTCTACGAAGGAAAACGCCCTCCCATCAATTTGAAAATTATTGAAAAAAACGCCCTCTTTATAATCAAAAGAGTGCGTAATATTTTCCGGTTTTTGATGGAATAAACGCACGACGTCCAAAAGTTCATTTTCTAAAAAACTACAATTTGTCGTAAACATAGTCATTCCTTTTGCAATCTACGCTTATAAACCCTTTAAGAAGGAATTGTTTTGCTTTTCTTCGAGAAGCGTGCTGGAAGCCCCATGCCCGGGATATACTTTCGCATCCCCTTGAATGGCAGCCAACTTTTTCATAGAGTCACGCATATCTTCCATGCTTCCCGTGATGAAATCCGTTCTGCCAACCGTGCCTTTAAAGAGAGTGTCGCCCGTGAACAAATACCTGCCCCCATCCTTCGTGGTAATTTCATAGCAAGCGCTCCCCTTGGTGTGCCCGGGAGTCAAATGCATTTTCACCTGCATTCCAAGCAATTCTTTCTCCTCCCCATCTGTAAAAGTGTCAAAAACAGGGAAGACATAGAAGGGTGCACAGAACATCTCGTGCATGTCTGCCACAGTGCCAACCAAGGGCTTTTCGACGTTGGAACAAAGCACTTTTGCGCCGTAATCCGTAAGATTGGGCACTCCACCAATATGGTCAAAATGACAATGCGTCAACAAAACGTATTTTGCCACCAAACCCAATTTGATGAGTTCACTCTCCACTCTGGGTTGCGCAGGATCAATGAGAATGGCGTTTTTTCCATCCTCGGTGAGCGCATAACAATTAGAACCAAACCCACGAGGGGCAATTGTAAAAATTTGCATAATTCTACCTCTTTACGTCAAAGACGTTATACGATGCACATCATAAATGCGTTTATCCGCACGCATCTTCTTGATGAGCAAATCTACTTCGGAAATATCCGCCAATGAAATGGCAGCCTCCAAAATGGCGTCACGGTTTTTGTCAATTCGACCGTTGACTGCTGAAATGGATAATTTCATATCCGCTACCACTTGCGAAAGAACGGACAACGCAGCGCCCTGATCGGTTGCACGAATGGCAATGTTCGCGTTGTAGCGCGCTTTTGTACCCTCGGCAATCTGCCAGGCAGCCGGCAACAATCTCCCCTCTTCCACATTTTTCATATTCGGGCAATCGGCGCGATGCACCACTACCCCACGGCCACGAGAGGTGTAGCCGACAATTTCATCCCCGGGAACGGGCGAACAACAACCTGCGAAACGCACCAACATTCCCTGCTGTCCGTTGATCAAAACCCCACTTGGCGAGCGTTTCCCCATGCCATTGGTTTTGAGTTCAAACCCAGCAACCGGAGTTTCCTTACGATAAAAGTCAATGAGCTTAAATAAAATCTGATTTACGGAAACGGAACCATACCCCACCGCCGCAAACATTTCTGCCTGTTCATTGAAGGAGAAACGATCGGAGATGCGTTTGAAACTTTCTTCCGTGAGCAGCGTCGAAAGGGTGTACCCCTTCTTCTTCGCCTCTTCTTCCAATTTCAATTGCCCAATGCGAATATTTTCATCCTTCAATTCATTCTTGAAAAATTGACGCATCTTCGCCTTGGCGCTTGACGATTTAATAAATTTCAACCAATCACGGGAAGGGCCTTTGGAGTTTGGCGAGGTGATAATTTCCACCACGTCACCCACTTCCAGCGTGGTCGTCAACGGCACAATTTTAGAGTTGACGCGCGCGCCCGTACAATGGTTGCCGACCTCCGAGTGAATGGCATACGCAAAATCAACGGGCGTTGCTTCGGGAGGCAAAGAAATAACCTTTCCACGTGGCGTGAACACCAACAACTCGTGGCTGTACAATTCCATTTTTAAGGCGTTGATGAATTCCTTCGAATCCTTCAAATCCCCCTGCCATTCCATTACCTCACGCAACCACGTCATGCGGTTTTCCATGTCTGTATTGGCTTCTTCCGTGCGACCTTCCTTATATTTCCAATGCGCCGCGATACCAAATTCGGCAATACGGTGCATCTCTTCGGTTCGGATCTGGATTTCAAACGGCTGGCCGTAACTGGTCATAACCGTCGTATGCAAAGATTGATATTTGTTGGGTTTTGGCGTTGCAATATAATCTTTAATACGCCCCGGAATGGGCTTCCAATGTTCGTGGATACGCCCCAAGACGGTGTAACATTCTCGAACGTTGTTGACAATGACGCGCACAGCGGTCAAATCATAGATCTGTTCCAACGTCTTGCCCTTATTTTTCATCTTTTTGTAGATGGAATAGAAATGTTTGGGTCTGCCAAATACTTCTCCTTCCACCCCGTCGTTTTTCATGAGTTCTTTGATTTCCGCCACAATCCCATTGACAAATTCCTTTCGCTCGGAAAGTTTTGCGCTGATATTGTAGGAGAGATATTCATACCACTCAGGATCGAGATATTTTAAACAGAGATCCTCCAATTCGCACTTAATTTGCGAAATACCCAAACGCCCAGCCAAAGGCGTGAAAATATCCAAGGTTTCCTTTGCCATACGCTGCTGACGCTCGTAAGAGAGGAAGTTCAACGAGCGCATATTATGCAACCTGTCGGCAAGTTTGATGATGATAACGCGCACGTCCTTCGCCATCGCAACGAAAATTTTACGGAAATTTTCCGCGTTTTCGTCCTCTTTGGATTTAAAGACAATTTTTTCCAGCTTGGTTACCCCGGAAACCAAAGCAAGCACCTCTTTCCCAAACTCCCGTTCGATATCTTCTGCCGTGGAAGGCGTATCTTCAATGACATCATGCAGAAGCGCCGCAGCAATCGTTGCGGCATCCAGACCAAGCGCCATCAAAATGCTGGCTACGGCACAAGGATGGATGAAATAAGGTTCCCCAGAGGCGCGTTTTTGATTGGCGTGCGCATTTTGCGCGTACGCATACGCCCTAAGGAGCATTTCCTGCCCTTCCCCGTCATAAAATTGTCTAATTTCCTCTAATGTTTTTTCCATTCTAAACCTGTTGCAATAAACAAACTTTTCTGTATATACTCGATTGATTGAGTTCTGCTTTTACCCCACGATAAATGGTCAATTTTCCCCCTTCAAAGGTGAGGAGGCCCAATTCTTCAAAAACGTTGAGGGCAAAGATAAATTCCCGTTTATCAAAACCCAATCCGTCGCATTGATTGGTAAATTCCTCCGCATTCTCCCCCCGTAAATTTTTCACTTCACGGCGAAGCGCGGAAAAAATTTCCAATAAACTTTCCCTTGCGACGTCTAAATTTTCAAACATCTTATACCCGCAAATATCGCGGTTAACAAATACCTGCCTACCCCGTAAGCTCTCCAAATGGAAATCGGACGGAGTGTCGAGGAAGATAAAATCACGGAAGCCCGACAAGTCCGCATCGGGCGCGGGAGATACGATCAACGCGTTGGAAAGGTTTCTCGACGAGGGATAGAAAAGGTCACAACCAAATTCCTCCAATCCTTCGTAAAAACGCAACGTGCGACGATCGGACGCAATCAAACAAAGCCCGTAGGGACACTCCTTATGCTTTTGGGCAATCAGCGCTTGCGTTTCCGCCATGGACAGTTCGATAGGATCTATTTCCGCGCTCGGCGCGTAAAAACGAGCAATCGAATTGGCGAAAATGCTCTCCGCCACCTCACGTCCCGTCTTGCCGTCGTACAACAAATCGCGGACGTAGCCCTTGATATATTCTCTCCCCTTAAACTTGGAAACGTTGATTTCAAAGACGAAATGCTTGCGAACGTCACTTTCGATAATCTTGAGATTTTTCACTCCGGAAAAGTACATCAAGTCCATAAACGCGCTCTTGACAGTGACGTGCGGAGACATGGCTTTTACCGGTCGCGCCATACATGCCCCCTCCGCAATGGAAAATAACGGCCGTCTATGCCCCACGCCGTACGGCTCCATCTGCGTGAGTTCTCGTGCAAATTTATCAGGGAAAGGCCCTTTGATTTCTTCGCAAATGGGAATGATCTGTTCAAAATCAGTAGGAGAATAGCTTCTGCCAATCTCCGCATTGAGCGCCTTTTCCAACCCTTCAAATTGGTCGAAACGAATGTTGATCCCTGCCGCTTGGGCATGGCCGCCAAACTCCTCAATATACTCTGAACAATTCTTCAACGCATTAAAGATATTGACGCTTTCAATACTGCGCGCGCTCCCCTTGAGCATATCCCCATGATGGACAAACAAGATGGTGGGACGATTGTATTCCTCGGCAAGCCTTGCGGCAACAATGCCGATAAAACCGTTATTCCAGCTTTCGTCGGAAAGCATGATAACGTTGTCGTAAGCCCCTTTTTCCAAAAGCTTTTTCTTGGCGGAGGCGTACAGCTCGTCACAGCCGGCTTGGCGCTCCGTATTATACGCGCAAAGCTTGGTGGCAAGTTCGTAAATCTCCGTTTCTTTTTCCGAGATAAACAGCTTAAACGCCGATTGCGCATCCCCCATTCTGCCCGCCGCATTGACGCGAGGCGCAACATTGAATGCAAGCGTCTGCGCCGTTACCCCGTCGTGGTTTTTCCCAATCAGCATGGAGAAACAGGGACGCATACGGGTGTTGAATCTCTTCAAACCCTCCGTGACAATATCACGGTTTTCCCCCAACAGGGGAACGCTGTCTGCCACCGTTGCAAGGGTGGCAAAATCGAGATATTTATAGGCCATGTCGCCAATCAAGGCGCACGCCAGCTTAAACGCAACCCCTGCTCCGCAGAGATTATCGTATGGATAGTCATCTTTCAATTTGGGATTGACAATAACACAATCCGGCAACACTTCAGGCAATTCGTGATGGTCGGTAACGATCACGTCCGTGCCCAACTCATAAATATATTGCGCCTCTTTTGCGCAGGAAATACCGCAGTCTACCGTGATGAAAAGTTCGGGATTACATTCCTCAAAAATGCGGTCGATGGCTTCAATGGAAAGCCCATACCCGTCCGAACGTTCGGGAACGTAAATGTGCGGTTGAATACCAAATTCTTTCAAGGCATAATACATGATAGCGGACGCGCAAATCCCGTCGGCGTCGTAATCGCCAAACACGGCCACCGTTTTGCCTTGATCGCGCGCCTCGGTGATCATCTCCACCGCTTCCTTCATTCCCTTCATCAGAAATGGATCGAGGAAATTCTTCACCCCGGGCTTCATGAAACGTTGGATTTTGTCGGCGGTGTCTATCCCCCTTGCGTACAAAATCCGCGTAATGTGTTCCGTCAATCCCGTTTCAAAGGCAAGATCAGCTACTCTATTCAGTTGTTCTGCCGAAAAGGAATATTCGGGAACGATTTTCTTCATATGTCCTACTTTCTTCTTTTATTTTCTCTTCAGGCTATGTCACAAAACGTTGATACGCAATTTTTACCATGCAACAGGAAAAATACAAAAATAGCAAGCCATCGTCAAACAAAACGCCGGCATTTCGCTGTATTTTCCGTCAAAAATCAAACAGGTAAGCAACAAAACCTATCTTTATAATAACCCAAAAAACGCCCTTTCGGCGTTATCGATCTTTCATATTCTCGTGTGAAAAAGACACGAGCGAGTGGGTTTATGTTCCCACCCGCCCGTGCATTGTTTCTATTTAGTCTTGCACTTCTTCCGCAGTTTCTTCTACTTCTTCAGCGGGAGCTTCTTCTGTTTCTTCCGTAGCTTCTTCCACTTCTTCAGCGGGAGCTTCTTCTGTTTCTTCCGTAGTTTCTTCCACTTCTTCTTCAGCGGGAGTTTCTTCTACTTCTTCAACAGGCGCTTCCACTACGGGAGCAACCTTCTTTTCTTCCTTCTTCTTGGTGAAAATCTTTTTGATTTTCGTAGAAGTCTTTTCAGCGCCAACATATGCGCCTTCTACAGGCTTTGCATCAACCTTTTTCTTGAAAGGAAGATAGATTGCAGGCACATAAACCAGAGCTACGCCAGCGGAAACAACAAGCGCGATCAACGCGAGGATAGCAAACCATCTAACCCCTGCGGTTGCAACTGCGCCAACAACAACGAGCGCTGCTGCCGCCAAAACTGCAAACGTAAGAATTTCTTTGGTTGCAAGCGCATTGACAACCACTTCTTCTGCCGTCAAGCCTTCCGTCTTTTCCGTTTCGTCGATCTTATTCAACGCAACCATAGCCAACACAGCCGTCAACAATCCGGATACAGCGATTACGTAAATAACAGATGCCGTTACGGGAAGACGAGTGATGATGATTACTGCCGTCGTCAAGAGCATACCAAGCGCGGTAGCTGCACCAGCAGCAACACCTTTGAACAAGTTCGTACGAAGGGTTGCATAAGCGAATACCAATACGGCAAGGACAACCCCTGCGATTACGCCACGAAGAACGTAGTCTTTCGCCAAGATACCCGTTGCCATTTCACTGTTGGTTGCAACGACAAAGCTGAACCCTTTAAACGTATCCGTGCCTTCCAAATCGTCAAGCGCCGTTTCCAACGCTGCTTTTGCATCCGTCAAATCTACACCTTCATTGAAAAGGTAGACGAGTTCGCAGCTGTTACCGGACATATCGCCCTTCATTTCATAAGAAATGCTAACACCCTTCAATGCAGTTTCACAGGTTTCTTCCACTTCTTTCAAAAGGTCTTCGCTGTCGAAAACGAACTGTTCCATGGATACCGTCAAGGTGTTGGAATTTTCCAAGAGCGCGTCCTTATGGAATACGCCAAAACCGGAAACACCGCAAATTGTCCCAACTGCAATAGAAATCATCAAAATTGCAGCTGCTAAAAGTGTGAGGACATTTAACTTTTTAACTACTTTTGCAAGGAAATTAGTCATTATCATTATCCTCCCTTACCACGCGGAAATATTTATACTTATCGTTGCTTGCGGAGAGGAACATATAATTGATTACTCTCGTCCAAAGCAAGTTGCAGAATGCGCCGGTTACGATACAGATAAGCGCCTGCGTTGCAAGCGTACCAAGCCCTGCTGCGCCAATGAGAAGGGCCAATGCGCCAAGAAGGAGAACGGCGTAAACGTCAACCGTCAACCAAATGTTCTTGTTGTAGCCATTCTTCACTGCGGAGAACGCCGTCTTACCATTTGCAAATTCCGACTTGATTGCACGGTAGGTGTATGCGTGGATAACGTTCATAAGGACGAGACCAAGCACGAATACAAGCGCCGTACCAAGGGTGATTTCATAAACGCCCGTCGTGATGAATGCGAAGCAAATACCCGTTACGATGAGGTAGCTTGCGTTTGCATAAACACCAACAACACCATATTTACCCATGGTAACCACTGCGTATGCGCTGAGCGCAACAAGCACTGCAAAGAGAGATACGTAGAGAAGGGTCATCGTAAGTTCGCCGTAGATAGAACCGAACGTACGAACTGCGCTGGTGGGAATTGCCGTAAATTCAATGTCAAAACCTTCCGCATTGTTAAGAGCGGAATTGAGCAAAATCATAACCGTTTCTGCGTATGCCTTTTCCGAAGCATTGCCGATGGGATAACGAAGTTCGTAAGAGGTGGTAAGGTAGCCATTGTCCATGTAATCCTCTTTCAATTCGATAACCGCTTCGTCGCCAACCATGAAGGAAAGCACTACTTCTTCTGCGGAAGAAGAGGAGGATGCGGAGCTTGCTGCCTTTGCCGCTTCTACTTCGTATGCGAATTCATTAAGCATTTCCTTACCAAGTTCGGTGAAGGTTGCGCGAATGAATACCATATCATAACGTTCGTACAAGGAGAAACCCTTGATGATATCGGTTACTTCTTTGTCTTCAAGCTGACTAACTTCTGAGCCCTTCAACGTGATGGTCATGCCACCCGTTTTCGAGAAACGTTCGAAGGTGATGCAAGCGCTGTTGAATGCAGACATATTTTCCGATTCTTCCGAAGCGGGAACTTGTACGCGAAGTGCAAAGTCGTCCACAACGGCTACACGATAATCGGAATAGCCTTTTTCTGCATAGCGCGCGGTGATTTCCTTCGTCGCTGCCGCAAAAGTTTCTTCAAATTTGTCTACGATACCGTTTGCGTTTTCATCTTCTTCCGTTTCGTCGATGATACCAAAATCGGGATCGTTGTTCAAATACAAACCTTTCCATTGAGTATAGGATTTTTGATCTTCTGCATCAAGTTCCTTAAACTCTGTTTCAGAGATAACGCCGGTGGGATAGTAATATGCATAATATCCGCCACCAAGTTCTGCGCCCAAGTCATACTGCGTAACAGCAGGGTTCCAGATCTTCACGCCATCCGTAAAGGGAATGGTCATGGTAGGGAACGCCGTAATGAAAAGCAATACAACCATTACGATGGTGAGCAAAACCATCAAAATTGTCGATTTCTTTTTGCCCATGTTGATAAAAGCCTCCTATGTGTATCGGATTTTTTCTTCCGAGTACAATATACCTTATTATTATACCTTATTTTTATTGTTCTCGTCAAGTCATTCAACGACTTGAAACGATTTTTTTATGTTTTTCTTGAAAAAGTTTTGCAATTTTTGAATGAATAGGTGGGTAATCGGGCATTTTTAAGCCTGTCCCCTCCCTTTTTTGCCTTACTTCATCAATTTCTTTTCCGCCAAAATGTGCATTGCGCATTCGATGCGTTTTTTCATCATACCACAAGTAACTTCATACGGGTCGTTGATGTCCCCATTGTAATGATAGTTATTGGCGTTACAACCGCCCGAACAGATGAATTTCGCAAAACAATCTCCACACTTCTTTCTCGTAAACAGGCAAGAATTTTTAAACTGTTCGCGAATATCGGTGCGGACAATCCCTTCGCTGACACTGCCCATGCGGAATGTTTCATCGCCTACAAATTGATGGCAGGGATACAAGTCTCCATTGGGGGCCACTGAGAAATATTCATTTCCCGCGCCACACGCTGAAACACGCTTGGAAAGGCAAGGCCCGCCTTCCAAATCCACGTTGAAGTGGAAAAAGTTGAACCCCTGTCCCTTTGCGTATCTCTCCAAATAGGCATCACAGAGATTTTCATATTCCTTTTCAATGATGGGCAAATGCTCGTCCTTGATCTGCAAGTCCTCTATCTCCGTCACCACGGGCTCCATGGAAATAGAATCCACGCCCTGATCGGCGATAAAGAGTACGTCCTTGGCAAAATCCAAATTCTTTGCCGTAAACGTGCCACGAACATAATAGCTCTTATCCCCACGGAGGGAAATGAATTTCTTAATCTTATCAATGATGAGATGGAAAGTTCCCTTGCCGTTGATGGATTTACGAATGGCGTCATGCACTTCGGGACGACCGTCCAAGGAAAGCACTACGTTTTCCATTTCTGCATTGAAAAACTCGATCACTTCGTCATTCATCAAAAGGGCGTTGGTCGTGGTGGTAAACAGGAATTTCTTGCCTGCCTTCTCCCCTTCCGCTTTCGCGTAGGCAACCGTATCCTTCAACACCTGAAAGTTCATCAACGGTTCTCCACCGAAAAAGTCCATTTCCAAAACCTTTCTCTTGCCACTGTTTTGAATGAGGAAATCCACCGCCGCCTTTGCGGTTTCCAAGCTCATAGCCTCGCGCTTAGAATGGTATGCCCCTTCATCAGCAAAACAATAGCGGCAACGGAAATTGCAATCGTGGCAAATGTGAATGCAAAGCGCCTTCACTTCGTTGCTCTTCATCGAGTAGGTTTTCACCTCTTCTTTCTGGAATAAGCCCTGTTCTCTCAACCCTTCCACGTCCGATAAAATCTCTTGGATCTGCTCGTCCGTGATATAGGTGATATCAACATCCTGCCCTTCCTCTTTCGCCTTGAGATAGTCTGCCGTGGTCTTGTCGCATTCGTGCAAACTGCCACTGCCCACGTCGTAAATATAATTTTTTTCTCTGTAATTAAATACGTGTATCATACTTGTCCATTGTTACAATCTAAACGGCAAAAAAGGCGCGTAGAAACACGCGCGCCTTTCCTTACGCCGTTTTGCGTTTTTGCCTTTCAATTTTTTTGCAGCGTTTCGCCGTCTTTGCTAAAAATTATTTGCGTTCGATCTTTTCTTCACGCGTGATTCTTTCGCAAGACTGGTTGCCTACCGTACAGCTCGTTTTGCAAGCGGACTGACAGGTACTTCTGCATTCGCCACAACCGGTTACTTTCTTGTCAGCGGGTTTTGCAATCGTTTTAATCATAACGTTCCTCCCAACTTTTTTATTTTTTTGCATACAAATGTATATGCTATGTGCCTATCTATTATAGTATAAATAATGTAAAATTGCAAGCAGTTTACCCTATTTTTTTTGAGTTTTCCAAACGAACTTTTATTTTTCTTGTAAATTTACCGCCAAAATGCCACTCACCGCACCCAAAAGCAAGGCGACAAGGACTTCCAAAAGGACGATCCACGAGATTGCAAACGTTCCACCGAGGGCTGAAAAGGCGAGATAGGAAAGCGCCGTAAAGAAAAGCGCGACGCATCCTCCCTTCAGCCACCCCTTCTCCCCTCGCACAAACGCGAGCGTACCCACAATGATACACACTCCCTTGATGCATTGGTTGATGGTGTAAATGAGCGCTTCCGACAGGGGCGCAAGGCGCAATATCACCGCAAACACCACCGTTAAAAGCCAAGAGACACCGAGAGATAACAACACCCCTTTCACGACGTGAAACCAATCAATTTTTTCTTCCATAAACAAAAAATACCTCCGCTTTATTCTATGCGGAGGTATTCCTTCTTCATGCTTACTTTTACGCAATATCTGCGCCCGAATGTCTGGTTTCGGAAGACATTTCTTCCGTTTTCTCTTCTTTCTTTTCTTCTTTCTTTTCTTCCTGCTTATCCATAGCGTCCGTTTGCGCAACCGCATACTTATCGAAGGTCAAATAGGATTTCTTATCCCCTTCGCCCGTTTCCAAAACAAACGTGTTGTCCTTTTCGGAAACGCTGACAACCGTACCGCAAATACCGCCAATCGTCTTCACCTTATGGCCAGGTCTGATAGCGTCCAAGATCTTCTTTGATTCTTCCTCTCTCTTCTTCTGAGAACGTCTTGCAAAGATGAAATACGCCACCATAAGCAAGGCGAAGAAGCCAATCATCAAAAAACCGCTCATAGGGTTGCTGGGAGTAGTTCCTGTTCCAGCCCCGGAATTGGTTGCTGTGCTGTTTAACAAATTAAATAACATTATTTTCTCCTATTTATGCGCGCAGAGCGCATACAATTTTATTGATAGTATTATAATACCGCATTTTGCAAGGTTTGGCAAGTGTTTTTGGAAGGTTTTACAAGAAAAACCAAATTTTCACCACATTTTCATTTACAAAACCCGACAAAACGCGCCTTACGAAACAAACGAAAACGCATACATGGGTGCTCCATTTGTCTATTTTTTGGGCTGTTTTCGTGAAAAATCAATCATCTTTTGCCAAATGTCGCTCCATTTCACAAGGCTATGTCGCAGAGAATGGTTGATTTAGCTGAAATTTATTTTCAGCGGTTTGACGAGAAAAATGCAAGAAAGACAAGTGAAATGCAAGGGCGCATACCCCCTGCGGTCTGTAACCGAGCATTTTGCGCCGTATTTCGCAGTATTTTTCCGTCAAAAATCAACCAGGTGATGGGGACAGAGCCTCTCGCAAAAAGTATCTCACTGCATACATGGTATGCCTGTTTTAGAAATTTACCACTTTCCTTCCCCACCATACTTGCGGTAGAATTCCTGGGTGTATTCCTTGACGTATCCGCCCAAAATGGCATTTCTGAGCCCCTTCATCAGTTTGTGTAAGAAGGTGATGTTGTGCAAACTCAACAGCATGGCGCCGTACATTTCATTGACATTGATGAGATGGCGCAGATAGGCTTTGGTGTAATTTTTACAGCAATAGCAATCGCATTCATCATCCAAGGGAGAGAAATCTTCCTTAAATTTGCCGTTGCGCACCACCACTCTGCCATGCGTCGTCATTGCCGTGCCGTTTCTGGCAATTCTCGTTGCCAACACACAGTCGAACATATCCACACCACGCAAAGTGCCCTCGATCAGGCAATCGGGAGAGCCAACCCCCATCAAATATCTGGGCACGTCGGTGGGCAACATCGGTTGCAAATGTTCTAAAAGCTCGTACATGAGTGGCTTGGGCTCGCCCACGGACAATCCCCCGATGGCGATCCCATGTTTTACGAAGGGCAGGGTGCGTTGCAAACTTTCCGTTCGCAAATCCTTATACATATTTCCCTGCACGATGGGAAAGAGGGCCTGTTCCGGCTTATCGTGGAATTTATAGCAGCGTTCCAACCATGCCGAAGTACGCTTCATTGCCGCTTCTGCCTGCGCGTGATTATACCCGTACGCGCTGCATTCATCAAACGCCATGATGATGTCTGCGCCAAGATTCTGCTCGACCTGCATTGCCTTTTCAGGCGTGAAGAAATGCTTACTGCCGTCGATATTGGAGGAAAATTCCACCCCTTCGTCGGTAATTTTGTTGAGCTTCCCAAGCGAGAACACCTGAAATCCGCCACTGTCCGTCAAGATTGGTCTATCCCAATTCATAAATTTGTGCAACCCGCCCGCTTTCTCTACGATACGATCGCCGGGACGCATATATAAATGATAGGTGTTCGCCAAAATAATTTGCGAACCCGCCGTCTTTAAATCGTGAGGGAACACCCCTTTCACCGTTGCCTGCGTTCCGACGGGCATATAAACGGGCGTTTCAATATCTCCGTGCGGCGTGTGCAAAATCCCCGCGCGCGCCCCCGTTTCCGGATCTGTTTTAATCACTTCAAAAGAAAAATATTCGTTGTTCACTTCTTACTTCCTCTATATAATAAGTACTTTTGTAGAATATTAGAATAGTAGTATAGCACATTCCTCCAAAAAAAGCAATCTTTTTCGCCAGCAAATGCAAATTAGCCAGCGAAGAAGCGAGAAAATAATTTTATACGGAATATTCATAAATTTTATACAATTATTCATAAATATACAAAAAAAATTTAAAAAAATAAAAAAATATTTAAAAAAGTGCATAAAAATAGTTGACATTGATAAAAAAAAGGAGTAAACTGTAACCATAACAAACGACTGAGCGACAGTAAAGCCGTGAGAAATAAAAATAAAAGAAAAAAGGAAGTAAAAAAACATGAAAGCATTTAAGAAAGTAGCAGCAATCGCATTGGCAACCGTAGCAACCGTAGCAACATTTGGCATGGCAGGATGCCAGCTCTTCGCACCTCAAGAAAAAGAAGACGTGGTTAAACTTATCGACGTAAAACTTACTGATGAAGATTACGCATTCGTTACCAAAAAGAGCAACACTTCTCTCATTGAAGACTTTAACAGTTTCCTTGCAACCATTCAGGAAAACGGAACCTTCGACGCACTCGTTGCAAAATACTTTGAAGGCGAAGGCACGAAAGTTGGTTATGCTGTAACCACGACGGACGTAGTCAACAACGAATCCAACTTGGTCGTTGCAACCAACTGCCCCTTCGAACCCTTCGAATATATCGGTGATGACGGCAAGATTTACGGGCTTGACATTGAAATCGCAGCCGCATACGCAGAATCCAAAAATCTTGACCTCGTTGTGAAAAACATCGGCTTTGACGATATCTTTACACAGGTAGAAGCTGGATACGCTGATATCGGTATGGCTGGTATTACCGTAAGCGAAGACCGCGCTGAAATTTATGGCTTCACCACCAAATATTATAAAGCTTCTCAAAAACTTATCGTTGCTGCTGACAACACCGCATTTGACGCTTGCAAAACCGTTGAAGACGTAGAAACCGTTTTGAAGGGCCTCACCGACAAGAAAGTAGGTTATCAGATCGGCACAACGGGTAGCATGTATATCAACGGCGACGCAGATTGGGGATACACAGGCTTTGCAAATATCGAAGGCAAAGGCTATGCTACCGCGCAAGACGCTGTAACCGACCTCATCAATGGCAACATCTATGCAGTAGTTGTTGACGAAGCACCTGCAAGCGCATTGGTAAAGGCAGCAAATAACTAATTGATTATTAGAAAAACACTATTCTTCCCACAAAATTTTTGTGGGAAGAATTTTGACTTTTTAAATGGAAAGGATTTATTATGAATTGGAATATTAAATGGGAAAAATTCATCAAGACAATGCAGTCTGAATATTTCCAAGAATTACTTATGGATGGGCTTTGGAATACCGTTAAAGTTGCTGTTTTTGGGCTTCTTATCGGTATTTTGATTGGTACCATTATCGCCATAGTGAAGGTTGCGCCCAAATACAAACGCACCATTCGCATTCTCGATAAAATCTGCTCGGTATACGTCGCTATCTTCCGTGGCACGCCGATGGTTGTGCAACTCTTGCTGGCATATTACGTACTTCTCCCCTCCCTCAACGTAAACAACGTCAATGCGTTGACGGTGGGTATTATCGTGTTCGGTATGAACAGTGGCGCTTACGTATCGGAAATTATGCGCGGTGGGATCAACTCCGTAGATAAAGGACAAATGGAAGCCGGTCGAGCCGTAGGGCTTAGCTATAATAAAACAATGTTAAAAATCGTTATCCCACAGGCGGTAAAAAATATACTTCCCACCCTAGGCAACGAATTTATTACGTTGATTAAAGAAACGTCCGTGCTCAGCTTCATCACCGTTTACGATTTGTATACAGCGCTGACCGCTATCGGTAGCAAAAACTATGAAAAAATGGTGCCCTATTTGGTCATGGCAGCCATCTATATCGTTCTTGTATTGTTGATTACGTTGTTGGTTAAAATAACAGAAAAGGCATTCGCCAAGAGTGATAAAAACATAGCCACCAAAAAGACGAAGGAGGTTATCTAATGAACGCACAAACGGCAACTCCCCCCGCTGAAGATTATATTTTGAAAATTATTGG